>DCWG01000062.1:11285-20279 GCA_002327525.1 Gammaproteobacteria bacterium UBA2168 | reverse complement strand
CATCGCCCCGCAGCTGCCATACCAGCTCCGTGCACTGCGCGAGCCCCGTCGCGCCCAGCGGATGACCCTTGGAAAGCAGTCCGCCAGACGGATTGGTCACCACCCGGCCGCCGTAGGTGTTCTCACCGTCCCAGATAAATTGTTCAGCACTGCCCTCGGCCGTCAGCCCGAGCGCTTCGTAGGTGATGAGTTCGTTGGCGGTGAAACAGTCGTGCAGTTCGCACACCTGCACATCCTCGGGCCCGAGGCCGGCCTGTTCGTAAACAGCGTCGGCGGCGTTCTTCGCCATGTCGTAGCCGACCAGTTTGCGCATGGAGTGCGCTTCCAGCGTACTTGGAAAATCCGTCGTCATGGCCTGGCCCTTGATCGAGATCGCGTTGTTTAGGCCGAGTTTTTTCGCTAACGGCTCGCTGCACAGTACGGCGGCCGCCGCACCGCACGTGGGAGGACAGCATTGAAAGCGGGTGAGAGGACCATAGATGTGGGGGGATTCCATGATCTGTTCGACGCTCAGTTCCTCGCGAAACACTGCATAGGGATTGCGGGCCGCGTGACGGCGCGCCTTCTCGGAGATCTTGGCGAAGGTTTCCGGTTTCGTCCCGTATTCTTGCGCGTACTCGCGCCCCGCCCCACCAAAATACAGTGCAGCACCCGGAGCGTTGGAATCGAGTTCCTGCAGTGTCTTCATTTCCTTGAACATGCGTTTCATCGGATTGGGTCTGTCGGTGAACACGGACCCCAATGCACCCGGATTCATCTGCTCGAAGCCCAGCGCCAAGGCACAATCGACCATGCCGGACTCGACCGCCTGCCGCGCGAGAAACAGCGCCGAGGAACCCGTGGAGCAATTGTTGTTCACGTTGATGATGGGCACACCCGTCATGCCGAGTCCATACACCGCGGCCTGCCCGGCAGTAGAGTCACCGTACACGTAGCCGACGTATACCTGGCCGATCTGATCGTAGGCGATACCCGCATCGTCCAGCGCCAGCCTCGCGGCCGTCTCCCCCATGACATCGTAGCTGTCACTCGCTCCCGGTTTGGTGAATGGAATCATCCCCACACCGACAACTTTTACGCTCCCTGACATCGCGCACCTCGTGATCGGAATTTTACTGAATAGTAAGTAATATCCGTTTGCAAGACAAGCCGTGGCAGATGTCCCTCGTACCGCTATAGTGGCCCTACCATTGGACGCTGAGATCGTCTCTCGAGAACTGGGCGACCTTCACACCCTGAAATTCACTGACCCGGAGCAACGCCATGAAAGTAGACGCCAACATCGGTAGCAACCTGTCTCGCGCTGCGAGTGACGCAAGACGCCTCGAAACGGTGGGCTACTCGGGTGTCGCGACCGTGGAAACCACCAACGATCCCTTCTTTCCCCTGCTGCTGGCTTCTGAGGCCACGACACGGGTAGATCTGATGACGGCCATTGCCGTCGCTTTCGCCCGAACGCCGATGCTGCTGGCAAACATCGGCAATGACCTGAATCACGCATCTGGCGGTCGTTTCGTGCTGGGCCTCGGTTCCCAGATCAAACCGCACATCACGAAGCGCTTCAGCATGCCCTGGTCGAGCCCCGCCGCCCGCATGCGTGAATTCGTGCTGGCCATGCGAGCCATCTGGTCGTGCTGGTACGACGACGAGCCGCTGGAGTTCGTCGGCGAGTTCTACACCCACACTCTGATGACGCCCATGTTCAAGCCGCAAAACACACAGCACGGTGCGCCGCGTGTATTTGTCGCCGCCGTGGGGCCGAAGATGACCGAGACCGCGGGTGAAGTCGCCGACGGCATGATCGTGCACCCGTTCACCACGCCAGCCTACCTCGAGAACGCCATCATGCCCGCCATCGAGCGGGGGCTCGCGCGCGCCGGCAGGTCACGCGAAGACATCGAAATCAGTTATCCCATGTTCGTGGTGAGCGGCGAGACCGAGGAGCAGATGCAACAGGTACAACTGGCCACCCGCAGGCAGATCGCCTTCTACGGTTCTACTCCTGCCTACAAGCCGGTGCTCGACAGCATTGGCGAGGGCGAACTCCACTTCGAACTGAACGCCATGTCCAAACAGGGGCGCTGGGCCGAGATGGGGGACCTGATCACTCTCGGTATGCTGAACGAATTCGCCGTCGTCAGCGAACCCGTATCGGTAGCAGACGGCATCAAGGCCCGCTATGGATCGCTCATCGATCGCGTGTCCGTGATGTTCGCACAAATGAGTGCAGATTCGGAACAATTGCTCATCGACGATCTGAGGAAATGAACCATCGGAACCGGTCATCGCGATAACACCACGACCTCCACTTCTGATCAGCTCGACCTCTCACCAGCGGAATCAACCCAGCATGCGCGATACCTCCCTGATCTTCCAAGGCCTCACAGATCTCCACACGAGCCGCGTGGAGGAATCCGAGATAGATGAACTCGGCCACCTGAGTGTACCGTTCTACGAGGAAAGGGCACTCCGGGCCAGCCGGATATTGGCCGAGGTGCATGGTCTGAGTGCCGACGACTGCCAGGATGAGGGTGTCGAACTAACTGTGGTCGATGGTTTCATGCGCAACTACCGCGAACAGTTTCTCAATGCTCCCCTTCTGGTTCGCGCAGGCGTACTCGCCGCGAACAGCGAACGGCTGCGTTTCTATCAGGAACTCTTCAATCAGGAACGTGACGAGCTTTCCGCAACCTTCGTATACGAGTTGCAGCTACAAACTCGCGCCACACGGACACCTGTCGCCGTACCAGCGGATGTCGTCGAAAGCGCAGCTGGCGCCCGCGTCGAGTGGCCGGCGCACGGGCGGACGCGTTCTCTGGACCTGACGCGCGCACCCTTCATGCTGCAGCTGACCGAGGCAAGGCAGCACAATCTCATGTTCAACCAGCCGCGCACGATTATGCAGGACGAATGTGACCCGGCGGGCATCTATCTCGCGCACCGGTTCCAGCACCTGCCGTACAGCGGGTCACTGGTTGACGATTCTTCCAGCGAATGGGTGTTCGAGACCGAAGATGGGCATCGGCTTGGTATAGCCGATCTGGAGACACGCAACGTTCTTCTGCAACTGCCGAGGGTCGGGGACCGGGTTCAGACCTGCCACGCGGAAGTGGACATCGGCAGTAAGACGTTTTGCCGCAATCACTGGGTGTTCGGCATCGACTCAGGCACGCTGCTCAGCACGGCCACCACCGTATCGGTGACGCTGGATCTCGATGCCCGCCGTGCGGTCGAAATCCCGGCCACGATGAGGGCGGCGATGGAACCTCAACATCATCCTGAGCTGAGATAACCCCCATATGGCGATGGTGCTCTCTTTGCGTAGCGCCCGCATCGAGCTTAATCTCCCATAGGGAACCGGAGGGGAGACACTTATGTCCGCGCAACATGCGATGCTCTCTCAGTATCGCGTACTCGACCTGAGCGATGAACACGGCTTGTTCTGTGGATACATTCTGGGTCACCTTGGCGCGGAGGTCATCGCTGTGGAACCACCCGGGGGATCGTCGGCACGACGACTGCCCCCCTTCGATGCTTCCGGTGAGAGTCTCTGGTGGCAGGCCTACGCCCGTGGCAAGTCGTCACGGGAAATCGATCTGGAATCCGACCCGGGGAAGCAGGCATTCCTCGATCTCCTCGAGGGAGCCGACTTCCTGATCGAGTCCTTTTCAAACACAGACCGTGAACGTCTCGCAATGACCTACGAGCACCTCGCCGAGCTCAATCCAGCGATCATCTGTGTCTCGATCACGCCCTTCGGTACGGCCGGCCCCAAGGCAGATTGGCCGGCGAGCGACCTGACCGTGTGGGCGGCGAGCGGGGCTCATGCGCTGGCGGGAGATTCGGATCGTGCGCCGGTACGAACCAGCGTGCCCCAGTCTTTTCTGCATGCCGGTGCAGACGCAGCGAGTGCAGCACTCATCGCTCTCCAGGCCCGGCACAAAAGTGGATTGGGGCAGCATGTGGACGTATCCGCGCAGCAGTCGTCCGCCCAGGCGGCGCTGTCCGCCAATCTCGTCGCACCCAACAACTCCGAGGCCACCGTGCTACGGGAAGCGGGTGGCCTCGCCGGTGTCCTGCCATTTCAG
The DNA here is from genome assembly GCA_002327525.1 of Gammaproteobacteria bacterium UBA2168. Classification (GTDB taxonomy): domain Bacteria; phylum Pseudomonadota; class Gammaproteobacteria; order Pseudomonadales; family Azotimanducaceae; genus JASLQO01. The sequence continues at coordinate 16,191 of DCWG01000062.1, read as the reverse complement.
CTCACATGGCCGTGCCGCGACGGTTTCGTAGCCATTACCCTGCTGTTTGGTCACGCATTTGTCGAGCCGAACCGCAGGCTGTTTCATTGGGTGCACGAGGCGGGATTCTGCAGCAGGGAAGAGGTGGAGCGTGATTGGGAACTCCCCGTGCTAATGGAACAACCGCTGCCATATCTGGAGCTCTGCAGGAAAATAGAAGCCTTCACGCTAACCCGGACTCGGGATGAGTTGTTCGAAGAAGGCTTGAGCCGGGGTATCTACATCGCACCCACCCTCACCATCGAGGGTTTGTTCGGAGAAAAGCAGTTTCACGAGCGCGCGTTCTGGCACACAATAGATTTGGGCGGGAAGAAGGTACGCGTGCCGGGTGAATTCGCAAGATTCTCCAGGACTCCACTGTCTCTTCCCGGTCCCGCCGGTGTGTCGGCGCCAAGGTCAAAGCCCGCTATACCCGATGACAACGACGCTCACGACACCTCATTACCGCTGTCGGGCCTCAAGGTTCTGGATTTCATGTGGGTCATCGCCGGACCGTTTTTCACCCGGGTGCTGGCCGACTATGGCGCCACTGTCATCAAAGTGGAATCAACAACGCGACTCGAACCCGCCCGCGGGCACCCACCATTCAAGGACGACGAGCAGACGCTGGAACACGGGGTGTCGTTTTCCAACTTCAACACCGGCAAGCTGGGTGTGACTATCGATCCGAGTAACCCCACGGGCCGCGAGGTGATTTTGGATCTGGTGCATTGGGCAGACGTCGTCACCGAGTCTTTTTCGCCGAAGGCGATGGCCGGCTGGGGCCTCGACTACGAGAGCCTCAAGCTCGTGAACCCAAACCTCATCATGCTCTCGAGCTGTCTCATGGGTCAGACCGGGCCACGCGCCCAGGTACCAGGCTATGGCAACATGGCCGCGGCCATCACGGGTTTCTACGAGCTCACGGGCTGGCCGGACCGCTCTCCAGCGGGGCCCTATCTCGCCTATACGGACGGTGTTTCCCCACGTTTCATGCTGGCGTCACTGCTCTCGGCACTCGAGCACAAGCGCAGGACCGGGGAAGGTCAGTACATCGACATTTCACAGGCAGAAGCCGCCATTCACATGCTCGCTCCCGCGATTCTCGACTACGAACTGAACGCCCGTGTATGGCAGCGCGATGGCAACCGCGATCTGCAACTGTGTCCGCACGGTGTATTTCCCACCCATGGCGAAGACCGCTGGATCGCTATCGCGTGTCAGAGTGACGAGGCCTGGCGCGCACTGGCTGAAATGGCCGCGCTCCCGAAAGATGCGGATCTCGCCACGGCAGTGGGACGAAAGGCTCGGGAAGCAGAACTGGAAGAGGCGATCGGAGCATGGACGCAGGACCAGGACGAGCAGGAGCTCACCGCGAATCTGATCAATGCCGGTATCGCTGCACATGTGGTACAGAATACGGCCGAGTGTTGGGCCGACCCACAGCTCGGATTCCGCGACCATTTCGTACCGACGCAACATGCTTCCCTTGGAGAGGTGATCGTCGAGGGCACCCGATTCAAGTTATCACGCACGCCCGCCCGGATCACCAGGGCACACCCCGGGCTCGGCGAGCACAACGCGCAGATACTATTCGAGATTCTCGGTTACGACGTGGATCGCGCGGCGGACGTGTTTGCCTCGCTAGCCATGGAATGACAGGCGTATCATTAATTTACTATCCGTTCAGTAATATTCGGACTATACTCCTTCCTGTCCGGTGCACCCGCCGGAACCGGGCAAGGACATGTTCATTCACAGGAACCTCAAGGCCCATGGCTAAGAGCAAGCTGGTCGGAAAACCGAAGAACATCCACATTTCCTTCAGCGACCGCAAACTGGAAGTGCTGCGTGCCGCCGCACGTTTGTTCAATCGACATGGCTATCACAACACCACCATGGACGACATCGCCGCGGCCCTCGGCGTTACCAAACCCGCACTCTACTACTACGCCAAGAGCAAGGACGAGGTGCTGTACGAGGTGATCACCTACGCCGTGAAGGAAGCGGAAGCCGCCATGCTACCGGCGATGAACGAGGGCGATACGGGTGCCGAGCGATTGCGCATTTTCTTCGATGCCTGGTCACGACACGTTTGCGGTGACTTCGGTCGCTGCCTGGTGCAGACACACCCGAAGAGTCTCGAGTCGAAGACACGCAGGAAGAACAGGCTCGCCAGACGCAACCTTCACCAGCAGATCGAGAATTCACTGTGCCTCGGCATGAAGGACGGCTCCATCAGGGCCGCCGACCCCAAGCTTCTTGCACTGGGATTATTCGATCTCTTCAACGGTATCGCCCACTGGCACGATCCCGGGGGCCGTCTCTCGCCGGAGGACATCGCCGGTGAATACTGGCGGACCTTCTTCAGCGGGATCCTAGTCTAGCGAAGCTTCATTCACGCCAGCAGACGGCCACCGCCCGGGTACCGGGGCACCCTGTGTTCAGCTATCCATCAGAGCGGACAGACGCTCCGCCGCGGCCGCCCAGTCCTGCATGAAGTCATAGACCACCGTGCGCGCCCCGATGGTTTCGTTCATCAGGCCCACGCCCTGCCCCACCCAGTATGTGGAGAGTGCCTTTGCGCCCGGATCACCGGCCAGCGCGAGCCTGTCGATTTTCACCAGCGCGGGTCCACTGACCAGTCCCTGCAGGGGCATGGGTAGCGGATCCGGGGCCTCCGGCGCTTGCCAGGCATCCGTCCAGGGTGAGCGAAGCTGCCTCGTATACTTGCCCGTCCGGCTACGTGAGCGCACCGTTTGCCGCGAATTCGCGCTCAGCATCTTGTCCTTGATCACCGGGTGCGTCTCAGCTTCCGCGGTAGTCAACCAGACAGAACCGGTCCACACCCCCTGGGCGCCCATTGTCATGCAGGCCGCCATCTGACGGCCGGTGACTATGCCTCCCGCACCCAGCACCGCGATGTCCCCGTATTCGGCCAGCGCCTCCACCACTTCCGGCACGAGTACCATGGTGGCGATTTCTCCGCAGTGGCCGCCAGCCTCACCGCCAGCCGCGATGACGATGTCGAGCCCAGCCTCTCCATGCTTGATGGCGTGTTGTTTCGAACCGGCCAGCGCGCCCACCAGAATACTCCGTTCCCGCGCGGCTTCGATCATGAATGGCGGAGGCACGCCCAGTGCGTTCACGACCAGCTTCACCGGGTGCCTGAGCGCGGTATCCAACTGCATCGAGGCGCCCGCAGCCCGCATGTTGTCGCCATAATCCTCGGACAATTCCTGCTCCCACAGGTCGTTGGTGGGAATGCCGTGCTCCGCCAGGATCTGTTCCACGTAGCGCTTGTGGCCCTCGGGAATACGGGCCTCCAGATCCTCGACAGTCAGCCCACCTTCCTTGGCGTCCATGCTGGTCGGAACGATCAGGTCCACCCCGTAAGGTTTACCGTTGATATGTTCGTCGATCCAGGTGAGCTCGATTTCAAGACTCTCGGGCGTGTGGCCGACGGCCCCCAGCACGCCGAATCCACCCGCCTTACTGACTTCGACCACCACATCCCGGCAGTGGCTGAATGCAAAGAGCGGGAACTCGATGCCGAGTTTTTCGCAGATGGGTGTTTGCATGATGTGTTTCCTCCGGACGCGGCACCCCGCGCACCCGTGTGCTAGACAATGCACCACAAGATAAGCCCGGCAGCCGACGTTTGCCACTTGCCCGGATCGACGCCTCCCCTACCCTGCACTCCCGGCAGCTAGTTCCCGCTTGAGTCTTCGCCGCTCGAGGGCACCACCAGCCTGTAAGAAAAACGAACCCGCACATGCGACCAGCATCAGCCCGGCGAGGATGAGAAAGGCAATCTTGTGGCTGCCGGTCGGATCGTAAATGAATCCCGCCAGCGGCGATGCCGAGATGACCAACGGCAGTGCGACAATGCGACGCCTTTGGCCTAGGCGAACAAAGCACTACCCATGGCTGTGGAGATCGCGAAGGTGCGCAGCGGTGACATACCGGCGTAGCCGAAATACTAGAGGCACGCCGCCACCGCGCTCGGCACACTACCGGCGTACGTGAATATACACAGTGGCGCACATTGGATCACGAGCGCCATCCAGATGGTGATGCGCGCGCCCAGGAAATTCGCGAGCCAGCCCACGACCGAGACGGCTAAAGAGCGGGCCTGTACCAGACGGGTGAGGACCAGGCCATCTCCTGGATTTCAGCCGGATACGATCCGTCCGTGCACACGGCCGGGCGTTCCGTTTCCGCTAACCGCAGACAGTCGTGTACGTGCCACCTCGCTGAGCGGTTTTCGACCGCGCGCAGATAGTAGTAGCTCGGCCGTGCGGAATCGAAGGTCTCGTCGCGATATACGGCACACAGGCTGTCGTGCCCGTCACCTGTCGCGATTCCAGTGGCAACATCGACGCTCGCATCATTTGCACCCCCCGCAATGGTCGTGACTGAACTGCGCATGCTGCCATCGGCCTCCACCCAGCCCTTGACCAGCTGCAGTTGCTGCAGGGGAGTCGCCCCGTCTGCCGGGTCGCGTAGCGCGGAGGCGACAAACACGGGTTTCGCACCCGCCGAGGGCGCTACCGCTAGGTTCCCACCCATCGGCACACCTTCCGCATACCCGGTTTCTACCAGATCGGCCCGCTCGCACAGATCCGCGTCGTATCGCCATCCCGCGAAAAAGCGCGGCACGATGCGCGGACCGGTGGTGGCGAACACCTCCCTGCGCTGCATGGCTTCGAAAATCGCATCACGCGAGTTCTCCATCGCCCAGACACCGGCCAACCCACCCGGATTGCCGTCGATACCGCTCGTGAGAAGTCCCGGCTGCAGACGCTCGGCTGGTGTGGCTTCGACAGAGACGTGCCCGCGCCAGTCGTCCTCCAGCACAGCGCCCGGTGTCGCCGCGTGCGTGTCG
>DCWG01000062.1:529-10959 GCA_002327525.1 Gammaproteobacteria bacterium UBA2168 | reverse complement strand
GCGTGCGTGTCGGTCGAGCCGATGGCACCGAGCTTCACCGGGTTGTATCCGCTCGCCTGCTCCTCTGAGAGTCCCACCAGCAGTCCCGAGCGATGAAAATCGGTGGGGTGCACACACCCCGCCCCGAGCATGCCATTTGCCCCCACCTCGTCACCGCACTCCGCCGTCACCTCGGTCGCGGTGCCGAGAATGAGCTCCGCCCCATCTAATTCGCGCGTGGCGTAGGTTTTTTCCTGCCCCATCACACGCACACGCTCCATGTCACACAGCTCATCCGGTTCGGCGAGCACGCTGGTAAGGCCGTTGATGCACTCCGAGTTACCCTTGTGCTGGAAGATCTCCATGATGGGCTCCCGTTCGAGTCTTTTTTGCGCGTATTCCCGGCGGTTCTCGAGTGTCGGCTTGAGGCGCATATATGGCGCCATGCGTCCATTGGCCAGATTGCTGTTGTGCGGAATCGTGAGGTAATCGCAACCTGCATCCGCCGTGCACGCTGCATCGAGTTTCCGCCACAACAGACTGTCGTAAGGCGCATCGACATACGACACCGGCAACTCGGGCACGTTGGCATTTCGAAACACGACATTGCGGTGATAGTTGGACGTGCCAGGTGTGCCCGTGTACTCGTAGGCAACGAAACTAGTGAAGGTACAGGCTGCAGACCGGTCATACGCCTCATTCGCGGCCTGCGCCATGTGTTGCCAGGGTGTACGTGCATACTCACGGCACAGCTCACCGTCCTCGCCGCAAACCTCGGGCACCCGGAATGGCGTTTCCGTCGTGATGACCTGACCCAGCATCAACATGCTCTGGCGCTCACTCTCCCGTGTACCCTGGCAGAACGCCGAGTCGTATCGCGGCGAACCCTCCTCGCGGCACAGGCGACGTTCGCCGAGAAATTCGCCGTGGTCGGTCACGGCCAGAAAATCCAGCGGCCGGTCGATGGCGAAACTACCGCCCGGCGCGCCATTCTCATCGAGGGGCCAGAAGTCGATGGCCTCTCCCTTGGCGTACAGATGGGCATCCACAGGTGTGGCTCCGATGCTGTTGGCGGCCGCATCGAAGGAGAAGTTGGTGTGCACGTGCAGATCACCGAACAACGGCAGGCGCGTTTCGGTGTAGTGGTCGCACGGCAGCCGTTCCTCGGTGTACGCCACGGCGCGTTGCACCGTCTCCTGTCGTTCCTCGGGCACCTCTGCCCCGGTCGCTGCCGGTTGCTGCTCAGACGCCCTTTCACCACACGCTGCCAGCAGGACCACCATCAGTCCAACAGAGACATTACGCATACCAGATCTCCCACCTTGATGCCTTCGAATTGTGAGCGCAGTCGCTTGGCCCCGCAACACCCTCAATCGAGATCGAACAGCCTCTTCGCGTTGCCACCAGGCACCAGATTGCGACGCTGCTCGGACATTGGCGCGCGCCGCGTACAACTCATCCATTGCGCCGATGCGAGAATCGATGTGCGGGTAGTCCGAACCCCACAGAAACTCATCCTCTCCCACCAGGTCGCACTGCACGTCTTTCGACGCCTCCGATGGATCCATCACGTACCAGAACTTCTCGCGCATGTATTCGCTCGGCAGGCGTGCGAGCGGATTCAGCCCATTGAAACGGCGTCCTCGCGCTGGATGCGTATCGCGCGGTCACGGAACTCTGTGTCCGGATAGTTTTGCCGCACATCCGGCGGTTTCACCATATGAGAAGCCATGTCGGCCACGAATGCTTCGGGTAAATTCATGCCACCTGCGCCTCCTCATTCGATTGCATAGCGCCACGGCTGTTCAGGCTGCTCGACCTCGTCATCGATACTCCACATCGGAATCGCGATCCCGCTGCCAATGTCGCGAAACACCACCTTCACGCGGGTACCGATACCGACACTCGACACTAGTTCCGGGGGTGCCAGTTCGCCGTCAGGCGTGGCCAGGTTGCCCTGAATACGCAGCCCGTCGTAATCACCTGGCTCGCCGCGCTGTTCATCCAGCTCGACCAGCAATAGTGCGTACGGTGAATGCGTCCTGAACGCCGGCTGGATGGCATGGTGCACTTCCCCATACGAGTACACCGTTCCACGACCACCCACTACTTCCCATGTCGACTCGCCATGCGCGCAAAACGGACACGCCGTCGTCGGAGGAAACCGTTTGAGACCACAACTCACACACTGCTGCAGGCGCACTTCGTGCTGCCCGCAAAAACCGAAGAAAGTATGGTTTTCCCGATCGGTCTCATCGATGTAGACCTTCAATCCGAGGTATTCGCCTTCGAGAGCCGCCATCTTCAGCTCCCCCTCGCCATGACCATCGCCGAACCCATCCCGGGCGTGCCCCAACCCAGATTGGCAGACAGCTCCACGCCCTCCACCTGCCGGCAGCCGCCCTCGCAATAGTCATAGGTGTGTCGACGTTTGCCGTTGGTACCGACGGGACAGCCGTCGTCCACATCGTGTCGCAATTGCCTCACGTTTTCGATGACCATATTGATGCCATGCGTGTAGCCCTCGCACAGGTGCCCACCGCTGGTGTTGTTGGGTCGCGCGCCGCCGAGACGCATGATGCCGGAACTCACATAGTCGCCGCCCTCGCCCTTCTTACAGAATCCGTAATCTTCGAGTTGCATCATCGTGGTGAAGGTAAACGCATCGTAGGAACCCGTCATCTCGATGTCCTCCGGACCGACACCTGCATTTGGCCAGAGAATCTCCCGGGCGTAGCGTCCCGCGACCGTGGAGATGGGACCGGACTGGTAGTGCATGTCGCTGCGCGGTTTCAGACACCGCCCCACCACCGACTGAATCACTGCCGGTGTGTGCCGGCAATCCCTTGCGCGGTCGATGCACGTCACCACGATGGCTGTGCCGTTGTCCGTCTCCACACAGCAATCGAGCAGATGCAGGGGTTTCACGATCATGCGGCTCGCCAGCACCTCATCGACCGTGGTCCGTTTGCTGTAGTACGCCTTCGGATTATTGGATGCGTGCTCAGAATGAATGGCCTTCACGTGCGCCACCTGTTCCGGCGTAGTGCCGTAGTCGTACATGTGTCGCATGAACGAGTGGCAGAACATCTGTGCGGCACTCACCATACCGATCCCGCGCGAAAACAGTCCATTGCCGGACATGGCCGACCCTCTACCGCGACCGGTACCGCCAATGCGGACCTGGCTGAAGCCGTTCATCGCCCGGTAGATGACCACGGTCTTGCACATACCGGCTTCGATGACGCCAATGGCAATGCCCACCAGCGCCTCGATGCTGGAACCGCCGCCGTACACGTCCATATGGAAATCGAGCCGCATGCCGAGATCTCCGGCGATGGCCGGCGACGGGGTAGAGTCGTTGAAGCTGTAGGACAGCATGCCGTCGACATCCCCCGGCGTCAGGCCCGCATCTTCGATGGCCGCACGCACGGCACGGGTGCCCAGCGCCCGCGTGGTGCAGCCGGATCCGCGCGTGTACTCCGTTTCACCCACGCCGACGATAGCGTACTTCCCGCGCAGATAGCGGGGCGAATCCGCTTCGATCTCTCCAGACATGACAACTCCTGTGTAAGCAACTCCTATGCCGGCAAACGCGGCTTGCGCTACCGGTGTCTTTCTCGACAATATCTGCTCCAGGGGAGGAAACACAATGCTGCTAGCACCTTATCGGGTTCTGGATCTGACTCAGAGCCAGGGTGTGCTTTGCGCACAGATTCTCGGCGACCTCGGCGCCGGCGTCATTCAGATCGAACCACCGGGCGGTGCGCCCGGACGTCATCTGGCACCCTTTCTACACAACCGTGAAGATCCTGAGAATTCCCTCTACTGGTGGGGCTATGCGCGAGGCAAGCGCAGCATCGAACTCGACATCGAGGCCGATGCGGACACATTCATGCACCTGGTCGAGCGCACCGATTTTCTGATCGAGGCAGAACCGGTGGGTAGTCTCGCCGCAAGGGGATTCGGGTACAGCGCGCTGGCAGCACGGGACCCAAGGCCTACTGGGCGGCCTCGGATATCACAATGGTCGCAAGCGCGGGCCCCATGGCCATTACCGGCGACGAAGATCGCCCGCCGCTGCGCATGAGCGTGCCCCAGGCATGGAATCACACCGCCGCCGAGGCCGCCACCGGTGCGCTCATCGCCCTGCACGAACGCAACCGTTCCGGCCGTGGCCAGCACGTTGAGGTGAGCGCACAACAGGCACTGGCACTGGCAACTCAGGGGTACATCCTATCCGCCGCGGTCAACGAAACCACTGCCAAGCGCATCGCGGGCGGCATCAAAGCAGCTGCCCTGCGCATCCAGCTCACCTATCCGGCCAGGGACGGCCACGTATCGATTACTCACCTGTTTGGCGCGACCGTGGGTCCGCCGACACGGCGTCTCATGGAGTACGTCTACGACGAGGGCTTCTGCGACGCCGCAACCCGGGACAAGGATTGGATCGAATACGGGCACCTGCTCGCGACGGGACAGGAACCCATCGAGGAATTCGAGCGCGTGAAGGGGTGTATCGCCGAATGCACGGCATCGAAGACCAAGGGAGAACTGCTCAAGGCAGCCATGCAGCGCCGCCTGCTGCTCGCTCCCATGACCACCATCGAGGACGTAGTAACCAGTGATCAACTCGCCTTCCGCGAGTATTTCCGAAAACCCACGGGCGGTGGCGCCGCGGCCGAGATCGATTTTCCCGGGCCCTTCGCGAAGTTCAGCGCAACCCCCCTGCAAAACTGTTCCCGCCCTCCGCGGGTCGGTGAACACACCCAGGAGATTCTCGCCGAACTCGAACGCCTGTCGCCACCCGACCGCTCGCCTCCTGGAGCGGCTCCGGAATCTGCCACGCCGCTGGCCGGTGTGAAGATACTCGATTTCATGTGGGCTCTGGCGGGACCGAGCGCCACGCGTATCCTGGCCGACTGGGGCGCGACGATCATACGCGTGGAATCATCCACCAGACTCGACGTCTGCCGCACGATTCGGCCATTTATGGATGGAGACGAGGAGCCGGAGAAGTCGGCGGTGTTCCACTCGACCAACGCGGGCAAACGGCTCATCACGCTCAATCTCGCCAGCCCGGAAGGCAAACAGGTGGCGCTCGATCTCGTACGCTGGGCGGACGTACTGGCCGAATCCTTCTCACCGCGTGCGATGAAGACATTTGGGCTCGACTACGAGACGCTTCGTTCGGTGAATCCCGACCTCATCATGCTGAGCACCTGCCTGATGGGACAAACGGGACCGCTTGCGATGTTCGCCGGGTACGGCAATCTGGCCGCCGCGATCACCGGTTTCTACTTGATCACCGGTTGGCAGGATCGCGAACCTGCCGGACCTTTCGGGGCGTACACGGACTACATCGCACCCCGCTACAACGCCCTGGCCGTGTTGGCGGCGCTCGACCACCGCCAGCGCACGGGGACAGGACAGCACATCGATCTCGCCCAGGTCGAAGCCGCCATGCACTTCATCACACCGGCGTTGCTGGACTACACGGCGAATGGCAACGTCCAGGCCCGTCTCGGCAATCGGGATCTCAACTGGGCACCGCATGGAGCCTATCCGGTGTCGGGGGAAGACCAGTTCATTGCCCTGGCTTGCGAAACAGACGAGCACTGGCGGGCACTGTGCACCCTGATCCCGGCACTCGATGGGGAGGATCCCGGTTTTCTTCACGCTGACCAGCGCCTCGCGCGTCAGGACGAGTTGGACGAAACGATCGCTGCCTACACCCGGACCCAGGATGGATACCAGCTGGAGCAGAAGCTACAGGCGGCCCGAGTACCTGCATCGGTTATTCAGAACAGTCCCGAGCTGGTGAAGGACCCGCAGCTTGCGCATTTCGAGCACTTCATCGGGCTGCCGCACCACGAGGGCGGTGAAACCGTGGTCGAGGCTGCGCGCATTCACATGTCACGTTCGAACCCGTCGGTCGATACGAGCGCACCCACCTTCTCCCGCGACATGATGTTTGTGCTGAACGACGTGCTCGGCTACGACGACGAGAAGATCGGTGAACTGCTGGTATCCGGCGCGCTGGAGTGAGCGCGCCGTATCGTCCGGCGACGGCAGGTCAATCTGAGGACGGCAGCTTCTTGGTTTCCTTACCCATGAGCATCTGCCCGTCGTAACCGAAGGAACCGTCGCCCGACTTTATACACAGCACTTCCAGCGTTTCCTCGGCATTCACGTAACGCTTGCCGATCAGGCACTGATACATGTGTTCGGGATCGGCCTCCGCACCATCGGCGGTGTCATCGGCGGCGAGCATCGGCACACCCCCGCAGGTCAGAGTCACGTCGATGGCCTTGACGATCATAGCTTCGCCGTCGCATACCGCGCTTTTCAGTCGCAGACCTGGTTTGAGTGAGGACATCCAAACTCTCCTTTACTACATTACTTTCGAATACCGCCGATTGTGCCGCCGGTCAGTGCCATGGCTCAAGTACTCCATCAACTGGTTCGCACATCCCGAAACGGAACGGTCTTGTCCACCTCCGGCTCCTTCGGGAGTCCCAGCACCCGCTCACCGATGATGTTGCGCTGAATCTGATCCGTGCCACCGCCGATGGACGTGAAGTAGGCATTCAGCGTCAGGAAGTTGGCATCTTCCGCACGCGGGTAGTGCTCGCCCTCGAACAGACTCTGTGCACCGAGAATCTCCGTTCGCACACGCGCTTCCTCATGGAGAATGCGTGACATCGCCAGCTTACCGAGACTCATGATGGAGGATGAGGTGCCCTGCTCCAGGTCCGCTTTGGCCCGCGCACTGTTCAGCGCGTTGAGCCGCTTGTACGAAATCGCCTGAGCGATGTCCTGCCGCAGCTTCGGTTCGGCGAGAACCCTGGCTTCACGCGCCAGTGCAACCAGCGGTTCCTCATTCCTGGACTCCGCGACCCCACTACGCGGCCCGCGGGCGCTCTCGCCCATGGACGAGCGCTCGTAGGCGAGTGCCATGTTGAGCACCTGCCAACCGGTGTTGAGCTCACCCAGCAGGTTTTCGACCGGGACGATCACGTCCGTGATGAACACCTCGTTGAAGTGACTTTCGTCGGTGATCTGGCGCAGGGGCCGCACCTCGATGCCAGGCTGTTTCATCGGGCAGAAGAAGAAGCTGATGCCACGATGCTTCGGTACATCCCAGTCGGTGCGGGCAATGAGCATTCCGTAGTCGGCAACCGCGGCGCCCGAGGTCCATACCTTCTGTCCGTTGATCACATAGTGATCACCCTGCCGATCAGCCCGTGTGCGGATACCCGCCAGATCCGATCCCGCGCCCGGTTCGCTGTAGAGCAGGCACATGTTCACCTCGCTCTTGAGCAGCGGCGCCAGTAGTTTTTCCTTGAGCGCCTGGCTGCCTCCGGCAAGCAGGGTGTTGGCCCAGAGGTTGATCCGGTCCTGCCCCGCGCCCGGCGCGCGTACCGCGGCGAATTCCCGTTCGACGATCTTGCCCTGCTCGTCGCTCAGGTCCCTTCCGTACCACTGTTGCGGCCAGCGTGGCACCGCCCAACGGCTCTCGACCACGTTCGCCAGCCACGCCTTGCGGGTCTCGGACGTCTCCCACCCATACTGCTCCTGACTCAGGGTCCGGGCGATTTCCGGGCGCCAGTTCTCAGCGAGCCACTGTCGAACTTCCTCGCGCAGGACATCGTTACTGCTTTGGTTGTCGCTGCTCATATCAGGCTCCTAACTCTTGCAGATAGCGCTCACGGTGATAGGCCGGCGTACCGAACAGTTGCGCATCGGCGCGCGCACGTTTGAGGTAGAGATGCGCTGGGTGCTCCCACGTGAAGGCGATCCCGCCGTGCATCTGGATGCCATCCGCCGCCGTCTTGACGAAAGCATCCGCGCAGGCAAAGGCCGCGAGACTCACCGCCTCGGCACGATTTTCGGAGTCCTGTGCAAGACGCGATGCCGCATGGCGTGCGGCGGATATGGCGGACTCGGTTTCAAGCAACAAATTGGCCGCCATGTGTTTGATCGCCTGAAAGCTGCCGATCTGACGACCAAACTGAATGCGGGTCTTTGCGTATTCCACGGTGAAATCGAGCACTTTCTGCGCTCCTCCGGCCTGTTCTCCAGCGAGTGCCACCAACGCCAGATCCATGGCCCGGCGCACCGCTTCCCAAACCGAGCCGCTCGCTTCGATGCGGTCGGCCTCGACACCATCGAACGAGATACCGGCCAGCCGCAGTGTGTGGTCGAAGGTCGGTAACGCCTCGATAGAAACACCTTCCGCGCTCGAGGCAGCCACGAAGGCAGCCAGACCTTCATCGGTGTTGGCAACCACTAGCAACACATCCGCGTTCTGTCCGTGCAGCACATAGCTGCCATCGCCGCTGAGTTGCCACCCGCCATCCTGAATCTCGCCGGTAATGGTGACGCCTTCTTCCGTCCAGCAACCCGAGTCGCCGGTCAGCACGGCGGTCGCAATCGAAGTGCCGGCAGCGATTTCCGGCAAGAGGCGCTCGCTGACGCCTTTATCCCCCAACGCCTTCAGCAACTCGGCCGCCACCACGCCACTGGCGAGCAGCGGTGAACACAGCAGTGCCGCCCCCACCTCTTCCATCACCGCCTCGAGTTCCACGGGTCCCACGCCGGACCCACCCTGGGCCTCATCGACCACCAGGCCAACGACACCCATCTCACTCAAGCTGCGCCAGAGATCCGGATCGTATCCGCTCTCGGTTTCCATGGTTGCTCGCACGGCAGACTCGCTGCATTCATCGCGCAGCAGCCGGTGCACGGATTCCCGCAACGCGGCCCGTTCTTCTGCAGTCAGCGTATTCAAGTTCTGTCAAACCCCCATCGACCAAACGTAGCAATATATCACTCTACGACGATCAAACGGCGCCGTACCGACAACTGGTATAGTCCTTTCGCACCAGCCAGGAGGGATGCGTGAAGCTGCACAAGCGAGTACTGATCTGCAACCGGGGTGAGATAGCGATTCGTATCGCGCGCGCCGCCTCGGAACTCGGAATGGAATCCGTCGCCGTCTACCCGCCGGCGGACGCACTCTCGCTCCACCCGAGGTTCGCTACGCAATGCTTCGAGATCGGTGCAGTGCCCGACCCCGTGGCCGCCTACCTCGACATCGATGCCATGATCGAGATGGCGAAGCGTTCGGGATGCGATTGCGTACATCCCGGCTACGGGTTTCTCTCTGAAAACGCTGAATTCGCCCGCCGCTGTCAGGCCGAGGAGCTGACTTTCGTCGGACCCTCTGCAGACACGCTCGCACTGTTCGGCAACAAACCAGAAGCCCGAAAACTGGCTCGGACTCTCGATATTCCCATCGTCCCGGGCGGCCATGGCGAGTTGCCAAATGCCACCGCCGGCATTGAGGTCGCCAGACAAATCGGCTATCCCGTAATGCTGAAAGCAGCCGCCGGCGGTGGCGGTCGGGGTATGCGTGCGGTTCGCGACGACGCAGAACTCGACGCTGCCTTCGAGCGCTGCCGCAGCGAGGCGCAGGCGGCCTTTGGGAACGGCGATCTCTTCGTCGAAAAACTGATCGAACGCCCCCGACATATAGAGGTGCAAGTGCTCGCCGACCACACCGGTGAGGCCGTGCATTTATTCGAGCGCGATTGCTCGGTGCAACTCAGAAACCAGAAAGTGATCGAAATCGCACCCGCGCCCAATCTGAGTGAAGATCTGCGAACACGCATATTCGACGACGCCATACGCCTCATGCAGGCAGCGGGCTACGTCAACGCGGGTACGGTCGAGTTTCTGATCGCTCCGGAGCAGGATGCGTACTACTTCATCGAGTGCAACCCGCGCTTGCAGGTAGAGCACACGGTTACCGAGGAAGTGACCGGAGTGGACCTCGTCACCACCCAGTTCCACCTGGCAGGAGGCAACACCCTCGGGGAACTGGGTCTTCGCGATCAGTCTGCAATCAGGACTTCCGGCTTTTCCATCCAGTCGAGAGTCGTGGTCACCTCCCCGGGCATCATCAGCGCCTATCGTGATCCCTCCGGACCCGGGATCCGCGTGGATGGCTGTGGCTATGCGGGATATGCACCCGATCCGAGTTTCGATCCATTGCTCGCAAAACTGGTCTGCACGTCTCGAGCCGGATACTCGCAGGCCGTGACTCGCTCCCGGCAGGCGATCGAGGCTTTTCAGATCAGAGGTATCGGCACCAACCTCAACCAATTGCATGCCATCGTCTCGCATCCCGACATCGCGGCGGGTGACGCCCGCACCACGCTGCTCACCGAATACCCGGACCTCATGAACGCGCAGACCGCGGCAACCAACGGCGCCAGGCAGCTGCTGGACGAACAGGCGGCGCGTCTGAGCAGCGGAGCGGTCGCGGTTCCCGTCACGCCCCGAAACGACCTGCCTCTCGCCGACGGAGACGAGGCGGTGATATGTCCGATGCAAAGCTCTGTCGTGGAACTCTCGGCAACAGCGGGTATGGCCGTAATGGCGGG
>DCWG01000062.1:0-219 GCA_002327525.1 Gammaproteobacteria bacterium UBA2168 | reverse complement strand
GAATGGCGGGAGACGCGATCATGGTGGTCAGCGCCATGAAGATGGAAACCGTAGTCACCGCACCCTGCGCCGGCACCGTCTCCGCCATCGCACCCCTGAAGCAGGGAGATGGCGTGGCGGCCGGACAGATCGTCGCGGGCATCACGCCGGGCGCTGCAGCAAAGACGGCCTCCAGACCGGGTGCCGAGACCTGGGCCCCGGTGCTCGAGGAAGTAACGA
>DCWG01000133.1 GCA_002327525.1 Gammaproteobacteria bacterium UBA2168 | reverse complement strand
CCTGATCCATGCGCTCGATGGCGGCCTTCACGCGCAGCCGTTCGCGGTGCATCTCGTCCCGCGACATGGAGGGTAATAAGCGTGCGTGCATCTGCGGGTGCACGCGGAACGAGAGCATCGCCAGCAGCGCGACCTGCACCACCCAGAGCCCGGCAAGGGCTGCGACCAGGCCCAGATAGAAGGGCGATGCATCCTCGGCTCGAACGGCCAGCAGCGCACCGCTAATCAGTAATACGATCAGACAGTAAAACGACCACCAGCGGTAGCGGTGGCCCGAGAACTCGCACACATAGGCCGTCTGCGAGGGCTTCATGAACTGCTGCGCATGGCGCAATATCAGTTCCATGCAGATGGCACCGCCCACGTAGATCGACCAGGCGAGCGCATGCAGCGTCGACAGCAGGCTGTCGCACAGCAGCAAGCCGTACAGCGGACAGCCGTCGAGGTGCGGCATCAGAACAGCCCACCCCAGATCAGCGATGCGCCGAGCAGCACGGCCAGGAGTGCCAGCACCAGGTCGATGCGGGTGAGCCACTCGATCCATTGCACTGCCGCCATCATGGAATCACGCGAGCCCTGCGCCTGGGTCTGTGACACCCCGGCCGACATGCGGCTGGTGAGCCTGGGTCTGAACACGAAGGTGATGAGTGCGCCGTTGATCACCAGGATCAGCCAGACCAGGAACAGTGCAAAGGCCGTTCGGCCGTAGGCGAACTCGAGTGTGAGTGGGGCATTGAACAGGGCGTCACCGCCGATGTAGCCCCTCAGATACAACCGCCATACGCCGGTCAGAAAAATCAGCACCAGCGAGATCCACACCAGCAGCAGAAAACGCTCAGCTGTCTTCTCGCCCATTACCTGCGCCTGTGCTGGCGGTATGGCGCGCTGTGCGGGGCCTAAGATGAATTCCATGGCCACTGCACCGCCCACGTAGGTGGCGACGGCGAGATCATGTATGAAAGAGCTGAACAGGAATGCGAACTTCATCCTCTACCCCTTATGCCAGTTGTCGAAGTGCGAATGGATCTGATCGGTCAGCGGGAACGCGCCCTCGTGAAACTGCTGGTAATAATCGATATCCACGTGATGCGCCTGCATGGAGAACTTGGCGCGCACGGGAGAAATGTACGCCGGTGCGATACCGTACTCACCCACGATGTAGTCGATGGTGTCCTTGGCGGCATCGATCACCCAGTCCGGCATGTGTACCTTCGGATGCTCGAGAATGTGCTTTAGCGTGTCCTCTTGGTAGGGACCGCCGCTGCCCTCGCCCCAGTTATCGGTGCGTGACAGCGTGCCGTGATCGCCGTAGCGGCCCTGCATGACGCGTGCAATGGCCGACTGGGCATCCGGCAGCCAGGGCGACGGCACGCATACCGCCTCGAATATGCCTTCAAGTCCCAAACAGGTCGCCGTACGCGAAGGGTTGTCGTCCGGCAGCCGCTCCATGAACGTGAAGCCGAGCCCGCTGGCCACCTCCGGATAGCCGCCGAGCACCATATCGTCGGAGTAGTTGCCCATGGTCCAGCCACCAAGCCCGAGGGCCTCACAGGCCAAGCGCATGTTCTGCACCACCGCCGCCGCCTGGCTGGAGTGCAACATCAGCACCAACTCGTCAAATACCGGCAGCGGAAAGCCGACCTCCAGGAAACCGGGCCGGATCCACTGATCGCACCCGGCCGGCTTGTTGCCGCGCGGATCTTCCAGATAGAAGCCCGAGAAGTGATAGGAGGACAGCAGCAGGTTCACCCACTCACGGCCGAGATCGCCCACCGGCAAGAACCAGGTCGACCCGGGACGGTTGAGGTTGTACTGCAACGCGCCCATGGGACGCACGTTGTGCGTGCCCGGGGGGGCTACACTCCAGTCGACGTTGGGACGGTGGTCCATGATGGTGCTGCGCCCGCGGCGGTACCAGTCGAGTACCTTCCAGTAGTCGTCGGGGCCTTCGATCTCCACCGGCTTGGCTCTCTCGGTGCCCGGCCGGTACAGGTGCACGCCATCATCGTTGATGATCAGCAGATCCACCGAGTGGTCGTTGCTGGATCCGGGAGCCGTGCGTCCCGCCCAGCTCATGAGGCTGGCGAGATCGCCCGCCACCGGGATGTCGGCGGTGACGATGCCGTTGGGACCGAGGCCGGCCCAGGCGATGATGGCTTCTTCCACTTCCGTCAGCGGCACCGGCGCTTGCGTCGACTGAAACGCCAGCGGCCCTTTCTTCTGCACCGCGTCTCCGCCACTCGACCACGAGAACACCTCCGGTTCACCCGACTCGCTCTGATAACCGAACCCCATGCGCCGCGTGCGCAGGGTCGACAGCAGCTTGAACACCGATGGTGTCGCCTCGAACGCCCGTGCGAGTGCTGCCTGTTCTTGCGCGGTGATGTCCACTGTCTCGCTCATGCGTCCGTTCCTACCTTCTTAACGTCAATGAATACCGCCCGGTCCGCCGGCACCGGTTGCCAGCCGAAGGGCATGTAACGAAGATGCCCGTAGCGGCTCACCAGGTGCAGCCACTTCACCATACCCGGCTCCACGTCGTTGGGGCCCTGCCAGTTCTCGAACATGTGCGGTTCCCAACCGTTGTAGACCACTACCTGCCCGGGATGGATGCGCCCCGAGACCCGGGCACGAATACGCGCACTGCCTCGGTCGTTCTTCATCTCCACCAGATCGCCATCCTCGATACCGCGCGCGGCGGCATCGATCTTCGAAATGGTGGCCAGCGGCTCGGCACGGTGCGTCTCGGCAAGCACCCGGTTGCCCATGGAACTGGCGTGGATCGACCAGCGCGAGTGGCCGCTGGTGAGCAGCAGCGGATAATCACCGCCCATCATGGGCGGGTTCTTGTGCTTTACCAGGTCCTCGTCGGCTTCCGCGAACCACGGATGATCGATCAGAAACTGCGCTCTTCGGGTCAGGGTCGGAAAGGGTACCCCCTTCTCCACGTGCCAGGTGTAGGCGGTTACCGGCTGATCATCACGTATGTCGGTGGCCAGAGACAGCCCCGGTGCGAACATGCCGAGACCGTTGAAGCGCAGCGTGCCCTTCTCGCGCAGCGTCGCAAGACTCGCCCCGCGCGGCAGCGTGCCCGCCTCCACGCTGTCCTGCAGCCACTCATCGAGGATGTCCTCCTCGTCCACATAGACCCCGGCGCTGGTAAAGCGCTCGCCGAGCCCCTCCAGTGTACGGGGCTGCTTGCGGGCATCCTGATACTCCTCGCAGCCCATCTCCTCGGCCTTCTCCTCCACCGCTTTAGAGAGCATGTGGAAGATCTCCCACTCGGTCTTGGCATCGCCCTTCGGCGGTACCGCGGCTTCGGAAAAACCAATGCTGAAGCTGTGCGTGATGGCGTACTGCAGGTTGGGGCGTTCGTACTGCATGGCGGCCGGCAGCACGATGTCGGCCTGCAGGGCCGTTGCACTCATGCGGTTCTCCACTACCACGATCTTCTCCAGCTTCGGCCACAGACTCTCGAGCAGACCCGCACCGCCGCCGCGCTGCCGCCGCACCGGGTTGGTGGCCACACTGAAAAATACGGTCGGCTCGGTACCGGGACCCGGCTTCACCAGACCACCCCACCAGCCGCGCCGTATCGAGTCCTGCAGATACTCCTCGAAGCTTCGCTTCATCTCCGGATCCGACCAGTCCTTGTTGTTCCAGGTCTCGTCGTAGCCGCAGTGGTAGTAGTGAAAGAACGCGGGCGGGGATGCGGTTCCGGCCACCAGACCGCGCAACAGCAGGTCGTAACCGATCATCTCGTCCGTGCTGTCCGGGTTCTGCTTGCGCAGCTGCTCCATCGCATCGTCCACGCCATCCATGACGCGAATCGCCTCGGCAACACCCCGCTTCTGCTTCATGCCCCACAGCGTATAGCCGTCCATACCAGCCAGCGCCAGACCCTGGATACCGGTACCCTCGCGACCCCAGTTGCCCGACAGTGCCAGCACCAGACACATGGCGCGCTCCATCAGATCGCCGTGGTAATACTTGGCCGTGTTGAAGCCTTCCATGATCTTGGTCCGCTTACTCGCAATCTGGCGCGCCAGCGCACGGATCGTGTCCGGGTTCACGCCACAAATCTCGCTGGCAAGCTCCGGCGTGTAGTCCGCCAGACGCGCGAGCATCAGCTCATAGACCGTGGTGGCCGTAATCTTCTCGCCATCGCGCCCAATGAGCTCGAAGGTGCCGGTCAGTGCCGGATCGGCGTCACCAAGCAGCAGCGAACCCCGCGGCGCGGGCGCCATCCCGCCCTGTGTCGCATCCCACCAGTAAAACTGATCCTCCGGCGAGGTCTCATCGATATCGCTGCCACGCACGAAGCGCCGTGTGTCGGTGTTCACCAGCAGCGGCAGGTCGGTCTGCGACTTCACAAACGCCTCGTTCACCAACCCCTCGCTCACCATCACCTGGCACATGGCCAGCGCAAATGCCGCATCCGTGCCCGCCTTGATCGGCACGTACTCGTCCGAGACGACCGCCGAGGCGCTGTAGTCCGGCGCAATGGTGACCACGCGCGAGCCGTTGTAACGCGCTTCGGTAATGAAGTGCGCATATGGTATCGCCGTGTACACCGGGTTGGAATGCCAGATCAGGATCACTTCCGAGTTGAACGTATCGTCCTGGCTGCTGGCACAGGAGAACTTACCAAACGTGATGTGATGACCCGACGGAAAATCGTTGATCAGCCCGTTGGCATCCAGCGTCACCGCGCCAATCTGGCTCGCAAACCTCAGATACGCCGCCTGCGTCAGCAACCCGCCTTCCACCGTCTCCTCAAACACCACCGACTCCGGACCTTCCATGTCAATGGCTTCCACCACAGCCTCGGCAATCTCCTCCATCGCCTCTTCCCAGCTGATCTCCTCCCAACTGCCCTCTCCGCGCTCACCCGCCCGGCGCAGCGGCACCGTCAGGCGGTCCGGACCGTCCAGCTGCTGACTCCACGCGCTGCCCTTCTGACATGCCATCGGGTTCATGTCCGGGATGTTGGGGTTGGGCTGTTCAAACAGCCCCGCAGGCTCCTCGAACAACACTTCATCACCCGATGAGTAAACTCGGTACGGACAGGTAGCAAGACAGTTCAGGCAATGTGTGCCAAACGTCACCCGCGCCCACGACCATCGGTCTCGGTAATCCTGTGCTTTGTTGGTCACTTTTGTCATCCTGTAGCTATGATCCGGGCAGGGTCTTGCGCGAAAGGACCTAACAACTCCTGCCACTTGTAGGCGATCAGCGTTTTCAACATCTCCGACGAACCGCCGCCTCTGACCGTTTCCATTTCCGTTTTCAGCTTGTCCAGCGCACCGTGCACGTCTTCGCCGAACAGCGTCTCCAGATAGTCGCTCGGGATGCGCTCTCCGCCCGCGTTGACGGAACCATCCTCGTTCAGCGGGGGCGGCGACAGCGGCGGTACGTAGTACACGTTCGGATGCGTGCCGTACTCCGGGTGCAGCGGCAACGCGATGCCCCACTCATGCACCAGGCGGTTCACCGCGCTGCCTTCCTCACCCAGGCGGCCGATGAACATCGCCCGACCCGGACATTGCCGCACACACGCTGGTGCGACACCCGCCTCGATGCGCGGATAGCAGCCGATGCAATGTTGCCCAATGTTGCGCTCGTGGTTGAAGTGGATCTTCTTGTACGGGCAGGCCTCCATACAGGTACCGTTTCCCGCGCACACGCTCTCGTCGCGAAGCACCAGACCATCCTCGTTCTTCTTCAGCGCACCCGACGGGCAGGCTTCCGCACAGGCTGGCCGACTGCAGTGATTACACAGCCGGGGCATGTAAAAGTAGTAGGCGTTCGGCCAGTCTCCGGCACCCTCGTCCTCGTCCCAGTTCATGGTCCAGCGTCCATCGCGCGGCGCCTGGGGCTCCAGGTGCGCCTCCCCTCCAGAACCACCGTAGAACACGGCCTCATGGTTGTACTCGAAGCCACCGCCGAAATCGGCGTCTGCAGGCCGGGTGCCGAGCACCAGTTCGCCGTTATTGTAGCCACCGCCCATGGATTCCCAGTCCCTGGGATAGCCACGGCCCGGTAATGTGTTGACCGAACACCACCACTGCGTCTTCTCGCTGTCTTCCCGCGTCCACAGCACCTTGCAGGCCACGGAGCACGTCTGACAGCCAATACACTTGTTGAGATCGATGACCCAGGCGATCTGCCCGTTGGACGCCGAATCGCTCATGCCGCCTCCTCGCGTTGTAATTCCACACCGTCACGCACCGCCGCCAGCCCGCCGCACTCCTCGCTCGAGCCGTTCCTCACCGCCACGCCGATCCGCTCGCCCGGCACGGCATCCATAGGACCGGCGATCACCACCCACCACACACCATCTTCCAGGCTTGCCGTCGCCCGATTCCGGACCCGGGGCTAAGCACACCCGGCCCTTCGCAAGCACGGCTATCGCACCATCGCGTTTCTGCGCCCGGTAGCAGAGCGTCGCCGGATCGCTTCCCGGTCGACGTTCTAACCTCCCACCCGGATGGCGATGTCCTCATGCGATCCCTTCGCTGCCTGGTCAGGTTATTATGGAACGTGTTACAAGAAATGCAAGGATAAATGCCGGTCCGCAGAGGTTGGGCGTCACCCGGCGAGCTCATCATTGAGTTCGGCACGACCCAATGGACAGCGGTGCTGCTGTGCTGAGATTGCCTGGGGAGGGAGCACAACAGGGAACACGTTATGCGACTGTGTAAATTGTGTTCGGTTGCGGTAGGCGTAAGAAAACATACTGTGGCCGGGTGAAGATGCCGGTCACCGCAGGCCCTGGGGCGATTCCAGGATCGGTACACTCGTGTCTACGGGGCCCCGGGCGTCGGCGGAGTCACCTTCCGGGAGGCGGATTCCGGCTGTGGGCGACAAGCACAATCAGTAACTAACGGGCAACTCATTCCGGGGTTGTAGCTCGTTCGACACGCTGGGATGCTTATGTGACGCGCCACATCATGTCGGAAGCGCCGTGGTTGCATCACTTTGAGTCGCGGAATAGGGCGTCGATCCAGGGATGGTGAGCGCTGAATCAATGTGCTATCAAGCCGGCCCAATCAACCGCAGCCCGCGGCACCGTCGAGGTCGGGCCACAGCAGGCTGCGGTATTGCTTCAGCGCCTGGGGTGTCATGGCAGGCGCCAGTACGGCAATGGATGCTCGTACGTACTCTTTCTTGAATTCCGAGAGGGGGATGATGCGCTTCATCCAAAGCAATATTACGGACCAGCCACAGGTCGTGAGGTTGCGGGCGATGAGCTCTACATCGATGTCATGGCGCAGCTCACGCAACGCCTGCATTTCCTCGATGACGTGCAGATTGTTCTGCAGGTTGTCTCTCACCAGTAGTTGTGTGATCGGATCTTCCGGGGTGGCATTGAACATCATGAGCGCCATAGCCTCCGCGTAACGAGGCGCATCGATGATTTGCTGACCGAACACACTCGCGTGGTGAACGATTCTTGCGAGTCCACGTTCACCACTGGCGTTCGTCTGATCCCAAAGGGGGTCGAGCATATCGCGTAGGGCGGATAAGACCAGAATGTCCTTGTTACCAAACAGATTGTATAAAGTGGTGGGAGACACATCGGCGACAGCAGCCAGGTCACGCATGTTGAGTCCCTCATAACCGCTATCAGAGAGTTGATCGCGGGCGGTCTGAAGAATGCGCTGGCGGCGTTTGATCTGTCGTTCGGTGAGGGCCCTAGTGTTCATCGAACAAGTCTCATGCCCATTCACCACGAAAGTACGCAAGGTACGCAATGGTAACTGTTTCGCACGGACGTTCACAAGATTGTAACGCGTTCCTGGCAGATGACGCCCGTGCTGCCGTATCTGCCCAGTGTTTGTGGCATGAGTGTCGAAGTGACACACGAGCGCATCGTTTGCCTGCGCGACCGATGCGAATTAGCGAGTGCAGAATCACCGGAATCGCCTCTTTCACGAGCCATCATCCCTGTCACAACGCGCGGTTCCGCTGGCAGCGAATCCGCCGGTCTGACTCAGGGCACCTCAGTAGAGCGCCTCACTGGATACCAGTCGTTCGATTTCGCTTTGCTCCAGTTGCAGCAGGTCGCGATAAACGTGGTCGTTCTGTTCACCCACCGTGGGCGTCAGCCGCGTCACCCTGGGGGGTGTTGCCGTCATCTGCCAGGGTGTGGCGTAAATATCACACTCGTCCCAGTCGGGCGATTCGTGACGGTAGACATGCCCCCGCTCGGTGGATATCGGATGTGCATCCTTCTCTTCCATGGACAGCAGGGGAGCCACACGCACGTCTTCACCCTCCAGAGTGGCAACTACCTCATCCCGGGTTCTGTCCCGGCACCATTCGGTAACAAGGGCATCCAGTTCGTCCACCTGTTTGCGTCGAGAATCCATATCCTGGAGATCCTGCCTCTCCAGCAGCTCGTCACGCCCCATGGCACGGCAGAGCCCCCGCCACTCGCGGTCGTTGGTCACGGCAACCGCAACCCACTGATCTTCACCTCGAGTGGCAAAGAAGTTGTGCGGTGCATACTGGGGATGATGGTTCCCCTGGATACCGATGGGTGATTTGGTGAGTTGATACTGCGTGAGCATCTCGCCCAGGGTCGCAATCGAGCACTCGATCTGGCTGACGTCTACGAATTGACCCTGGCCCGTACGCTGCTTGTGTATGAGCGCTGCGAGTGTGCCGATGGTCCCCTGCATGGCCATGTTGGTGTCGCCAAGGCCGAACGAAGTGAAGCCGACCACTTCATTGGTTTCCGGGTAACCCGTTATACCCTCGATACCCGAGTACGCCGTCGCGATGGAGGCAAATCCTCGCATGTCCCTCAGCGGTCCTTCTTCACCGGCCATGCTCATGGACATGAGCACGATTCCGGGGTTGGCCGCCTTGAGATCCTCGTAAGCAAGACCATTCTTGGCCATGACTCCGGCAGCGAAGTTCTCCATGACCACGTCGCAGTGCTTGACCAGTTCTCTGACCAGCGTGATGGCTTCGGGATCCTTCAGGTTGAAGGTGGTCGACATCTTGCTGCGGTTGTTGTGACAGAAGTAATAGCTGTAGGGACGCAGACGCATGTTGTCGAGGCGCTTGTTCGTCTCGACCCGAATGACCTCGGCGCCCATGTCAGCCATCAGCTGACTGGCCATGGGTCCCGCCCAATTCCAGCCAAAGTCCAGCACCCTTACACCTTCCAGGGCCCCCCCCCTAGATTCATCGCTCACTCCCATACTGACGGGAGCCCATATCGATTCGGCAATAGTCTTGATGTCCGGACCCAGCCCGGGGGCAACCGTGCCTGCTCTGAAGGGTGTTACTGATAGCTGAGCACCCAAATTCGGGATTTTCGCATTCTCGCCATCCAGGGTGATCTCACTCCAGAAGTGTCTGAACTCCAGCTGCGGGCTGTCGCATACTTCATCGGGATAGTTGACCGCACCAAAAATGATCTCGGTTCCCGCCGTCATTTCCAGCAACTCGGCGCGCGTGTGTTGCTTGAGCCATTCGCGGAAGTGCACGTGGGCTGGTTCCACCTCATCGCTCCGGGCCAGGTACATGGCATCCCGCTGGTTTTCTTCCTTAGACCATTCGGGATCGCCCATGATCGTGAGCCAGCGGCGCCACAACTTCCCGTGGTGAGAGGCAATGGCCAGGTGACCGTCGGCGCACTGGTAGAACCCGGAAGGGTAGATCCCGCTTTTGTTCTGCCTGCCTGCCCTGACCCACGGCCCACCACTCTTTCTGGAGACCAGATGCATGGCGCCGGCCTGGTAGGCCATGACCTCGGTCGCGGAAATATCGATGGCCTGCCCCAACCCGGACTTCTCGCGTTCGATCAACGCACACAGGGCCGCGGCGGTGCCGTTGAGGCTGGCCTGATACTCTGCCTGATCGAACGGGATCCTGAGCGGCAGAGATCCGGCGATACCCAGCCGGGCTGAAAGTGCACTGGCCGCCTGAACCATGATGTCGGTACCTTCCTTGTCCTTCCACGGGCCGGTACGACCGAAGGTCGAAAGGGAAACGGTCACCAGGTGCGGGTGTTTTTCACTTAGCGAATCACTGTCCAGTTGCCATTCGAATCGCTGAGCATTCGGCAGGTTTTCGATAAAGACATCGGCGCCGGCGAGCAGCCGGCCAAACAGTTCACGGTCTTTCGGGAGGTCGAGATCCGCGACCAGGCTCTTCTTCCCCGCATTCAGGTAGGCATGGAAAGCGCTGATCCGGTCTGCTTGCACAGTGGTCGCGAAAGGCCCGCGCAGACGCGAAGGATCCCCGCCGGGTGGTTCGACCTTGATCACCTCCGCACCCATGTCGGCAAACAATCGGGAACAGAAGGGTCCCATGACGTTGGCGCCGTATTCGACGACCTTCAAATGATCAAGTGCACCCAAGTTCAAGCCCTCCATCGACAATTACGAATAAGTTCTGGACATCGTGGCTTCTACCTATGTAGCTTACTACAGAGCGGAATGGAACATGTACCATATTCTTTATTTCATGCCCTGTGCACACAAGCCGGTCAGGCTGTACGGCCGCCGGCGCACCAGAAAATGGGAGCACTGATGGCTGATCCTAACAAACGGCTGGCCGAGGCAATGCGGCGCCGGGCCGGGACGTTCGCCAGCCACACCTGCACTATCTGAGATCACAAAAGCAGTGACAGGATGAAAGCCGACCTGGGAACAAAACGGATCGAATTTGATGGTGGCCTGTTATCATCACTGGACAAACCAGCAACTCGCGCATTGGAAACAATATCAACAGGTCATGCCGACACCGTTCAATCCGGTCGGGATGGCGCCGGTCAGCTACTCGGAGTACCCGCATCTGCACCGTGATATGTGGAGTGGCGAGCCGGACCTCAACGACCGGGAAACACCGCTAGAAATGCGGAAGACTCAGGAGTGTACCGGCCTGGAGGGAAGCTCCTGTAACTGAAATTCTTTCTATTTAGGGAGGGAAGGGAAATGACAGATCGAGCCCTTGTGGATCTCACTATCCTCGATCTGAGCGTCGGCGTCAGCGGTGCCTACTGCACCAGGTGGTTTGCCGATTTCGGTGCCGATGTGATCCGAATCGAATCCCCGGAAGGCGGTGATCCGATCAGGTCACAGGGGCCTTTCAAGGATGATGCGCCCCATCCGGAAACCGGTATTCCCCACCTTTTTCTCGACGCCGGCAAGAAGAGCGTGGCGCTCGACATCGACAGCGTTCGCGGTCGTGATCTCATGAGGCAACTGGCTGCCAGGGCCGATCTGCTCGTGGAGGATTCCAGTCCTGGGACCATGGCGGCAAAGGGCCTGGATTATGAGCAACTCGCGCCCGGCAACGATCAGCTTGTTTATCTCGCCATTACACCCTGGGGACAGACGGGCCCCTACAGGGACCGGCCCGCCACCGAACTGACGCTGGGAGCCCAATCCGGAACCCTCAACGGTCGGCGCGTGAGGGGAGAGCGGCCGATAAACTGGGCCTGCCAGCAGGGCTACTACGTCGCAGGACGAGTCGCCTTCATAGCGGCCATGGGCGCACTGCTGCACCGCGAGACCCTCGGCGAGGGCCAGTACGTGGACTTCGCCGAGTATGAAGCGATGGCCGGCAACGACAATGCGGCACCCACCACCTACTCCTTCAACGGTATCTCGCAAAACCCACCCCCTCCCCCGCACCGTTACGGCAGCGGTGGGGTGGGCAGCTATCCGTGCAAGGATGGCTTCGTCGATGTGCTGCCGGGAGTCGGCGGGCTGAAGAAACTCGCGGTGTTGCTGGGTGACCCTGAACTTGCCAACCATGAAATGTTCACCAACCACCCACTGCGCATGCAGAACGCCGCCGAATTCGACAAGGAATTCATGGAGCCCTATCTCGAGAACCGTACTCGTGCGGAGATCGTCGAAGCCGCGCAAGACCTCGGCATGCCATTCAGTTATGCAGTGGCTCCGGACGAATTGTTGAAGGAACCGCAACTGATTGAACGAGGCTTCTTCGTGGATGTCGACCAGACGGTAGCGGGAAGCACCACGATGCCGGGAGCACCGGCCATTCTCTCCGAGACACCGATCGAGGTGGGGGCGGCTCCCACACTCGGCGAATCTACACTTCGAATCATGGCTGAAAACCTGAATCTGTCGGAAGATGAGATAGGCCGCCTGCAGGAAGAGGGAGTAATCGGGACATGAGTCTGCCACTGGAAGGAATCCGCCTACTCGATCTGACCAGGGCTTATGCGGGCACTATCGGTACTCAATACCTGGCCGATCTCGGTGCTGACGTCATCAAGGTGGAAGCCGTCTCGCGGCCGGACATCCCGACTCGAGAGATGAACCTGGCCGAACTCGATCCGGGCGGCACACCCTGGGAGCGTGCTGCCTATTTTCATCGCCTGAATATCGGTAAACGGGACATCACGCTGGATCTCTCCTCCGAGCAGGGCAGGAACATGTTCCGAGGGCTGGTACCCGAGTGCGACGTGGTGGCGGAAAACTACAATCCACAAACCATGCGCCGCTTCGGTCTGCACTACGAGGCGCTCAAGGAACTCAACCCGAGAATCATCATGTGTTCCATGTCGGGATTCGGGGCGAGCGGACCCCGCGCCAACTGGTCCGCCTACGCCGGCCCGATGGAAACCATGGCGGGCCTCACTTCGGTATGCGGTTATGACAGCGGACAGACGGTCGGTTCTGCAACGGCGCTCGGGGACTGGTCGCTCGGCACCATGGGAGCGATTAGTATTCTGAGTGCGCTGCACTACCGCAACCGTAGCGGCAAGGGCCAGTACAT
Organism: Gammaproteobacteria bacterium UBA2168; assembly: GCA_002327525.1. Lineage (GTDB taxonomy): Bacteria > Pseudomonadota > Gammaproteobacteria > Pseudomonadales > Azotimanducaceae > JASLQO01. Next base: position 10,685 of record DCWG01000133.1, on the reverse strand, counting down.
CGATGTGGCCGGTCGGGATGCGGTGCTCGCGGCCCTGGGCGAAGTGATGCTGGACCTCTCGATCAATGGTCGAGTACTGAAACCCCGAGAAAGTCGGCATCCAACCATGGCACCGCACGATACCTTCGCCTGCAAGGAGGAGAACACCTGGGTCGCCATCGCAGTCAGAGATCAGCACGGCTGGAAGGCGTTGGTTGCGGTATTGGGTGACCCCGACTGGAGCAGGGATCCGCGTTTCGCGGATCAGGACGCGCGTCTGGAACATCCGAACGAAATGCGCCCGCTCATCGAAGCCTGGACCAGCCAGCGCAGCAAGTTCGAGGCGGCCGATGAACTGCTCGCTGCGGGCATCCCTGCGGCGGCCGTTCTGGAACCGGGGGAAACGCTCTACGATCCGCAATTGAGAGCCAGGGAGTACTTCGAGGTCATCGAGCATCCGCTGGTGGGCAACCGTATATTCTGTAACCAGGTGCCGGCTCGTTTCTCCAAGGCCCCGCGGGTTCCCCGCGCGCCCTCACCGATGTTGGGCCAGCACAATCACGAAGTACTGGGTGGCCTCCTGAACCTCACCGATGTAGAAATCGAGGCTCTGGAAGACGAAGGCGCCATTGGTACGCTACCGACCAGAAAGAGCCGCAGACCGCCGGAAACGACACGGGATTCGATTCGTAAGTACGGTGGGAGCGCAGATGATGACTATCTGGAAAAGCTGAGCGAGGCATACGCCATGCCCATCGGTCCATATCAGCCGTAATACACCTCACACGGACACATTGCTATGAGCGACTCTGTTACCAATCAATTCGAAAAACTGTTTTCACCGGTGCAGGTGGGACCGATCACGGTAAGGAACCGGATATGTGAGACCACCAACAGCATGGGCGCCAGTGGACCTAATTCAGGTGGACTGATCGACGAGCATTTCATTGCTCACCATGTCGCCAAAGCCAAGGGCGGGACTGCTTGGATTGGCAGCGAGACCTGGAGCCTGCCCCAACCCTTTCCTGATTGTGCAGCACCGGACATGGGTGTGGCAGCGGGTGCCATGCCATTTGCCATTTATCAGATGCCCGGTTTCGTCGAATCCGTCGCCAGGTTCTGTGACGCGGTGCATGCCGAGGGCTCGGTTGCCGTGTTTCAGTTGACGGTTCTAAATCACATGCTGAGCCCTTCGTCGATTCCGACCACCGAACTCTACGATCTGGTACCCCACACCATGAGGGAGGAGCACATCGAGTTCACTCTGGATGCCTATGCGGCGGCGGCGGCGGCGGCGCTGGAGGCCGGTGCCGATGGCGTTGAGATTCACTGTGCGCACGACACCGTTCCCGAGACCTTTATGTCCCCCGCGACCAACAAGCGAACGGACAGGTGGGGCGGCGATGCCACGGGCCGCACTCTGTTCATCAGGGAAGGTCTGGAGCGGATTCGTAAGGTGGTCGGCAACAAGATGGCAGTCGGTATCCGCGCGAATGGACATCAGGCCCGGCAGGGGGGATACGACCTGCTGCAGTTCAGAGAGATGATCTACATCATCGCGGAGACGGGTCTGATCGATTTCGTCGACCTGGATGTCGGCCACTGCTGGGGCCGTCATGCATATGTACCGCCTTCCTACCACGCTCCGGCCGAAAAACGTGAAGCCGGTCAGGCACTGAGGACCGATCTCGACGAGAAGGTCAAGATTCTGTTCACCGGACGGGTGAACGAACCCGGCATCGCCGAGGAACTGCTCCAGGCGGGAATATGTGACCTGGTAGGTATGACCCGGGCCGGCATTGCCGATCCGGATTTCCCCAACAAAGCCAGAGAGGGTCGTCTGCTGGAGATGCGACGATGCATAGGCTGCAACCGGTGCATCGGTGAGGTGGTGCATGGCAAACTGCCTGCGCAGATGACGCGTCCGACCTGTTCGGTGAACCCGATGGTCGGACGCGAGGTGGAGTGGGAGGAAAAACTCAAGCCAGCAGAGACGAAAAAGCACGTCGCCGTGATCGGTGCCGGCCCGGCCGGACTGGAGACAGCCAGGGTTGCGACCCTGAGGGGTCACCAGGTAACGCTGATCGAACAGGGCTCGAAAATCGGCGGTCAGTTGCGGCTCGCCGCGAAAGCACCAGGAAGGGACTCCTTCGAAGACTTTCTGTATTTCTCCGAAAACGAGATCGAGCGAATGGACATCGATCTCAGGCTCGACACCGAGGCAACGCCGCAGGGGTTGCTGGAGCTGAAGCCCGACGTCGTCGTGGTTGCCACGGGATCCACACCCAGACCACTATTCGAAGTCGAAGGTGCCGAAACCGGCCATGTGGTGCAGGGCTGGGATGTGCTTGCCGGTAAGGAGAAAGTCGGAAACCGGGTGGCGCTCTGTTCCGAGGAAGACTACTTCGAGACACCCAACATCGCCGAGGCCATGGCGGCCAAGGGTAAGCAGGTCACCATATTCCACAAGTGGTCGCATATCGGCAGCGAGATCGACCGGTATTCCTACGGTACGGTCATGCAGCGCCTGGAAGAGGCCCATGTGGAGATTGTCGCAGGCTATCGGCTGAAGAAGGTGGAAGGGGATACGATCACCTGCATCTCCGGATTCTCGGGAGCGGAGAAGCAATTCAACGGATTTGATACTGTGGTGCTGGTAGGTGGGTCCGTCCCACAGGATGCGCTCTACTATAAGCTGAAAGACAACTACCCCTTCGAAAAGGTCTATATCTCCGGATCGGCCTGGCTGCCGCGCAAGTTGGCGGAAGCCACACAAATGGGGGCCAGCATTGGGCTGGAGATCTGATTCTCAAGGCCCCCGGCTGGGTATTGGTGACACGTCCCGTGATGGGGCGCTCTGGAAAGGGAGGAATTCAAGATGACGCATCCATTGGCGGGAATTCGGGTAGTCGAGCTTCGAGCGGGCGTTGCCGTGGCGACTGCCGGAATGCTGTTGCGGGACGCCGGTGCAACGCTGATAAAGGTCGAGCCGCCGGAAGGGGATGCTTCACGGCGTGAGCCGGGCCATCGCGTATGGAACCGGGGAAAACAGAGCGCGGTCATCCCTGAGGACGACGCACGCCTCAGCGAGGTTCTGGCGACGGCAGATGTCGTGCTGATTGGCGGCAGTGGTTCGATGAGACCGGGTTGGGAGCTGCGCGAAGACCAGATCGTCTGCATCGCACCGCCATACGCGGATGTAGAACCCTACCGGAACCTCCCCGAGAACGATGCGCTGGCCTCCGCGCTCTCAGGCGTGCTCGGCGGCACGGGGACGTTCCGCGGCGGACCGGCGTTTCCGGTGATGCCGACACTCAGCTACGCGGTAGGCGTGCTGGTCGCGGTCGGCGCCGCCTCGGCGCTTCGCGTGCGAGCAAAGACCGGGAAGGGACAGGAGGTCTGTGTTTCCTGGCCGACCGCCGGTGCCTATCTATCCGGCTACCAGGCTTCGCAATCGGATATCATCCCCGGGCTGCCCACGACCTCGGGCCTGGATCCGCAGGGGCTCAGCATCGCCTGGACGATCTATGAGGCCAGCGACGACTGGATCGGCGTTGCCTGTGCGAACCCCACATTCTTCGACCGGCTTATGATCGCACTCGAAATCCCGGAGCTCACCACCGATCCCAGATTCGAAACGGCTCCGTACGTGGCCCCCGAACACACCGATGCGCTCAGGAACATTTTCGCCGAGCGAATCGCCACCAGGACAAGAGGGGAGTGGATGGAGATCTTCGCGGAAAGCGGGGTGCCCGCAGCCCCCGTGCTGACCCGAGAACAGTTCGCCGCAAGTGATCTCGTCGAAGAAAACAACATGCTCGCGACGGTGGACGACCCCGAAGTCGGACCCGTCCGGCAGATTGCGTCACCCTTCCAGATGAGCGGATGTCCGCCGGTGCCGCCGCAAGCGGCACCCTTTCTGGGAGCGGATACGCAAGCCAACCTGGCGCTCGCAGCGTCGACTGAAGAACGCACACCCGCTACAAGCGCATCCGAGCCGGTACCCGAACATCCTCTGAGCGGCATTCGCGTGCTGGACTTCACCGGTTATCTCGCGGGGCCGACCGCTGGACGCATGCTGGCGGAGCTCGGCGCCGAGGTCATCAAAGTCGAACCGCTCACCGGTGAGGGATTCCGCAGCGGGGTACTGAGCTGTGTGGGCATCAACATGGGCAAGAAGAGTCTCGCGGTCGATACCGAAACGCCCGAGGGTGCTGAGATCAGGGATCGACTGATCCAATCCGCAGACGTGCTCCTGCAGGCACTGCTTCCAGGAGCGCCCGAGAAGCTGGGCATCGGCTACGAGCGGGTGAAACAGCTGAACAGCACAATCGTCTACTGCCGGATTGCAGGATTCGGCAACGCCGAGAAGTGGCGAGACCGACCTTCGTTCGATCTTCTGCTGCAGGCGGTCTCCGGTCAGATGATGGCACTTGGCCCTGACAACCCGATGTACAGCAGTATCCCGATGGCGGACCTCTATGCCGGAATGGTGCTGGACTATGCCATCGTGCTCGCGCTGTCCCGGCGGGAGCAGACCGGTGAGGGTTGTTATGTCTCCACGAGCCAGGTGGCGGCGTCGCTTGGTGCGCAGGCTGGAGAGTTCGTGGAATACGAAGGCATGCAGGCGCCGGGAGACTTCAACGCGGACTCGATCGGCTCGAGCGCACTACAGCGCTATTACCAGGCGAAAGATGGCTGGGCGATCCTCGTTGCAGAATATGCAAGCACCTGGCAGCGGCTGGTCGATGCGTATCCTGGGCAGCTCGGAAACTGGCGTGAGTGGAGTGCAGCCGAGGCAGAGCCCGTCGATGGAAAACTGGCCAGTGTCCTGGGAGAAATCGTCTCGGGACTCACGAAGGCTGAAATCGTCGAGAGCCTGACGCCTTACGGGATACCGCTGGCTCCGGTCGTCATCGTGCGCGAGGATGGATTCGTGAACGCCACCTTCAATGATCTCAATTCGCTGTGCAGGGCCGATCGGCACACCATGTTCGGCACGATCACGACGGTGTCGAACTTTGTCGATTTCTCGCGGACACCGGCCGTGAAACCCAGGCTGGCACAGTGGATCGGCGAGCAGAACCGGGAGGTCCTTGAGTCTCTCGGTTACTCGGAAGAGGATGTAGGACGATTCACGGAAGCCGGAGTGATCGCGTCACCGGAACTCAACCTGGTTCGCCCGGGCTAGTCCACCCATCTCGCCGATTCGCGCAGCGAGATTGGTGAGATATGCGGGCTCAGGTCCGTGGTCCATAGGCATAGGTTGTGATATCGATCGGCAGGTCGGTCACGCCGCGGCCCGCATCCAGGTGGATGACTTCGCCCGTTTAATGTTTTGCCCTGGCCGTAAACACCAGTGCATCGGCAAACTCCTCGGGTGAGATGGTTTCGTGCATGGGTGAATCCAGGGCGACGTTGAATGCCACCTGCGTTTCGTCATGGGTGAAATCGCGGTTGTATCTGATCCGGTCCGACTGTACTTCCGCCGGAATCGTCCAGCCCGGGGAGATGACGTTGAGCGGTATGTCGCGGAGCGCCAGTTCGCCAGCGATGTGATGGGCATAAGCCTCAATTGCGGCTGCCACGGACGAGCCGTAGCAGTATCGGGGATAGTAGACCGTGTTGCCCACACCGGAACACATCAGGATGATGCCCTCGTCGTCGATGTCCAATAGGTGATAGGAGGTCTTACTCCCCATGTCGGCCACCGCTTCCCGAAGGAGTTCCTCGTTGCGACCCAGCAGTATGACGCAACCCCCTTCATCGACGATTCGCTGGCAGATGGCCCTGCTGATGGTACCCGTGGCGCCGCTCACGAATGTCTTCATATTCGCGAAAACCTGGTCTGACATGTCTTTCTCAATGAGAGCTTGTTCGCACTTCCGTTTTGAGTCTCAGCGCGCAGAGAGCATACTGACCGCTCGACGCACTTTCTAACTAATAGTGATACATGTTACAGTAAGGGGGGTCATTGAAGTGTGAGCTTATACGGGTTTTCCTGTGTCTCATCCGGCAAACAGCCGGCGCACTTTTCTGAAAACAAAAGTCCGGGTCCAGCTGCCGCTTCCGGATTCAATTGCCGCTAAAGGCAAACGGATAGAAAGATGGACCCGCTGAAGCTGCACTTCACGTACGGAGTCTTCTGTGAATACGACCGCAACCATTACGACCGAAATTACGGACGAAGCCAGCGCGAAGCTGGCCTCGCTGGTTGGTTCCGAGCCTCAAGACACGCTCACCGAGTACCGCCCCCCGACGCCCATCAAACGTAGCCAGATCCGGCACTGGGCGGTTATGAGCGGTGACATGCGGCCACTGTTCTTGGACCTCGATTACGCCGAGGAAAGTCCCTGGAAGACCATCATCGCTCCCCAGAGCGTGATCCTTCATGAAGAGCGATTCGACCCGGAGATCGATGGCCTGCCAGGGTGCAAGTCGGTTCTAAGCGCTGCCGAAATCGACTGGCAACAGCCGATCAGAATGGGCGATACGCTCGTCTCGAAAACCACCGTGGTTGACGTGCAGGAGACAGCTACAGCGGCCGAGGGCCGAACCGTCACCGTCGTGACTGACACTGTCGTGAACAATCCAGACGGGGAGAGTATCGGTAATGTTCTCCTGACATGGGACTGTTATGAGCGTGGATCCGCAGCACACAGGGGGCTGTACGGGGAGCGCTCGGCACCGCACGAGTACAGCGAAGACGATATCGACGCGATTGGCGCCGAATACAAAGAGGAGCAACCTCGCGGCGCCGACTCGCTCACGGGGGATGCGGTCAGCATTGGCGATGAACTGCCCTGTGTCCTCAAAGGTCCAACGACGCGTGAGCGCTACCTGACGCCGGGGCTCATCCGGTGGTTCTGGGGCCATGCGCAGGGTGTCGAGTTACAGAAAAAGGCGCCCGAATTGTTTTTCCAGAACGAAAACGACGCACCAGAACCCATCGCCGGTATAGATTCCAGTCATCATCGGGCACAGCGATGGGGCGGCCTGCCGGGCGTACTCGAAGTGAATGGAGAACGCGTCCACTGGCTTGTTCACCTGCTCATGAACTGGATGGGTGATGCCGGTTTCATCACGCACCTATCACTGACCTTCCCCCGATCCAATATGGTTGGCGATATCACGCGAAGTTACGGCAGCGTGACCGCCAAGAATCTGGACGAAGGTCGAGCCATCGTCGACCTGGATGTGTGGCAGGAAAACCAGTTGGGAGAACGCGTCACCGAGGGAACGGCACAGGTGGCCGTTCCTGTCACTTAGATCGTCTGCTTCGAGAATAGGAATACATCCAATGGCCAGTAGCACCAAAGAAAAGGGTGAACTCACCAAAGGATTTGGCTTCGAGACCAAATCCGGCAAGAAAGGTTATGGACAGATCACCGACGAGGCGGTTAATGCCCTGAAGTCGAGGATCGGAGTGATCCGTACCCGCAACGAGAAGGAATGGGAACTGGAGGAGCAACGTGTCTCCGCCGGCGGTATTCGCCGGTCGGCGATGTCGACCGGTGACTACAATCCGCTCTATCTGGATAAGGATTACGCCGAACAGTCACCATATGGCACGCTCGTCTGCCCACCCTGGACGCTGACCGGTATCGAAGTCACCAATGCCGCCCGCGACGGTATGCCTGGCTTGCACGCGTGGTTCCGCGAAACCACGCTCGAGTGGTACCAGCCAGTACTACTGGGCGACTATGTTTACAGCAAAGGATGGTTGACCGAGGTACACGTGGTGCCGAGTAAGACCACCGGTCAGGCCGTCATTCACTCCTACGAGAACGTGGGTTTCAACGATCGTGACGAGGTCATTGGCCGGATGTATACGTCCTGGCACCGCGCCGAACGGCAGACCTCCAAGAAGATCGCCCGGAACCAGGACATGCGGGGTCTGGCCGAGTACGCCGCCGAGGATGTCGAGAAGATCGAACTGGACTACGCACATGAAGTGCGCCGCGGCGATCAGCCGCGCTACTGGGAAGACGTGGAAATCGGTGATCCGTTACCGCTGGTGGTCAAGGGACCAACCAACCAGGCACAGCGCAGCGTGGGCGAGGGCGGAGGCGGACGATGGGCACGCGGTGACCCGGGCGATTGGAGCCATTGCCACTCCAACGCTTTCAAGCTGTGGGAACGCCACCCGGGGCTGCCCTTCGTCAATGAATGGGGCATACCCGAAGTACCCCTGGTAATTCACAACAGCAACGAACGTTGCCAGCGTTATCTGGGCCTGCCCGGCGCCTACGATGCGGGCTACCAGCGCATTAACTGGACCGTACACATGCTGTCGAACTGGGGGGGAGATCTGAGCTTCCTGTCGAAGCTCACGATACGATTCCCCACGTTCAACATCATGGGCGACACCACCTGGAGTTACGGTGAAGTCATCGGCAAACGTGTGGATGACGAGAGGCACATCGTGGAGATCGAAGTCTGGAACGAAAACCAACTCGGCCACAAGGTCACCGCGGGGACCGCGGAGATTATCCTGGCATCGAAAGATGCACCGGAGAAAGCCCTCTGGCCAATACCGGCGAAGCAACCGGAACCGCCGCCCACTCCGGAGTAACTGCGAACAGTCAGATACGCAAAGAGGCCGGGGCTTTCCGGCTCTTTGCAACCACTGCCTTCACAATATCCCGATTGTATTATGTAAATATTGTAGGGCAGCTATGGACGCCACAGGAGCATTGGTGTAAAACAATGCCCGTGTGTTACGTGTTACACAAAAGGAGCAGCTAATGTTCGCCATCACCATCAATGTAGATCTCGACGAGGCCAAGAAGGGCGAGAAGAAGAAAGAGGCTGAAAAGAAAGACACGGCCAAAGCTGAAGAGTCGGAAAAGTCTCAAAAGGTCGAGGCTGAGAAAGAGAAGTCCTAGCCGCTGTACTGCCTGACGTTCAAAGGAAGCAGGCAGTCAGAAAGTGATGGGTGGATGAGTGTTTGTGTCCCCTCTACCAATCAGCGGTGTAAATTCGGATTCTGGTAAATCGGGTTTACGCTGTATGTTTATCCTCGACCAATCCCCCGCTTCCAATATCTGTTCCTGAAAGCTTCTCCCATCGGGTCATCCACCTCCTTCGGGAATCTGTAGGTATCCGGTGCGCTTGCCGTCGGCTCAATCTTGCTGGAGGTAGTAAAGGCAGAGCGCCGCCTCTAGATCGCCGGCGCCTCTTCATCCAGCGCCAGACACGTACCGTAAAGCGGGCTGCGGCCAATCTCCACATCAACCAGGTTGTCCGCTAGCCCACAAGCCCGCGGAACGCCAACGGTCGCGGTATTCGGCCGAAAAGATCGGAAAATCATGTTTGTTCATAGTCCGGCCCCCATGCAACACGCGTGATCTTCTAGAACATGTTACAGCGATTTGAGATCTACCCACAAAGCCACTCCGAACGCCGGCACAGGGGCTGGACTGGCCGCACGAGCCGATTGTCACATTCTTTTTGGAAACCCAGAATAACGGTTCCCGAACGGGGAAATCGCGTTCCTCGCGTAAGTTGGCACCGGGGTTTCGGTTGCATTGCTGCAACTACATGGCTGCACGTTTTCCCGCTAAACCTTGAGGTGGACTCTCGAAACCCATTGCGGCTTGAATATGGTACGCGTTACAATCAAAGGCTTGCATGGGTTCCTCGCTCAGAGGTAACCACCGTCAGTAATTCTCGTATCTAAACGAATGAGGGGGAGTAAGTAAATGGCACTACAACCAGGAGAAATCTGGGGTGAGATAACCGAGGCCTCTCTCGAGCGTCTTCTCCAACGAAAGGGCGTCGAGAGAACCACGAGAGGCTCTATGCAGCGCGGGCGAGGGTCTGGGACCAGGAAATCTGCTTCCGCAGGCGAGGAACCGAATTTCCGGATGACAGCGGCCGCAGCCCAGGCTATGGCACAGGGCTCGGCAAACCTGAACCCGCTGTTTTTCGATGCCGAATACGCCAGCAATTCACCCTACGGACGCAGGATCATCCCGCCCGTATTGCTCTATTTCACTGAGCTGATCAACGGCGCGACGGACGGCTTCCCCGGCTGCCACACCATCTGGCGTGGCTGTGAGTTCGAATGGGGTGAACCCATCTACGTGGATGAGTCCCTTCGAGCGGTGAGCCGTTTGCAGGATGCCCGGATCATCAACAGTCGATTCGGCGGCGGTAAAGCAGCCATCCAGGACTATGAGACGGTCTCTCACGATCTAGAGGGCATCTACAAAGGGACATACCGCACCTCGTGGCACCGGTTCTCCCGCAAGAACGCCAGCCAGTCGTCAAAGTACAAGAGCATCGAACGCAAGATCTGGAGCGACGATGAGCTGGAATCGATCTGGGAGGAATACCGCAACCAGAATTTCCGCAACATACGTGGCGCCGATCCGCTGTATTTCGAGGATGTGCAAGTTGGTGACACGATCCCGCACATCGTCAAAGGACCTATCACCCTCACCAGCAAGATGGCGTTCGAGTTTGCGCAGGGCTCCGGCGGCTGGGTCGTCGGTCACGAGCTCGCCCTGGAACTCAACACCCGCTATCCGAACCTCGCGATCCGCAACGAAGAGAACGTGCCGGAACCCCCGGTCTCCATACACTGGACCAACGAGCGCTGTCAGAAATATCTTGGCATGCCTGGTGCGTATGAAGCTGGGTTTGAGCGTTTAAACTGGTATGTTCAGCTGATCATGAACTGGATGGGTGACCACGGACGC
>DCWG01000076.1:15565-43433 GCA_002327525.1 Gammaproteobacteria bacterium UBA2168 | reverse complement strand
CCGGTGAGTCGACGGCACAAGGCCACCCCCGGTCTGCTACGGTGTCTTCTCAGGCATCCCTGGCTCATGCCCGTCGTGCTCCGCTGTTCCGCTCCAGAGCACAGTGCGAGGCCGAACAGCGGCTCGCGCTCCAGCAACGTCATCTGCAGGCCGCAAAACGCCTGTCTCGTAAGATGCGCCAGATGCCCGGTACGTCGGTGCAGCGTCGTCAGACGGGTCAGGCCATCTGCCGTCACCTGAGGGCCATGCTCAAGCCTGAGTAGCGCCAAATCACCACTGTAACGGGACACGGTAATGTGTGATTTATACCCTTGTAGTGACGAGGCATTTCCTTACCATTCCTGTTGTGAACCCACGCCACGAACACGGCGACAAGGATTGTGTAGATGTTGGAGATAGATTCGACGTGGACATAAAGAAATGCCTATTCCCGGTCGCCGGTTATGGAACCCGGTTTCTGCCGGTGACCAAGGCCATGCCTAAAGAAATTCTCCCCATACTGGACAAGCCACTTGTTCAATATGGCGTGGAAGAAGCGGTGGAAGCGGGCCTGAAGGAGATTGGCTTCGTCACGGGTCGCGGTAAGCGCGCCATAGAAGACCATTTCGACGTGAGCTACGAACTCGAACACCAGATTCAAGGCAGTGGTAAGGAAAAGATGCTGGATGGCATCCGCAATCTGATCGAGCAGTGCACCTTCTCCTACACACGGCAGATCACGATGCGAGGACTGGGACACGCCATCCTGACAGGCCGCACCGTGGTGGGTGACGAACCGTTTGGCGTGCTGCTGGCCGACGATCTGTGTTTCGGGGACGAGCAGGGGGTGCTCGCGCAAATGGCCGGGCTGTTCAAGCAGTTTCAGTGCAGTATCGTCGCCATCGAAGAGGTACCGGCGGAGGAAACGCACAAATATGGTGTGATCGTGGGCGAGCGCCTCAGCGATGGCATCTTCCGTGTGACGGGCATGGTCGAAAAACCACCTCCCGGCGAGGCACCTTCCAACCTGGCCATTATCGGCCGCTATATTCTCACACCGGATATCTTCGAGATTCTCGAAAGAACCGAACCTGGCAGAAATGGTGAAATTCAGATTACCGATGCGCTATTGCGCCAGGCGCGTGAGCGCTGTGTTATCGCATACAAGTTCCAGGGCAGGCGCTTCGACTGTGGATCCGTCGAAGGATTCGTCGATGCGACCAACTACTGTTACGAGAACCATTACTTGCAACGCTAGGTCGCTCCGCTAAGCTTTCGGGCATGTCATACGCTCTCGCGCTGGAGCGCCTCAAGGCGCGTCCGTGGCAACCCATCGAACTCGACGAACCGGTACCGGTCACACAACTGCCGACCCCGGCGCTTGTGCTGGAGGCGGCCGCGTTGCAGCGTAATCTCCTGCGCATGCAGAGCTTTCAGGATGCCCACGGCAAAGGTATTCGCCCTCACGCGAAGACGCACAAGACACCCATCATCGCGCTTAAGCAGATGCAAAATGGTGCGGTGGGGGTCTGTGCGGCCAAGGTCTCAGAGGCGGCCATGCTGGTGTTTGCTGGTGTCTCGGACGTGCTGGTCACCTCGCCCGTCGTCTCCGCAGGTAAGATCGGCGTGCTGGCAGAACTCGCCAAGCACACGCGTGAGCTGAAAGTGGTGGTCGACAGTGAGGTGGGCATCGACATGCTGGCAGCGGGTGTTGCAGATGAGAGCTCAATCGGTGTTCTGGTCGACGTGGACGTCTCCATGGGACGTACCGGGATGCGCGGAGCGCAAGGAGTGGTGAATCTCGCCCAGCGCGTGGGGGAGAAGCCGAATCTGAGATTCCTGGGCGTGCAACACTACGCCGGACAGATCATGCACGTGCAGAATTACGACGAGCGCCGGCAACGCTCCCTCGAAACCTGGGCTGGCGTCATGCCGATTCTAGAAGCGCTGCAGCACGCGGGTTGTGAGGTGTCAATCGTGAGCGGTGGTGGTACGGGTACGTACGACATCGACTGCGAAGTGCCCGAGATCACAGATCTCCAGGTTGGCAGCTATACGGTCATGGACCGCGAGTATCAGATGATCGGCGCGAGCGATGGCAGAGAGTTCAACGACTTCGAAATAGCGTTGACGATTGCCGCCACCGCCATCAGCGAGCCAGTACCCGGACGTGCGATGACCGTAGATGGTGGATTCAAGGCGTTCGCCTCCGACACGGTCACTCCTGCAATTCTCGATTTCGCCGGTGCGGACTTTCGCTTTGGCGGTGACGAACATGGCATTTTGCTGTTGAACAAGGGTACGCAACAGCCCGTTCTCGGAGAGGTGCATCGGTTCGTCACGCCACATTGCGATCCTACGATAAATCTACATGACCTCTACTGGATCGAGGATGAGGATGGGATGATACGTGGTGCCTGGCCAGTAGCGGCCCGGGGCCTGAGTTGGTAGCTCGATTGGAGATGACCATGAGGATAGGACGAGCTTGTTAGAGATCATTCAATCCGGCGGATGGCTGATGGTGCCCATTGTGCTGTGCAGTGTCCTGGCCGCGGCCATTGGCTTTGAGCGTCTTTGGACGCTACAGCGCACGCGTGTTGCGCCCAGGGAACTGCTGGCGGAAGTGTGGGGTGTGCTCAACAACGGTGAGTACGATGCTCAGAAGTTGCGGGAGTTGCGCAATGCCAATGGGCTCGGACAGGTGTTTGCCGCCGGTATCACCAACGCCCGGCGCGGGCGGGAGATCATGAAAGAAGCGATGGAGGAAGCTGCCGGTCAGGTGGCGCACGATCTCGAGCGCTATCTCACCGCGTTGGGAATCGTCGCTGCGATTGCTCCATTGCTCGGTCTGCTGGGCACCGTCGTTGGCATGATCGACGTATTCAGTGCGCTGATGCTGGAAGGAGCGGGTAATGCAAATGTGCTGGCTGGTGGTATTTCCACGGCATTGATCACCACGGCCGCCGGCTTGTCGGTTGCCATACCTGCATTGATTTTCCACCGCTTTCTGCTTCGCCGCGTGGACGAATTGGTCGTCACCATCGAACAGGAGTCTGCCAAGCTGGTCGATATCATGCATGGTGATCAGGAAGATCCGCGCCTGTGAACAGGGCGAGCCGGGCACGGATGGAGGTCAACGTCGAGCTGACGCCGTTGATCGACGTCGTCTTCCTGCTGCTGATCTTTTTCATGGTATCCACGACCTTCATACGCGAAACGCAACTGAAGATCGATCTGCCTGAAGCTTCCGGCGAATTACAGGAGGTCGAAGAAAACGTGATCGAAATCAGCATCAGTCAGCGTGGCCGCTATTCTGTCAATGGCCGCGTGCTGGCAAACGAGGAGATCGCCACCCTGATACGCGCGCTGCGTGATACCATGGACCAGAGCGGTGACGAGGAGGTTGTGCGCCGACTGATCGTGACCGCGGATGGCCAGGCGAGTCATCAGTCGGTGGTACGAGCCATGGATGCAGCCGGGAAAGTGGGCCTGACACGCATCAGCATCACCACGCGCCAGCCAGACGATGAGATCTGAGTCCGGCTTGTACACAATGGAGCGCCCGTCTCATGGCGAAGCGAGCAACTGGCAGACTTACCGGCGTCTGCTCGCATACGTCTGGCCCTATTCCTTTCTGTTCGTTCTCTCGACCCTGGGCTTTCTGGTCGGAAGCAGTGCGGAAGGCTATTTCGTAAAACTATTCGGTGATCTCGTAAACGATTGGGATGGAGGCCTCGCCGATGCAGCGGTATTCATCCCGGTAACCATGTTCGCACTGGTGATGATCAGGGCGGTGGGCGAAATCATCGGCGAAATCCTGCTCAGTCATATCTCCTTTTCGGTAGTCCACAGGCTGCGGGTTGAACTGTTCAACCAACTGCTCCAGCTGCCAAGCGCGTTCTTCGATGCGAGCGCGCAGGGGCACCTGGTTTCGCGCATTACTTTCAACGTGGCGCAGTTGCGCGACACTGGAACCGATGCGCTCAAATCCGTCATCCAGGACGGCGGCAAGGTCATCGTGTTTCTCAGTTGGATGCTGTATCTAAGCTGGGAACTCACCCTCATATTCATCGCTTCGGTACCGGTAGTGGCGATTGTGGTGCTGTTCGCCAGCGGCCGTTTTCGCAAGATCAGCAGACGTGTCCAGCGCTCGATGGGAGATGTGACACACGTTGCTTCAGAGACGGTGAGCGGTTACCGCGTGGTGCGCACGTTCGGGGGAGAGCAGTACGAACGGGAGCGTTTTTATCAGGCGAGCCACACCAATCGGCGCCAGAACCTGAAAATGGTGGTGACCAAGGCGGCGAGCACTCACGTCGTTCAGATAATGGTCGTGGCGGCGGTGTGCGTCCTGATCGCAGTGCTTGCGAGACCGGAATTCGCAAACGAATTGAGCCGCGGCGAGCTGGTCACCTTTCTGGGTCTCGCGGGTATGCTGGCAAGACCAGTGCGTAAACTCACAGAGGTCAATGCGCGCCTGCAGAGGGGACTTGCCGCGGCGGAAGATATCTTTAGTCAGCTCGACGAGCAGGAAGAGAAGGACGAGGGTAGCTACACCACCGATCGGGTCGAGGGACACATCGAATTCCGTGGTGTGGGCTTCAGCTACGCGCAAGGTACCTCGGAGGCAGTGCTGCGGGAAATCGACCTCGAGGTGCCTTCGGGTCACACCGTGGCGGTGGTGGGCAAATCGGGCAGCGGCAAGTCGACTCTGGTGAGTCTCATTCCGCGTTTCTATGACGTTGAGAAGGGCACCATTCTCATCGACGGCACGCCCATCGAGGAGTACACCCGCGAGAATCTGCGTAAGCAGATTGCATTGGTGACACAGCAGGTCACTCTCTTCAACGATACGCTGAAGCGCAACATCGCCTACGGTGTACTTGCCGATTGCACCGATGAACAGATCGCCGAGGCGATCGAGCGAGCGCACGCGGACGTTTTCATCAATGAACTTCCGAAAGGTCTCGATACCATCGTGGGAGACAACGGCGTGCTATTGTCAGGCGGACAACGCCAGCGTGTTGCGATTACCCGCGCGCTGCTCAAGAACGCCCCGGTCCTCATTCTCGACGAGGCGACCTCCGCACTCGATACAGCGGCTGAACGCCACATCCAGGCGGCGCTAGATGAGGTGATGCGTGGCCGCACAACACTCGTCATCGCGCATCGGTTGTCGACTGTCGAGAACGCGGACACGATTCTCGTGATGGACGATGGCAGGATCGTCGAGCGCGGCGATCATGCCTCCCTGATCGAACAGGGAGGCATGTACTCAGAGTTGTACAACGCACAATTCGAGGAAAGCGAAATGGCCGTTTCTTCGGCGCCCCGTTTTTCCACACGGCGCCGCGCAAGAGGGCCGGTCGACATCGGTCAGTCCCTGACATCACTGGCGAGCGGCTGGTACCAGGGCACCTGGTGGACACATCTGCTACGCCCGTTGTCCGGAGTGTTTTCAATAGGTTCCAAACGCCGCCGCCACCAGTTTCGCACTGGTAAAAAGCAGGTGTGGCGTGCATCCATACCGGTGATCGTGGTCGGTAACATCACGGTCGGTGGTACCGGAAAGACACCGTTGGTCGTGTGGCTGTGTAAATGGCTGCGCAACCAGGGCTTCCGACCGGGAATCGTTTCCCGTGGCTACGGTGGTGCCACGGGCAAGAAGGCAGCCAGGGTGCCAGCGTTGGAGGCAAACCCTTCTGACTACGGAGACGAGGCGGTGTTGCTGGTACGTCGCACGGCCTGTCCGGTGTTCGTTTGTCCACAGCGTGTCGATGCGGTGAAGATGCTTTTAGAGGAGACCGATTGTGACATCGTCGTGTGTGACGACGGTCTGCAGCACTATGCGCTGGCACGAGACCTCGAGATCGCCGTGATAGACGGTTTTCGTGGTGTGGGCAACGGGCGTCTGTTACCGGCCGGACCTCTGCGAGAGCCGATGGAGCGCCTTGAGGACGTTGACTGGATTGTCAGTAACGGCCGGGAGAGCGGCGTATCTGAAACGGAAACGGTGGTGGACATCGATGTACTGCGTTTCGTGAATGTGCACACCCACGAACGTGTCTCGGTGGATGAGTTCGTGGACAGACATCCCGTAGTACATGCAGTGGCCGGGATCGGCAATCCCGCACGCTTTGCGATGACCCTTCGTGAACTAGGGCTGTCGCTGAGAATGCACGCATTCGACGACCATCACCGGTTCGAGGCGGACGATCTGCAATTTGACGACGACTATCCGGTGGTGTGCACCGAAAAGGATGCCGTGAAACTGGCGGCGCTGGCTCTGCAGAAACGCCAGTACTGGTATGCTGAAATCGATCTCATCGTACCCGAAGCGGCCGAGGCGCTACTGCTCGATCTACTGTGTACGCGTGGCATTCGACCCAGTCCTGCACTGGATGTGCAATCTCGCGAGAACCCGAATTCTCTCACGCCGGAGAACCCGCCGGATCGATCAGGCCAACAGGGCTGACAGTGTCGTTCAACGTCGTCATTCCCGCACGTTTCGCTTCACAACGACTACCGGGAAAGCCGCTGGCCGACATCGCCGGGGAGGCCATGATCGTGCGTGTCGCGCGCCAAGTGCTGGAGAGCAGAGCGACGTCGGTGGTCGTGGCTACTGACGACGAGCGCATCGCGAATGCCGTGCTGGAGGCCGGACTGGATGCTGCCATGACCCGGCGGGATCATGCGTGCGGATCGGATCGAGTCATGGAAGTGGTAGGAGCCCGGGGTTGGGGAGACGACGCCATCGTGATCAACGTGCAGGGTGATGAGCCGCTGATACCACCGATGGTGATCGATCAACTCGCGGACGGTCTGGAGGGGCGTGCCGATATCGGCGTAGCGACACTCGCGGAGCCTTTCGACCCTGACACCGACCCTTACGACCCGAACGCAGTGAAGGTGGTATGCAGTGAACAACAGCGGGCGCTGTACTTTTCCAGAGCGCCGATTCCCTTTCCGCGGGGGCAGGACGGCACGCTCTGGCGACGCCACGTCGGTATCTACGCCTACCGTGTCCAGGCGCTGCGGGCGTTCGTGGCGCTACCTCAGGGCCGGCTCGAAGCCATCGAACATCTGGAGCAGCTTCGGCTGCTTGAAAACGACATGGACATACTGGTGCTGGATGCGTGTGTAGCTGTACCCGGCGGCGTCGACACGCCCGAGGATCTCGAGCGCGTCAATGCCCTGTTTGCTGCTGACTGAACGGTGATGGCTATTTCGGCGCCATCCGGATGCCGCCGTCGAGACCAATGGTCTCGCTATTCAGATATGGATTCTCGATGATCTGGCGTGCGAGCAGGGCGTATTCCGGAGCATTGCCGAGCTGTTTCGGGAATTGCACCATATCGATTAGCGGATCACGTACCCGGTCAGGGGCGCCCGCCATCATGGAAGTCTCGAAAATGCCAGGTGCAATCGTGCACACGCCTATCCTGGATCGTGACAGATGCCGCGCTATGGGCAGCGTTATAGCGACCACGCCCGCTTTGCTTGGCGAGTAGCCCGCCTGCCCGATGTGGCCGTCGAAGGCAGCCACCGACTCCTCGTCGGCCACATTCACCGCGTAGGCGCGAGCGCTGTCCCCGTTTCACCCCCGCTCTGTTCGGCGAGCTCCTGATTCAGATCGAATATCGCTACCCTGACGCCGTTGGCGAGCACCATTTCTTCTCCTGTGGCGCGTCCGAGGCCGGAAGCGCCGCCGGTAATCACTGCTACTTTGTTTTCGAGATCCACGTGCGTCCTTGGTTAAGAAAAGGGTGGCGGTATACTAGGCCACCTATGGCTTGAGTACGGCGCCCGAGGAGCCTATCCCTTCACATGCGGACTGACAGCACCACGGCGAATGCCGATGCGTCGGGCAGCTTGCCTGACTACCGGCTCGGTTGGCTGTCGGATGCGGACACTCTGCTCGATTGGTGTCTTCACAGGGTGCCCTGGCGGACGGAGTGCATACACATTGCAGGCCGGGAGGTTCTGGTGCCAAGGCTCGTGTCCTGGTTTGGCGAGCACGGGCTCTGCTACCGCTATTGCGGATGCGATCACGTCGCGCACGGCTGGCCGCACCCACTACGGGGAATTCGAGATCGCCTTGCGGCAGAGGGCCGGCTGGATTCGAATTTCGTGTTGCTCAATCACTACCGCGATGGCAACGACTGCATGGGATGGCACCGTGATGACGAACGCGGCATGTCGCAGCATGTTTGTGCGCTCAGCCTCGGCGCTACACGCAGGCTTCGGCTGCGTGACACGATCGCTCGGCAGGGTGCTCCAGGCTCCAGCAGGGCTGTCGATCTCCAACACGGGTCGCTCATCGAGTTCGATGCTCGAATCCCGCACAGAATCACCCGCACGCGGCGCCCGGTAGGCCCGAGAGTGAGTCTCACCTTCCGTGTAATCGAGCCCGCCTTATGCCATCACTGAAGTCGTGGAACACTCTCGGTGTGGAATGCGAAGCGGATGTGCTGCATGAGGCCCACCAGCTCGATGATCTGAAACAGGCGTTTCAGGAAGGTGGTCGCGATCTGCTGCTGCTCGGCGCCGGCAGCAATGTAGTTCTGCCACGGCGCTACGCGGGCCACGTCTGCGCCCTGAGGATCAGAGGATTCGAATGCGAGGAAGTGGGAGGGGCGAGCGCGGTCGTCACGGCCATGGCGGGGGAGTCATGGCACGCCGTGGTCAGGCGAACGCTCGGGAGCGGCTGGTGCGGGCTTGAGAATCTGGCGCTCATTCCCGGCACCGTGGGGGCCGCGCCACTGCAGAACATAGGCGCATATGGCGTGGAACTGGCTGACAGAATGAAAAGCGTCCTGGTCTATGACGCACGCGATGAAACGGTCAGCGAACTGGGTATCGAGGAGTGTGCTTTTACCTACCGGAGCAGCCGGTTCAAGGAAATGCCAGACCCGGCAATAGTAATTCTGGGGGTACGCCTGTTGGTGAGCAGAGCCGCGCTGATAGTGGACCAGTACCCCGACGTCCGTCGTGAACTGACCCGTCTCGGGACACAAGGACGCGCAAGCGCGCGCGCCGTAGCGGAAGCGGTGATGAGGGTACGTCGGCGCAAACTGCCGGATCCGAGAAGAATCGGCAACGTTGGCAGCTTCTTTAAGAACCCGGTGGTTTCGCAGACAAAGGCGGCGGAACTCCTCTCGTGCGAGCACCTGGTAGCACACGCGGGTGTTGGTGGATGTAAGCTGTCAGCCGCACAACTCATCGATCTTTGTGGCTGGAAAGGATCACGGCGGGCCGGAGTTGGCGTGTGGCAACGCCAGCCGCTCGTGCTGGTAAATCTGGGCGGCGCTCATGGCGCCGACTTCCTCGACATGGCAGCGCGGATACGCCGCTCGGTGGAGGAGCGGTTCGGCGTGACCCTGGAACTGGAACCTCGCATCGTCGAACCGCTCGAGTGAAGGGCGCTACTCCCGTGAATCTCCGCCTTTATTGACGACGTCCTGGGCTTTCAATTCCGCCTCGCGTTGTCGCCGACGGACTTCACGTGGATCATTGTAGGCACGGGTCGGGCGCCGGACCGATTCGGCGGGCGTTTCCGTCTGCGCGGGTTCTGCTGCCGGGGATTCTACTGCCGCGGGTTCCGCGGCCGTGGACTGCGGCTGCTCTGGCACCTGTGCAGCTTTCTGATCCGCGCGGTCTTCCTGCACTGCGACCTGCCCGGTATGCGCGGCCGGTGCGGCGGGCATCTCCCCGGTCGTCATTGCGGCCGGACCGGTTTCGTTACCCGGAGCCTCGACCGCCTTCAGGGCCGGTGCCTGCTCACTACCGAGCGGGTCCCGCTGAGGTATGTCAGAGGCCTGAGGTGCGGAACCGAGCCTTTCAGGTTCGGTGGAAGCAGGTGCTCCAGCCGGCGCAGACTCGAAAGCGGGTTCGGCAGCTGAGTCTGTGGTGTAAGGTTGACGCTTCTCTTCACCGGATCTGTCGCCGAGCTTACTGCGGTCACGCCGGGGCCGGCGCTTGCTCTGTGTCAACTGTTCGTCACTCGGCTGGCGTTCGCGGCGCTGCTCTTCGCTGACGACCGGGGACGCGGCCGGTTCGGTTTTCCTGCGCTCAGCCTCAGAGCGATCCTGGCTCTGCCGGCGTCCTCCGCGAGGGCCGGATTCCGAGGATCCGCGGTTACGCTCCTGACGGTCTGGCCGCTTGGATCGTTCCGGGCGATCACGATTGGAACGATTGTTGCCACGACTGTTCTGCTCTTCTGCGTGCGTGGCCTGCTGGCGGTCTGAACGGTTCTTGCCTCCCTGTGAAGATCCCTGGCGGTTGCCCTTGCCGGTCCCATCGCCGCCGGCGCGCCGTGGGCCACGACCTCCGGCGCGATCTTGGCGGGTGTCTTTGCGGTCGTCTCGTCCGCGCCCGCGTTGTCCGTCGCGCTCGTTGCGACGAGAACGATGTTGTTCCTGTCGGCCTCCCTGGCGATCTTTGTTGCCGGTTTTGGCCGGTATTTCCTTCGGGGGGTGTTCACCTTCGCTGAACAGATTCGACCACAGGCGTTTGAGCAATCCGGGTCCTTCGGGGCGCTTTTTTAGCGCGGAAGTCGACTGTGGCGTCTGCGCGGGAGGCGTCATGGTCTGAACGGCCGCGGTCTGCGCGGTGGGTTCCTTAGCCGGCGCGGTCTGTGCTGGCTCGTCCGGCTGGTTGACGATGTCGGTAAGTTCGTAACTCGGAACTTCGGCTTCCGCCACCGCATGATCGTCCCGGATGCGCTGCACCTCGAACTGGGGTGTCTCAAGATTCACATTCGGCACGATGACGATATGAGTGCTCGTCCGCTTTTCGATGTCCGCCACGTCCTGCCGCTTCTCATTCAGCAGATACGCGGCGATATTCAATGGCACCATCGCGCGTACGATGGAACTGCGCTCTTTCAGCGATTCTTCTTCCATGAGGCGGAGTATTGCGAGTGCCAGAGATTTGGTGTCGCGGATACGCCCCTGACCGGAACAGCGCGGACAGAGTTCCGTCGCTATCTCCTCGAGTGACGGTCTCAGACGTTGACGAGACATCTCCATCAGCCCGAACTGCGAGATACGGCTGATCTGCACACGTGCGCGATCTTGCTCGAGCACCTCATGCATGCGTGCTTCCACCGTTTTTTGGTTCTTCTGATTCGTCATGTCGATGAAGTCGATCACGATGAGCCCGCCCATATCCCGAAGGCGCAGCTGTCGGGCGATTTCTTCTGCCGCCTCGAGATTGGTGTTGAGCGCCGTTTCCTCGATGTCAGCGCCCTTGGTGGCGCGAGCGGAGTTGATGTCGATGGACACCAGGGCTTCGGTCGGGTCGATGACGATGCTGCCGCCCGCTGGAAGTTTCACCATGTGCTGAAAGGCACTCTCGATCTGGCTCTCGATCTGGTATCGATTGAACAGCGGGATCGCGTCCGAGTAGAACTTGACCCGCTCCTTGTAGTGCGGCATTACCTGGTCGATGAAGGTCTTGGCCTCGTCGAAGGCCTCCTTACCGTCGATTAGCACCTCACCAACGTCTATGCGCAGGTTGTCGCGGATGGCGCGCAGGATTACGTTGTTTTCCTGATACAGCAACTTGGGTGCGCGTTCGGCGCTTGCAGCGTTGCTGATAGCGCCCCACATCTGCGTGAGATATTCGAGATCCCATTGCAGTTCCTCGCTGCTGCGCCCGACCCCGGCGGTGCGCACTATGACACCCATGCCATCAGGGATGTCCAGTGCGCTAAGGGCCTCGCGCAACTCTGAGCGGTCGTCACCCTCGATTCGTCGTGAGATGCCTCCAGCCCTCGGGTTGTTGGGCATGAGCACCATGTAGCGGCCCGCGAGGCTGACAAAAGTGGTGAGTGCGGCTCCCTTGTTGCCACGCTCTTCCTTGTCAACCTGAACGATCAGTTCCTGGCCGTTCTGGATGACGTCCTGAATCTGGAGCTTCCCCTCCGGCCGTTTCAGGAAGTACTGGCGGGAGATGTCCTTCAAGGGCAGAAACCCGTGGCGTTCGGATCCGAATTCCACGAAAGCCGCCTCCAGGCTCGGTTCCACCCGCGTGATGCGCGCTTTGTAGATACTGGCCTTCTTTTGTTCGCGTCCGCGGTTCTCGATATCGAGATCGTAGAGTTTCTGACCGTCTACGAGAGCGACCCTGACCTCTTCGGGCTGGGCTGCGTTGATCAACATGCGTTTCATCGCTGTTCTAATTCCTTGCTGGCGTGGGCACCTGCGTGGCACGCCGTGTTGTGTTTGTGAGGAAACGACGGAATGTTGCGCATCTTCGCTGCGCGGCGCGGGAGCGATCCGGAAGGTGTTCACCTCGAGGGGTCAGCACCAGCAAGTCTCCTGACGGGTGAATTCCACACCCATCACGGATCGTTGAACGCCACCTGCCAGGGAATCCCGGGGGTGGCCGATGCCTGTCCTGTTTTCTGTGGCCCTCTTTGGTAGGCCGCGGTGTACTGCTCCGTATCCGGTCTTGTTCAACTATCTCTACTGTCGTCGCCGGCTACCCGTTGCTTGCTCCGGTGAAAGGAGGTGGGAGGCCGTCGGCCTGTCGGCGCAGGCCCTTGATGCAATTTCGTATGCACATGTGGGTTCCCGCGCCAGCGCTTCGACAACGTCGAAGCTCCGTATCAAGTCGGTCTTTCGCTCCTGCCCGTTTTGTTCCGTGCAGGTTTCCTCTTCCTGTTCAGCTTGTCTTTAGCTGTGTTTAACTCTATTGAACTCTATTGAACTCTATTGAGCTCTATCCAACTCTGTCGCTAGTTCGTTCGTTCCAGCGTTTTCTCTACTGCTTGAAGTTACTTTGACCCTCAACCCATCGGGACTACAACGCCTCACATTGGAGGCTTCTGTTCCGACACAGGATGACGGCGAAGGACCTGCCCGGCGTAATCTCCTGGCCGGTGTGTAGAATAGCGGGCCCTCTGAGCGGATATCACCTCGCTCAGGGCCGCGATGGTAACAGTGATGGCTAAGTGCTTCAAACGACAGGAGATTCTTTTTAGCGGCCTTGGAAAGGGGCGCTTGTATACAGTGTGCACGGGAATCGGAAGTGCCGGTGTGTCCCATGCCTGAAGAGACCGGGCGCGTTGGTGTGCGCTATTTCGAAGTAACGGAATCGGGTCAGAGAATAGACAATTATCTGGCGCGCGAGCTGAAGTCCGTCCCAAAATCACGCATCTACCGCATGCTGCGCAGGGGCGAGGTCAGGGTCAATGGTGGACGAGTCAAGCCCATGCACAAGTTGCGGGCGGGTGATCGAGTTCGCGTACCGCCCGTGCAGGTCGGGAAAACGCCGGAACGCGGGCCCGTCCCTACGGCGATGGACGACCGGTTGAGCGAAGCCGTGCTTTACGAGGATAGCGGCCTGCTGGTACTGGATAAACCCGCCGGGGTGGCTGTACACGGCGGCAGCGGTATTGATCTTGGTGTAATCGAAGCACTGCGCGGTACGCGCAACGATCCTTTTCTCGAACTGGCACATCGCCTTGATCGCGATACGTCGGGTTGTCTGGTGGTAGCAAAATCGCGATCGGCGTTGCGCCACCTGCACTCAGCACTTCGCGCCGGTCAAGTCTCCAAACACTACGATCTCCTTGTGGACGGCCGATGGCCGGCCAACCGGCGCAGCGTACGATTGCGTCTGGAGCGCTACCACACCCGCACCGGTGAACGGCGGGTTCGGGTGAGAGCGGACGGCAAGCCCGCCCGCACGGACTTCACGCTGAAGGGGTATAGCGCGGGCGTGAGCTGGCTGGAAGCCGTGCTCAAAACTGGGCGTACACACCAGATACGCGTACACACGGCGGCCTCCGGCTCACCCATTCTCGGTGAGTCCAAATACGAAACGGATCACTCCCGGCTACTCTCCGAACGGCTGTCCGCAAGCAGACTCTGCCTACATGCCAGCAGCGTCGCATTCCAGTGGCAGGGACGCCGCCGCCGCTTCGAAGCGGCGTGGCCCAACGAACTACGGCAGGTCTGGTGCGCGGCCGGCGGTTGATCACCGCGCCCGCAACGGATCGAGTCCGAAATATCTGAGCATGTGACACAAGCGGATCAGCGGCAGTCCGATCAGGGCGTTAGGATCATCGCCGCCTATGGATTCGAACAGCGCGATACCCAGCCCTTCGGACTTGAAGGAACCTGCACAGTCGAAGGGTTTTTCGACATCCACATAAGCATCGATTTCCGCAACGTCGAGGTTTCTCAATAACACCGGGGTCACGACATGCTCTACCATGTGGCTGCCGGTAGCTGTCTCGAGCACACACAGGCTGGTGAGAAACTCCACGCTGCGCCCGGAAAGGCGCCGCAGCTGACCGCGTGCCGCATCCCGGTTACCCGGTTTACCGAGCACATCGCCGCCCAGAACCGCCACCTGGTCGGAACCGATGATCAGCGCATTGTCGAATCGCGGCGCCACGGCGCGGGCCTTGTGTTCTGCCAGACGTTCGGTGAGTGCGGCGGGCGTCTCATCGGGTAGCGAACTCTCGTCGATGTCGGGGCGCACCGCCTGGAAGGGTAGACGCAGGCGCTCGAGCAACTGCGCCCGGTACAGTGAGGTGGAGGCGAGGATGAGGTCCGCCACGATGTAACTCCCGTAGATGTCGACCGGCTTGATGCCAGGAAGCCGCGGATGGTGCGGGTTTGTGGGGCCGTGTTCAAGCGGGTGGGTAGCTTATCCGCGCCCTTTACACTGTGCTCAGACATACCTATCATTGCGCGCGCTATGGCGCCCGGGTTCAAGGAGCGTCTGCGCTTTGCCGATCTGGCCGCGCACGATGCGCAAATCAAACGTACGCTAAACGCTGCTGAACTACCGCGCTTCAGCGCGTTGTGTGAGCCGCTGCAACCTATCGAGGTGGTGCTCGAATTCAGTCGCGATGCTGGCGGTGTAAGAGTTCGGGGCAGCGTAAAGACCACGGCGGGCGTCGAATGCCAGCGTTGTCTGGAAGCGGTGTCCGCCGAACTGCTCGGTGAACTGGACGTGCATCTTGTGGCCGAAGAGGTGGCGGCGAGCGCGGTGGGTGCGGAACATGACGTCGTGGTGGCGGGTGCGGAATTCGTACACATCGGCGAGTTGATCGAGGACGAACTCATCCTCTGTCTGCCCCAGCAGCCGTGCGACGTGGTGGCTTGCGAACGTCAACCGGCATACGCCTATCCGGCGGATGCCGATACAACACCGTCCGAGTCCCGGCAGGAACTGGCGGCGACAGAGCAACGAGAGAACAATCCGTTTCGGGTGCTCCAACAGCTGAAGCAGAACCTGAAGCGAAATCAGCCCGAATAAGAGTAAGACACAGGAGGCCCCATGGCCGTACAGCAGAACAAGGTGACACGCGCCCGCAGGGGCAAGCGACGTTCGCACGACAGCCTCAAGAATCCGGCGTTATCGATCGACTCCACGACCGGTGAGACACACCGACGGCATCACGTTACGGCGGACGGTTTCTACCGGGGCAAGAAGGTCACTGACGGCGAATAGAGCCCGGCTACCGCGAAGTGGGAAGCCCACCGAAAAAAAACGCGCTGGCAGGTGCCGCTTCAGGAGCGGATGTATGTCACTAGGATTCATATTCCCGGGACAGGGATCCCAGTCGGTTGGCATGCTCGCTGATGTCGCCACAGCCCACCCGAGCGTTCGTGAACGTTTCGAGGAAGCCGGTGACAGCATCGGTGTGGACCTCTGGCAGATCAGCCAGAACGGCCCGGATACAGTTCTCGCCAGCACTACCGTTACCCAACCCGCGCTGTTGACGGCAAGCTTTGCGCTTTGGGAAGTGTGGCTGGCACAGGGCGGGAAACAACCTGCCGCCATGGCGGGGCACAGCCTCGGTGAGTACTCGGCGTTGGTGTGTGCCGGGGCGATGGCTTTCATCGATGGCGTGCGTCTTGTCAATCTCCGCGGTGAACTCATGCAGAAAGCGGTGCCGCGAGGCGAGGGTTCCATGGCCGCCATTCTCGGGCTGGACGATGATCAGATCGCCGCCTGCTGTGCCGCCGTGGACGGCGTGGCTGCGCCCGCGAATTTCAATGCACCCGGACAGACAGTGATCGCCGGGGCGACCGCGGCGGTTGCTCAGGCTGTCGAGGCGTGTAGCGAGGCAGGTGCCAAACGCGTCGTCATGCTGGATGTCAGCGGTCCGTTTCACTGTGAACTCATGCTGCCTGCGCGTGATGAATTCGCGGCGGCACTGAATGCCGTTTCTCTACAGATGTCGAAGATACCCATCGTGCAGAACGTCGATGCGAGTATCGCCGGGGACCTCGATGGATTGCGCGAGCGTCTGCTCGCACAGCTCGCGCAGCCGGTGCAGTGGTACCAGTGTATTCAGGCCATGGCCACCTCTGGTGTCGATCGCCTGGTGGAGTGTGGTCCCGGCAAGGTGTTGAGTGGCCTCACACGACGCATCGACGGAAGCCTGTCCAGCGGTAATCTGGGTACCCTGGAAGCACTGAACGGCGAGCTCGGAGACGAGTCTTGAGCCGCCCGGATGGGACTGTCGCGTTCGTTACGGGGGCAACGCGCGGGATTGGGCTCGCCATCGTGCAACAGCTCGCCAGGGAAGGTTATTTTGTGGTGGGTAGCGCCACCACGGCCGAAGGCGCCGAGCGCCTCACGCAGACGCTAGCAGACAAGGGCCTTGGCGTCGTGATGCGGCTGCAGGATCAGGGCTCGATCGATGGCGCGTTCGCGGCCATGGCGAACGGTCCGGGTACACCGCTGGTTCTGGTCAACAACGCCGGAATCACGCGCGATAACGTGATGCTGCGCATGCGTGAGGAACAGTGGCTGGATGTCATCGACACCAATGTCAATGGCCTCTATCGGGTCACCAAACCCGCGCTGAGATCCATGTTGAAAGCACGCTGGGGAAGAATCGTGAACGTATCTTCCGTCGTGGCGCGCATGGGTAACCCGGGACAATCGAACTATGTCTCGTCCAAGGCCGCGATCGAAGGCTTCACACGTTCGCTCGCCCATGAACTTGCATCCAGGAACATAACTGTGAACGCCGTTGCGCCGGGCTTTGTGGATACCGACATGACCGGTGAGCTCACCGACGATCAGACCGCCGCGATGCTTGCGCGTGTGCCACTCGGGCGTATGGCCTCGCCGCAAGACATCGCCTCGGCGGTGGCTTTTCTAGCCGGTGACGGCGCAGGCTACATCACCGGGGAAACCCTGCATGTCAACGGCGGCCTCGGTATGTTTTGAGGCAGGACGTTTAGCGACAGCCACCCCGGGGCAGCGAAATTCCCGGCCAGATTGGTGTGACTTGCTTGATTCAGGGAGCGCCTATAGAATGCGCTCCGCCCTGCACCCCATGAACCTTGTTGGGAGATAGCTTTAGCATGAGCAGTGTTGAAGAACGCGTAAAAAAACTGATTTGCGAACAACTCGGCGTAAAAGAAGAAGAAGTGAAAGAGGACGCCTCATTCGTGGAGGACCTCGGCGCGGACTCGCTTGATACCGTTGAACTCGTGATGGCCCTCGAAGAAGAATTCGAAACCGAGATTCCGGACGAGGAAGCCGAGAAGATCACCACGGTGAAAGAGGCCATCGGCTACATCCTGGCTCACCAGTAACCCCACATACAATCGTAGCTTGAAACAGGGCCGCACCCTAGTAAATCGGTGCGGCTTTTTGTTTATAGTTGTCGGTAATCTCGCGCCGCGAGCGCGTACTGGGAAGAAGGCATGACGAGACGCAGAGTGGTAGTCACGGGGCTGGGGATCATCTCGCCCATCGGCAACACGATTGAAAGCGCGTGGGCGAATTCTGTTGCAGGTGTTAGCGGCGTGCGCGCGATCGATCATTTCGATACCGAAAACCACAGCGTCAGAATTGCCGCCACCGTGCCGGACTTCGATGCGCAGGCGTACATGGACAGAAAAGAGGCACGCAGGCGCGACCGTTTCATCCAGTACGGACTCGCAGCCGGAATGCAGGCCATCGAGGACGCGGCTCTTGCGAAACACCCTGAAGACGCCGACCGCTGTGGCATCGCGATTGGATCCGGCATAGGCGGCATCAACACGATTGAGGAAACCCACTCGGTATTGCTCAAGAACGGACCGCGACGAGTATCCCCGTTCTTCATACCCGCCAGTATTATCAACATGATCTCAGGTAATCTGTCCATCGAGTACGGATTCCGCGGGCCCAATATCGCCGTCGTCACCGCCTGCACGACCGGCGCACACAACATCGGATTCGGAACTCGCATGATCCAGCATGGTGACGCTGACGTGATGGTCGTGGGAGGATCGGAATCCAGCACCTCACCGATAACGGTGGCCGCTTTCGCTTCGATGAAGGCGCTGTCTACGCGCAACGACGAACCCGAGCGTGCCAGCCGGCCCTGGGATGCAGACCGTGACGGCTTCGTACTGGGCGAGGGTGCCGGTGTGCTGGTGCTCGAGGAATACGAGCGGGCGCGGGCGCGCGGCGCGAACATCTACGCCGAGATTGCCGGATTTGGCATGAGTGGCGATGCACACCACATCACCAGCCCCATGGACAACGGAGAGGGCGGCGTGGCTTCCATGACCAATGCGATCAACGACGCAGGTGTCGATGTGGCAGATCTCGGCTATGTGAACGCACACGGCACTTCCACGCCGTTGGGCGATGTTTCCGAGACGCGTGGTATCAAAACCGTGTTCGGAACGGATACGCGCATTCCGATTAGTTCGAGCAAGTCCATGATCGGGCATCTGCTCGGTGCTGCTGGAGCCGTGGAAGCTATCTTCACCATCATGGCACTGAAAAACCAGATCTGTCCGCCGACCATCAACCTCGAGAACCCGGGTGAGGGTTGTGATCTGGACTATGTAGCGAATACGGCGCGAGACCATCAGATGCGTTCGGCACTCAGCAACTCGTTCGGCTTCGGCGGAACAAACGGTACGCTGGTGTTTTCCACCGTCTAGCAGTCAGCGCCGCGGGGGACGAACGCTCTCCATGCACACTCGAGTCCTCATCGCAGCATCCATCGTCATGACGTTGACCGGGGCGTTGGCGGCAACGGCATGGTGGTATCTCAACGACTGGTGGCAAACGCCGATGAAGGTGACGGAATCTGCCGTCATCGAGGTCTTGCCGGGCGACAGTGCCGTGTCGCTCGCCCGCCGGCTACGGCTGGCGGGGGTGGTGGAGTACTCGTTTCCGTTAGAACTGATGACCCGGATCAAGGATCAGGCGCGCATGATCCAGACAGGCGAGTTCGCCCTGAATCCGGGAGATACGCCGGAGATGCTGATGCAACGAATCCTGTCGGGTGAGGCCGTCGAGCATCCGTTTACGATCATCGAGGGCAGTACGGTAGGGGAGGTCGTTGCCAACCTCGACGCGGCCCCAAAACTGATCGCGACGTTAACGCCCGGGGAACTCGGCTCTCTGCGTACGCTACTTGGCGCCGATGCACCGGACACCGCACCGGAAGGCTGGTTGTTTCCGGACACTTATCACTATCGCAAGGATCATAGCGACCGCAGCCTGCTGCGTCGGGCTTACGCGAGGATGCACGCTGAACTGGATCGCGCCTGGAACACTCGCGCATCGTCGCTACCCTATGAACACCCGTATCAGATGCTGATCGTCGCTTCTCTGGTCGAAAAGGAAACCGGGCATGCGGCTGATCGCAAGGACATAGCGCAGGTGTTCGTGCGGCGGCTCCAGAAGAATATGCGCTTGCAGACGGACCCAGCCGTCATTTACGGTCTCGGGGAGGAATTCGAAGGAAATCTGACACGAGCGCACCTAAAAATGGATACCCCCTTCAACACCTATGTGCACCGTGGCCTTCCGCCGACACCGATTGCCATGCCCGGGCTGTCCTCTCTGCAGGCGGCGGCGCATCCGAGCGGCAAACCCTATCTGTACTTCGTCGCACGGGGTGATGGGACCACTCATTTTTCGGAGACTCTCGATGAGCACAACGCAGCCGTGCGCCGCTATCAACTGAAGCGGGGCGACTCGCGTTGAGTCGCGGGTGTTTCATCACGCTGGAAGGCACAGAGGGTGTCGGCAAATCCACGAACGTCGATCTTGTTCAGGCGCTGGTAACAGCAGCGGGTCATGAGTGCGTCGTGACCCGCGAACCCGGCGGTACGCCCCTGGCGGAAGAGATACGCGATCTGTTGCTGCGTGTACGAGAGGAGTCGGTCTCGCAGATGTCGGAATTGCTTCTGATGTTTGCCGCTCGCGCTCAGCACATCGAGCACGTGATCGAACCCGCTCTCGCGCGCGGCGACTGGGTTGTATGTGATCGTTTCACGGATGCCACCTACGCCTACCAGGGCGGTGGTCGGGGCATGGATGTCGGTAGCATCGAGGTGCTGGAGCGACTCGTGCAGGGAGACCTGCAACCGGACCTGACCATCTATCTTGATGTCACCCCCGAGATAGCCGCGGCGCGCATCAGAGAACGCGATCTCGATCGTTTCGAGCAAGAGGAGCGGATCTTCTTCGATACCGTACGCACCGTCTATCAGACGCGCGCGCAACGCCTCGACCGGTTCCGAGTCGTGGATGCCGGAGCGCCCCTCGACCAGGTTCAGGCAGATGTGCGAAAGGTGCTTGCGCGGTTCCTTGCTGGTAAGCACGTGTGAGTCTGCTGCCCTGGCACACTTCGTTAGCGGAACGCCTCGAAAGACAGATCGAGCAGGATCGACTGCCGCACGCCATTCTGATTTGCGGTAATCCTGGCTGGGGAGAGGAGCGTCTTGCGCAGTGGCTCGCCGTTCGTCTGCTGGGCGTAGATGAAGCGCGTCCGCTGAATTCTGTGGCCCACCCGGATTTGCGCGTCGTCGAACCGGATGGTGCGGTAATCAAAGTCGATCAGATTCGCGAGCTGAATGAGTTCGCTGTCGGCAAACCCCAGGCCGCGTCCGCAAAGGTCGCGGTGGTCGCTCGCGCCGAGCGCATGAACGTGAACGCGCAGAATGCACTTTTGAAATCGCTCGAAGAACCTCCTCCAGCCACCCATCTAGTGCTGACCTCGGGCCGGCTGGGACGCCTTCTACCCACCATCCGCAGCCGTTGCCAGCAGTATGCGATTGCGGTGGATGCAGCATTGGCCCGTGACTGGTTCGAGGGACAACAAGGGAACCCCGAACTGCTGGACGACTATGGCGGCGCACCATTGACCGCACTCGCGGCCTCGGAGATGGGTGAAGTGCCCCTGACCGCGCTCCTGCCGGACGCGGCGGGTGACGCCGGTGCTGCGGTGGCGCGAGTGCTCGAGCAGGACAGCGTGCGCCTGGCTGGCAGGTGGCAGGCGCGTATGCTCCAGCACATGCGTGGTACGAGGCCCCTGGCCATACTAGAAGCGGTGACTCCTCGCCAACAGTGGGCGTTCATGGACGAGTTGATGTGGTTTTCGCGCAACATCGAAAGTGCTACGAGCCAGGGTGAGAAGTTGCTGGTGGAACGCCTGCTGGCGCGGTGGCAAACGCTGATTTCGCGGACATCGTGAGCCGAGGGTGCCTATTGCCTGTTCCCCGCCCGCCGGGGTGTGCGAATGTGATCAGGTTTGCATTTTGCTGATTGACAGCCGCGGTGGACCGGCGGAACATCTAGCGAGAACTGGACAACCTCTGAATCAATGGCAGCGAAGCGCGGTACGAGAAGCGGAATTCTGTCCCTTGCGATCAAGGACAAGGCCGTGCTGTACGCGGCGTACATGCCATTCGTCAAGAACGGCGGGCTGTTCATCCCCACCAAGAAGGAGTACGACCTTGGTGACGAGGTTTTCATGTTGCTTAATCTGATGGACGAATCGGAGAAGATCCCGGTGGCGGGTAAGGTGGTCTGGGTGACACCGAAGGGGGCCCAGGGCAACAGAGCCGCGGGTATCGGCGTGCAGTTCAACGACCAGGACGACGTTGCTCGAACCAAGATCGAGACCTACCTGGCTGGCGCTCTGCAGTCCGACCGGCATACCCACACCATGTAGTCAGCAATTGCTGATCGATTCTCACTGTCATCTGAACTATCTCGACGATCCCGACGCGGCGCTTGATCGGGCGCGGCGCGCGGGTGTGGGCGGCGTTCTCTGCATAGGCGTCAACCAGGCGAACATCACCCGGGTGCTCGATCTGGCGCGCAGAAACGCTGACGTTTGGGCCACGGTGGGCCAGCACCCGGACGCCTGCGATAGGGATCCGGCATGGGTTGTCGATTATCTAGATGCGCCTTCGGTGGTCGGTGTAGGGGAAACGGGGCTCGACTACTATCGCACCAAACCCTCGAGCGAGGACGCACGTCGACAACGCGAAAGCTTCGAGTTTCACCTGGAATGCGCGCGCATTCGTGACCTACCCGTCGTTATCCATAGCCGTTCGGCGAGCGAGGACACCATAGCGGCGGTGCGGAACTTCGAGGGTGTTCGCGGCGTATTGCACTGCTTCGCGGAAGACTGGACGCTCGCCGAGGCGGCCCTTGATTGCGGCCTGTACGTATCAGTCGCGGGTATTGTGACCTTCAAGAACGGTGACAATGTCCGGGAAGCAGCACGACGTGTACCGGAAGGGCGTCTGCTGATCGAAACCGATGCCCCCTGGCTCGCCCCGGTACCCGTGCGCGGCAGAACCAACGAGCCCGCCTACGTTGCTCACACGGCAGCGCGCGTTGCGACGTTACGCGGTATTCCGATCGGGGATCTCAGCGGGCTGACGGAGCGTAATTTCGCCGATCTGTTCGGCGTGTGAGATGTTGAGGGCTTGGAATCAAGGTTTGTCCTGCTCGTGCAGCATGCGGTCGATCGCCACCTCGCCGCGTGGTCGTGCGTCCTTCACCTTCAGGCTCTCTACCCATTTATGAGCAAAATCGCGCTGCAGCGTCATGTTGACGACCACCGCCACAGCATCGCGATCGCAGCACCAGCACGGCCAGGACCATGTCGCGCTGGCCTTCCCATTCGTCACCCTGCGTGCCCAGGTAGTTCATGCCGAGATCGCCCCCGAACATGACGGTGGCCGCCCATTCGATGAGCTCATACAGAGACGACAACGCCATCATCAGGATCAGGGGCAGGAAATAGCCCCAGAACCCACGCACGCTCGCAACGCGCACGAATACCTCGCGGCATGGGTAGGCCGGCAGCAGGCCAAAAGCGAAATGCACAGCCCGATCGTAGTGATTGCGCTGCCAGCCGAACAGGTCGTTCAGGCCGCCTCCAAAGAGCTAACGAGCAGCATCGTCGTATGGCACCAGCGAGTAGGTGTAATGTGACGCGACGGCGTGCAGAGTAAAAAACAGCAACAGCAGGGTGCAGGACAATCGCGAAAAAGGCAGGTGTCTATAGGTGAGCAGGAGCACCAGGGCGGCCACGAACACCAGCACGTTCTCAAGCAACCAGGCTTCACGATCCAGGGGAGCCCGTGCCATCAGCCCCAGAAGATTGCGTAGACGACCGCGAGCAGCGGCTGTAACGGTGCAGGCACGTCATTGTGGAGAGTTCGTTCATCGTTGTCAGAACTCCTCCTCGTACAGGTCATATACTGTCTCCTTCATGCCCAGCGCATGATAAGTACCCTGTGCGGCTGAGTTGTCTTTCTCCACGTAAAGACGGATGCCGCAACCTTGCGGATCTCTGAGTGCGGCTACCCGAATCCATTCGTGCAAGGCGCTGTAGACCCCCTGTCTGCGTGACTCGATAGCGACATAGACGCTCTGAATCCACCAGAACCGGCCATTTCGCCAGTCACTCCACTCGAACGTGACCATGGATGAACCCACGAGGCGGGCGCCCGTTTCCGCGACCAGGTAGACGCCCTCCTCATGGCGGTTGATGAGGTACTCTACGCCGCGGCGCAGCACGTCAGGATCGAGCCCTTTGTCTTCCGTCTCGGCCGCCATGGCGAGGTTGAACGCAACGATCTGCTCGACGTCCTCGACCCGGGCCCGGCGTACCCGCAGGCTCACAACTGCCTCCGGAAGAAATCGAGAATGGCCTCGAATCGGTGGATGGACACCTCGCGCTCCTGCAGAGCATGTTTGGAGCCTGGATAGGTCATGAGTTCGAAAGGATAGGCGCGTTGCTGCAGCGCATGCATCAATCTGGTGGTATGAGTGAACAGCACATTGTCGTCCGCCATGCCGTGCATCAGAAGCAGCTTGCCGCGAAGAGACTCAAGGTGTGCGAACACCGAACTGTCCCGATATCCATCCTCGTTTTGGTCCGGATGACCGAGATAGCGCTCGGTGTAGTGTGTGTCGTAGAGGTGCCAGTCGCTGACCGGTGCGACGGACACGCCGGCGCGGAACAGCGCCGGCGCGCGGCACAGACACATCAGCGTCATGTAACCGCCGTAGCTATGTCCGAAAACGCCGATGCGCTCACCGTCTACCCAATCGAGACCGGTGGCGAAGCGTGCGCCTGCAATTTGATCCTCTACCTCCACCGCACCCAGTCGACCGTATATGGGTGCTTCGAAGCGAGGTCCGCGATTGCCCGAACCCCGATTGTCCAGCTCGAATACACCGAATCCCGATTGCGCGAGCAACTGCAAAGTGAGCGGTGGCCATTCGTTGCGCACTCGCTGGACCCCTGGTCCGCCGTATACGTATACGATGATGGGCACGGGTGCCTCCGCGCGCGGGCGCGTCAGTCGGTAGTGCAGTGTCTGGCCGTCAGCCGCTGCAAGGCTGCCGAGCTCGGGTGTGATGTGCGCGTCCAAAAAAGCATGGTAGGGGTGCTGGGCGGTGATGCGCGCAGTCTGGATGATGTCAGGTGTGTGGGAACGGCCGAGTACGGTGAGTTCACCGGGATTGTCGAGCGAAGTGCGGCGCACGACCAGGCATTCCCCCTCCTTGTCAGCGACCGCCTCGTGCCAGCCGGGTTCGCCGGTCAGACGTTGGCGAGTGCCTCCAGCCAATGCGATACGGTAGACATGTTGTTCGGTTGGCTCTTCCACCCAGCCGGTGACAAGCGCATTGTCGGCATCCGCGTGGAGAATCTCGTTGATTCTGCCGACGCCGGAAGTGACTGTTTCTACTCCGCCGTCGCGAATACGCAGTAGCTGGTTGCCATCGCCCCTGTCGGATACCCACAGGTAGTCATCCTGGCCGATTGCCGTCAGATGATCGTTGAGATTGACCCAGTGCGGTGCCTGTTCGCAAATCAGCTTTCGTGTCGTCCGGCTACCGGGATCGAACAGGTGCACATCGAGCCGTTGCTGGGCTCGATCCTCTACCTGAAACGCGAGCTCTTCGCCTACGAAATCCACCCTGGCCAGGTAGTCTTGCGGGTCTTGCGCGTAGTCGATCGTGTGAGTTTCTCCGGAAGCCAACTCGTGTATCAGTAGAGCAACTTCGGCATTCTGTTCTCCCGAATAGGGATAACGTTGTTCGAAGACATCGAAAGTCTCGGCACCGATTTCGAACCGGTTACTGATGGCAACGGGCGTCTCGTCCACACGGGTCAAGGCGAGATAGCGGCTCTCGGGGTGCCACCAGTGGCCGTGGAAGCGGTGCATCTCCTCCTGAGCGATGAATTCGGCAATGCCGAAGGACTCCAGAGCATGGGTCGAGCGCGCGACACAGCGTTCCTCGCGACTGCTTATCTGAAGAACGAACAGGCTGCCCTCGCGTACGTAGCTCAGGTAGTGGCCGCAAGGCGAAAGCGTCAGGTCGGTATGACGACCCCCGGGGGTCACGCGTTGGACGTTGCCACTGCGGGCATCCATCAGAAAACCACTGCCGGATGCCGGCAATAGAACCATGGTGCCGTCATTACTCCAGTGGTAATCGGTAATGCCGTGGGCGAACTGGCGTTTACGTTCACGCGCCGCCTTCTCAGAGCTCGAAAGTCCGTGCAGCCCGGCACTTTCCAACTCGCGCCCGTCGAGCCACAGCCGGGACTCTCCGCTATCCAGGTCGTGGCGCCACAGGTCCAGCCGCTCACGGTCATCCGCTGCCGGCAGCAGATAGGTCACAAGCTGCCCGTCGGGGGACATGAGGATGCGATCCGGCAGAGAGGGGTTCAGAGGTGGATTGCTAAACAGGCGCGAAGGAGTGAGACGCTTCATCGCTGCGAGATCATGCCCGAAGCTGCGCGAAGGCGTCGCGGGTGAGGTTTTCGACACCCCCATCGGCGGCCATCAGCACGTTGTCCTCGATGCGGATACCGCCGCATGGGAGTAAGCGATCCACTTTCGACCAGTTGACCCAGCCGCCCGCATCCGTTTGCCTCAGTTCACGCAGTATTATGGGGATGAAGTACAGCCCCGGCTCTATGGTGAAGGCCATGCCTGGCGCTATCTCCCGGGTCAGACGCAGCGAGGGGTAGTCTACCGGCGGCAGATTCTGTCCGCCGTCCGGGCTTGTCTGTTGTCCGGCTACGTCATGCGTTTGCAGACCCAGCAGGTGACCGAGGCCGTGCGGCAGAAATGTCCGCGTTATGCCCTGTGCAAACGCAGCCTCGGCGCTGCAGGAAACCAGATCGAAGCGTTGCAGAAGCTCCGCGACGCGGCGATGCATATCGATGTGCAACTCCAGGTAGTTGATACCGGGAGCCAGCTTGGCGATGAGGGATTGTTGTTCGGCATCCAGCGCCTCGACCAGAGCGGCGAATTCGTCATCGTAGGCGGCCGAGTATGTTCGGGTTATGTCGGCGGCGTACCCGAAGTGCGCGGCGCCGGCATCAATGAGAAAACTATGGCGTGCTGCCGGGGCGTTGCGTTCGTAGAATTGATAGTGCAGCACGCCCGCGTGCTCGTTCAGCGCAACGATACTTGCGTAAGGAAGGTCGGCCTCGGTCTGTGCTGAAGCCCGCAGATAGGCGAGATTGATGCCGAATTCGCTCTCACCCGCATCAAAGGCATCACGGGCGGCCACGTGCCCGGTGGCGGCGCGTGTGTTTGCCGCGCGCATGCAGGCCTGTTCGAAACCTGATTTGTATGCACGCTGGAAGTCGAGCCGGGCGAGCAACTGAGTGGGGTTGATCTCTGCGACAGGCAGGTTGGTTGCGTCTCCCTCACCGATCAGCGCCACCCGCTTGTCTGCAGCGACGTCGCGGGCGAGTGCCTGTCCGAGAGCATGCGCATCCGGGAAACTCAGAATTTCGAGCGCACCTCCCACCCAGTCGGGTGGTTCGGTCACCAGATGCCAGTAGTCGTTCGGTTGGAAGAGATACAACCGGGGTTGCTGCCCTGGCCGGATCACCATGGCCGCATCCTCACAATGGCGAACCGGGAACCACTGCGCGAGGTGTGGATTGGGGCGGAAAGGAGGCGCCTGGTCATCAAACAGGTAATTTCGCGCGCTGCCGGCGGGAACGACCACCGCGTCGAAACGAGTGTCCGTGAGTGCGTCCGACCACCGTCTGCCGAGCACCTCGACATGCTCGGTGTAGAGGACTAGTTCGTCGTCCTGCATGTGCGCCACTATAGCAGCAAGCCGATCGGGATCCGCGGGTGTGTTCGAGACCGGATGTCCAATCTACCCGCTTGCGTCGCAGTGGCACAGTTGTGTTAGATTTGAACGTCGGACACCTATTTCAACCAATTTCAAAACGGAGGACGCATGGGAGCGTACGCCTATGTGGCGCCCAAGACCGTGGAAGAAGCGCTTGCGGTTCTGAAAGAACACGCCGAAGCAGGTAAACGGGCGCAGCCGCTGGCTGGCGGTACCGACCTGCTGGTTCAGATGCGGGGCATCGACAGGGAACCGCGGACGATTGTCGATATCAAGAAAATAGCCGAGACTAACCGGCTTGACATCGGCGAGGACGAGATCTACATCGGCTCCGCCATCCCTTGCGCGGAACTGTATGAGAACGAACGACTGAAGGGCATCCTCCCGGGACTGCTCGAAGCATCGGACCTGATCGGCTCCACCCAGATTCAGGGCCGCGCCACCATGGGCGGCAATCTCTGCAATGCATCCCCCA
>DCWG01000076.1:14975-15242 GCA_002327525.1 Gammaproteobacteria bacterium UBA2168 | reverse complement strand
CCCCCGCCGGAGATTCCATCCCCGCCATGATCGTGGATCGGGGTGTGTGTGTCATCGCAGCAGCCAACGGACAGCACGAGATGGCTGTGGAGGAGTTTTGTACCGGTGTGGGTGAGAACGCCCTTGTGAGCGGAGAATTTCTGCTCGGGCTGAAATTTCCACGGCCCGCGGCCAACACCAGTGATGCTTACCTACGCTTCATTCCGAGAACGGAGATGGACATCGCGGTAGCCGGCTGTGGCGTGAGCGTCACGCTGGATGGCGCCG
>DCWG01000076.1:13953-14671 GCA_002327525.1 Gammaproteobacteria bacterium UBA2168 | reverse complement strand
TGAGCGTCACGCTGGATGGCGCCGGTATCTGCACCGCGGCGCGGGTCGCCATTGGCGCGGTAGCGCCCACACCCTTACTGGTGCCGGCGGCTGGCGAGGCTCTGATCGGCACCGCGCTGGACGCTGCCGCCCTTGGTGCGGCGGGAGAGGCCTGCACTGAAGCCTCGTCGCCGATCACCGACAAGCGCGGTACCGCCGATTACCGCAGGAAGGTCATCGCGGTGTTGTGTCGCAGAGCAGGCGCGATCGCACGCGATCGTGCCCGGGGAGAACAGTCGCAAGGGGATGGGAGTTAAACAATGAATAAGATACACGTATCGACCCGCATCAACGACGAAGCCGTCGAATTTCTCTGCGAACCCCAGCAGTCGCTGCTGGAAGTGCTCCGTGAAGAA
This sequence comes from Gammaproteobacteria bacterium UBA2168, assembly GCA_002327525.1. GTDB lineage: Bacteria > Pseudomonadota > Gammaproteobacteria > Pseudomonadales > Azotimanducaceae > JASLQO01. The sequence goes on along the minus strand of DCWG01000076.1, from coordinate 14,276 downwards.
ATCGGCCTGCAGGGCACGAAGGAGGGTTGTGCGACCGGTGATTGCGGTGCGTGCAGCGTCATTGTCGACGAACGTCTGATCTGCGGATGCCTGATGTTGGCAGTTGAGAGCGACGGCAAGGAAATCACGACGATCGAGGGAATCGCGCCGGAAGACGGGTTGCATCCCATCCAGCAGAAGATCCTCGATCACGCAGCACTCCAGTGTGGCATATGCACCCCGGGGATCATCGTGGCGGCCAAGGCGCTACTCGACAAGAATCCGAATCCCGATGAAACCACCATTCGTTACTGGTTGGCCGGCAACCTGTGCCGTTGCACCGG
>DCWG01000076.1:2991-13647 GCA_002327525.1 Gammaproteobacteria bacterium UBA2168 | reverse complement strand
GGCAACCTGTGCCGTTGCACCGGTTACGACAAGATCATACGCGCCGTGCAAGACGCGGCGACCGAACTCGCCCATGAGGCGTAGCGGTAGCGAGCCCGAGGCTCATAGAGCAGGATCAAGGAGACAAGAAAGTGGCTGAAGCAAGCGACTACAAAGCAATCGGCACACGTCCCGTGCGGCCGGATGGCGTGGACAAGGTGACTGGACGGGCCCAGTTCGCTGCGGATCAGAACATGCCCAACATGCTCTATGGGAAGATTCTCAGGAGCCCTCATGCTCACGCCCGGATCAAGAGCGTGGACGTCTCGGGGGCGCTGGCGATGGACGGCGTCCTCGCAGCAGTGACCGGTGCCGATTTTCCGGCCGCATCGGGTGGTGAAGTCGGTGGCGAGGGGGGCGGAGACGTCGCGGACATCGCGTGCAACATCATGGCTCGGGACAAGGCCTTGTATCACGGCCACGCGGTGGCGGCCGTCGCCGCGATCAGCCAATGCATCGCGGAGCAGGCGTTGGACGCCATCGAGGTGGAATACGAGGTGCTCGAACCCGTGCTGGATGTGATTGCCGCCATGGCGGAGGACGCTACGCTGCTGAACGACAACAACTTCACAAAGGGGTTACCGGAGACTTCGGACAAGCCGAGCAACGTCGCGACTACCATGACGCTCGCTCGCGGCAACGTGGAAGAGGGGTTTGAGCAAGCCGATGTCACCGTCGAGAGCGAGTATCGGCTGCCGATGGCTCACCAGGGATACATCGAGCCGCATGCGTGTACTGCGTCTGTCAACGAAGAAGGCAAGGCCACCGTATGGTGTTCCACGCAGGGTCATTTCGAATTTCGCTCGATGACCGCCAAAATACTCAACTGTAAGGTTTCGGATCTGAAGTTCATCGCTGCCGAGATCGGGGGCGGATTCGGCGGTAAGACGGTCGTCTACCTAGAGCCGGTAGCGGTGATGCTGTCACGCCAGTCCGGACGACCGGTGAAGATGATGATGAGCCGCGAGGAAGTGTTCCGGGCTACCGGCCCCACCTCGGCGACCGTGGTGCGTATCAAGGTGGGTGCGAAGAACGACGGCACCATCACGGCCGCCAGGGCCTGGATGGCCTACGAAGCGGGGGCTTTCGCGGGCGGTCCCATCGGGCCGGGTGCGATGGCCATCTATGCACCGTACGATCTGGAGAACTTCCACGTCGAAGCCTACGACGTACTGGTCAACAAACCGAAAGTGGCTGCTTATCGCGCACCGGGTGCTCCACAGGCGATGCACGCGATGGAGTGCGCGGTGGACGAGCTGGCCGGAAAACTCCGCATGGATCCCATCGATCTGCGTCTGAAGAATGCGGCGGACGAGGGTACACAGGCGCCGTACGGCCCCAAGTTCCCTCCTATCGGCCTCAAGAGCTGTCTGGAGGCAGCGAAGGCTCATCCAGCATATAACGCTCCCTTGCCGGATGGCGCAGGCCGGGGTGTCGGCGTGGGCTTCTGGTTCAACATCGGGATGCAGTCGAGCGCTGAAGTGCGTATCAACGAAGACGGTACCGTGATCGTCATGGAAGGCAGCCCCGATATCGGCGGATCGCGTGCCTCCATGTGCCTGATGGCTTCTGAGACCCTAGGCGTTCCCTATGAGCAGATCAAAGCTTATGTGGGTGACACCGAGAGCACCGGATTCTGCAATGTCACCGGGGGCAGCCGCACGACTTTTGCTACCGGCATGGCCGTGGTTCAGGCCTGCGACGACATCATCACGCAGTGCAAATCCCGTACTGCGGCCACGTGGGGCGTGGACGAGGATCAGGTGGAATGGCAGGACGGCCAGGCCGTTCCCATGCCGGGTGTGAACGCGGAACTCACCCCCTTGAGTCTCGCCGATATAGCGGGAAATGCAGCCAAAACCGGTGGACCACTGCTCGGGCGCGCCTCCCTGAATGCACAGGGTGCGGGAGCCTCGTATTCCGTGAACATCTGCGATCTGGGTATCGACCGTGAAACGGGCAAGGTGGACGTGCTCGCGTTCACCGCGATCCAGGACGCCGGTACCGCCATTCATCCTGCTTATGTGGAGGGGCAGATGCAGGGTGGTGCGGCACAGGGGCTCGGCTGGGCGCTCAATGAGGAGTACCTCTACGATGACCAGGGCGTGCTGGAGAATGCGGGTTTTCTGGACTACCGCATTCCGGTGGCGTCTGACCTGCCGATGATCGAGACGCAAATCATCGAAGTGCCCAATCCGAGCCACCCGTATGGCGTGCGGGGCGTGGGTGAGACGCCCATCGTGGGACCGTTGTCCGCAACGACGAACGCAGCGAGCCATGCGTTGGGCAAGCGCATCTATGAGCTGCCGCTGTCTCCCCCGCGCGTGCTCGATGCCATTGATGAATAGCGAAACCAATGCGGGTGTGCGTCCGTGCACCTGCTCTTTTTCCAGAATCCGGCTGACATGGCGCGCGTCACCTTCCCCGATAATCTGCTGATCCATACGGGCGGCATACGCGAGGCCGAGGTGACTGCCGCATCTTACCGGGACCTCATCCAGGCGTTGAGTGAGCGATGGCCTGATTTACGCGAACCGCTGATGAAAAGTTCCGTCGCCATCGACGGGCAGATCTATCAGAATGCATATCTGGAACCCATAGGTGTGGACAGTGACGTGTTCTTCATGCCTCGCATCGAAGGCGGCTGAGCTCCGCTCGCCAGTCAGAATGGTGATGCTTGTTCCGCCCCGGCAGCACAAGTGTAATGAAAACGTAACAGATCCGCCGCACAATCCCTCGCGAGTTACCTTTTCATGACACGATTGGAGAAAGACCACCGATGTTGGACATTTGGAAACCGATTTTCCTGACGTTGACCGTGTTGATGGTCGCCGCACAGATGCCCGGTGCGTTGGCAGCTGACGAAACCGAGATGATCGAAGCACTGAAGGCGCAGGTCGAGGTGCTGACCACACGACTGGAGGCACTCGAGGCGATCGTTGCGCGGCCGGTGGAGCAGACCTACAGCTCGCCACAAACGTCGAACAAAGTCGCAGCCCGTGAGTGGAAGGAGCGCCTTCGCTGGAAAGGCGATCTGCGTTACCGGCACGAGAGCTTCGACGTCGAAGACCGACGCGACCGCACTCGTCAGCGCATCCGCGCACGCGCGGCGCTCATCGCCGACGTGAACGAAAACGTAGAAGTCGGATTCGGGCTCGCAACCGGGGGCGACGATCCGGCGTCTACCAATCAGAGCCTCGGCGATGGTTTTTCGACCAAGGCTATCCAGCTGGATCTGGCCTACGCCAGGTGGGCCAGCCCCATCGACGGGTTCGATGTCATCGCCGGCAAGTTCAATAATCCGTTCCTTCGCATCGGTGGCAATGGTCTGCTGTGGGATGGCGATCTCAATCCCGAAGGGCTGGCACTCGCCTTTGAACGAGGCGCGTGGTTCGGTTCCGCCGTCGGCCTGTGGCTGAATGAAGAATCGCGCGACGAGGACAGCTACCTGGTCGGTGTTCAGGGTGGTCTGAACGCCGATCTCGGTGATGCCGTGGCCCTGACGGCGGGAATCGGCTATTTCAATCTGCTGGACCTCGAAGGCCGGCCGCCGATTTTCGACGGTGACCCGCGAGGCAATACGCTGCGAGCCGATGGAGCGCTCGCCTACGGATACGAAGAACTGGAGGCCTTCGCCGAGCTGAACATGGATCTTGGCGCTAACACGCTCTCGTTGTTCGCCGATTACGTGACCAACCTCGATGCCAGCAGGTACGACACCGGCTATGCCCTCGGTGCCCGGCTCGAGGGCAAACACAACGACCGTTCCTGGCGTTTCGAGTACGCTTATCAGGATCTGGAAGCCGACGCCGTGTACGCTCTGTTGGCGGATTCGGATTTCGCGGGAGGAGGTACCGATGGCAAGGGACACATCATCAAGGGCGGTTACGCCCTGACGCCGCGCATCGGGCTCAAAGGGACACTGTTTGTCACTGAGCGCGGCGGCAACGCGGGCAGTGAACACGACTACAACAGGCTGCAACTGGATATCAGTTTCAAGTACTGATGGTCCATAATCCGGCCGCGCTTCCCGGTAGTGAGGACTCATGGCAGGAAAACTCGTCAATCTCGGTTCGCTGTGCATCGACCACGTGTACAGCGTACCCAGCCTCGCCAGGGCCGGTGAGACCATCGCAAGTCAGCGTTACGAGGTTCACCCGGGCGGTAAAGGTTTGAATCAGTCCCTGGCCGCGGCTCGCGCGGGCGCATCCGTCCTGCATGTGGGGTGTGTTGGTGGCGACGGGGAGATGTTGACCGGCGTGCTCTCGGCGGCAGGCGTGGACTGCTCTGCCGTACGCGTCATCGACGGTGCGTCGGGCCATGCGATGATACAGGTGGATCCCGAAGGCAGAAACGCCATCGTGATCCACGGCGGCGCCAACCGTGCTCTGGAGGCCAACGATGTAGCGGCGGCGCTCGAGTGTTGCGAAGCTGGCGACTGGTTGCTGCTGCAGAACGAGATCAACGATGTCGAGGGCGTATTGCAACTCGCCGCTGAACGAGGAGTGCGCACTGCGTTCAACGTGGCACCCGTGGATGAGCGGGTGCACGGATACGATCTCGGCAAGGTGGACCTGCTCATCGTCAACGAGATCGAAGCCGCCGCGCTCGCTGGAATGACCGATCCTGGCGAATGCATGTCGGTACTCGCACGGCGTATGCCCGGAGCACTGGTTGTGTTGACGCTGGGTGAGCAGGGTTTGCTCCACTCAAGCGGCGGTAATATACGCGAGATGCCGGCCTTCGAGGTTCGTGCCGTTGACGAAACCGCGACGGGAGATGCCTTTATCGGTTACTTTATGGCAGGTCTGATTGGCGGAGACGGTCTCGACTCGGCACTGCGCCGGGGTTCGGCTGGTGGTGCGCTGGCGGCCACCCGGCCGGGTGCGGCGAGTTCCATTCCCACGGCACCGGCAGTGGCGGATCTGCTCAGGGCAAACTGAGGCCCGTCAGGTCTGCCAGATCGTCTATTGCCTGCGCCTCCGTGACGACCTTGATGGTGCGCATGCCCATTTCTTTCGCCGGCTTCAGGTTGATGCCGAGATCGTCGAGAAAGACGGCCTGCACAGGATCGATCTCCAGCCGCTCACAGGTCATCTCGTATATACGTGGATTGGGTTTGCGTATGCCTTCCACGCTCGACTCCACAACAAGATCGAACACTGCCATGACGGCTGCCATGGCGTCCGCGCGTGTCTGCGAGCGGGCCATGCCGGGGCCGCTGCCGGATTTCACGTTGTTCGTGATACACGCGCACTTGAAGTGCTGCGAACAAAACTCCAACACACTCACCATGCGTGGTCGGATGTCGCCACTTAGGAGTTCGATGACCCTGGACCCGGGTATGGGGTGGCCCAGCGCCCGAGATTCCGCTTCGAACAGGATGTCGAATTCCTCTATCGAGACGCTCGATGATTCGAACTTCGCCCAGGCATTGCGGTCCGGATTGGTCGCGTTGACGGTGCGGATGAAGTCCCTGGGAATGCCGTGTTCGTCCTCGAAACGGTTGAATGCATCGAACGGGCTGGTCGTCAACACGCCGCCGAAATCCCAGATGATGGCTTTGGTGTCCTGCATGGTCGTGTGACTTTCCTGTGTGTTGCTGCTAGAAGTTGTAGTAACCGCCATCGATGAGAAACGTCTCGGCGGTGTGATAGTTGCTGGCGGTGCTCATGATGTAGACGGCGATCGCGCCGAAGTCATCGGGCACACCCCAGCGGCGCGCGGGAATGCGCCTCAGGACGTTGTCCACGAACTTTGGTTGGGCAAGACCCCTCGCGGTCATATCCGTGTCGATCCAGCCCGGTAGTATGCTGTGCGCGGTGACGCCGTAACGTGCGTATTCGACGGCCAGTGCCTTGATCATCGAGATCATGGCGTCCTTGGTTGCCGCGTAGTGTTCGCCGCGCGCCTGGCCGGACATGCCTGCGAGGCTGGCGGTCCCAACCAGGCGTCCGAACGGATCGCCGTCCGTGGCGCGCTTGCGCATGTGCCTTGCGGCAACGCGAAACGTGTAGAACACACCAGTCTGGTTGACCTCGATGACGCGCCGCCACTTCTCTATCGTGGTTTCGTTGAACGCGATACCTCTCCAGCCAATAGCGGCATTGGCGAAGCATCCGTCCACGCGTCTCATCGAAGCAGTGTTGCACCTGTTCCGCCTCGCTCACGTTGCAAACTATCGCCAATGCCGGTATGCCGACGGACTCGAGTTTGGCGAGCGCGTGTTCGTTCTTCGTGGCATTGGTGCTCCAGATGCACACCTCGGCGCCGGCCGCCGCCTTCGCCATGCCTAGCCCGATACCGCCATTGCCGCCTGTGACGAGCACGACACGGCCTTCCAGATTGAATGGTGTATATGTCAAAACTGCTCCTGCTTGTTGTCCTGCAACTGCATCTCTAGGATGATCGCCTCCCACGGAGGCGGAAGCAGGCACGCGATGTTACCCGAACGGCGACGCCACCCCAATCACCCCAGGCTGATCCGGGTGTTGATCACTTTGTGGCTGGTGGCGGGTGCTGCGTGCATGGCGAGCCTGGCACGCCTTGGTGTCGTCCGGATCCTGTTGGCTGTATTCCTAAGTTTCGCCATGCTCGACGAACGGGACGAGCTCACCGCCGAGGAACCCGACCGCTCGTGGATTGACTGACATGCTTTCGCCACCGGGCCACACAGGAGTGTTTTGAGTATGGATCTACAGGACGCCGTGGTGATAGTGACCGGCTCCTCATCGGGGGTAGGGGCAGCCTGCGCGAGACAGCTGGCCGAGCGTGGTTGTAACGTGGTGATCAACTATGCGCACAACGCGGATGGTGCCGAACACACTGCCGCCGAATGCCAGGTGCTGGGTGTGGGTAGTGAGGTGGTCAAGGCGGATGTCGCGAACGATGAGGAATGCGGGGCGCTGGTTGCTGCCGCCGAGACGCGCTGGGGACGTCTCGACGGACTGGTCAACAACGCGGGCACCACCAAATTTTGCGATCACGCCGATCTTGCCGGGCTCGACGCTGAGGATTTTCAGCATATTTATGGCGTGAATACGATTGGCGCCTTTCAGATGGCACGCGCTGCCGCCCCCCTCATGCGGCGGGGCGGGGCGGGCAGTATCGTCAATGTGGCATCCATCGCAGGTGTCACGGGCCTCGGCAGTTCAATAGCCTACGCGGCGTCGAAGGGTGCGATGATCACGATGGGATTGTCGCTCGCACGGGTTCTCGGGCCGGAAATTCGCGTCAATACGGTCTGTCCCGGTTTCATCCAGGGGGAACGGTTGGCCGAGGGCATGGGTGAGGAAGGCTATCGGCTCGCCAAGGAATTCCTCGAGGCCAATACGCCACTGCAGGTCAGTGCCACACCGGACACCGTCGCGGAGGCAATTCTGTACTTCCTGTCAGGAGCGGGTATCGTCACCGGAGAGACCCTGCTGCTCGACGGTGGCAGTCACCTGCAGCAGATGCCCTTCGCGCGACGCTGACCGGTACGGGTTTCAGGAGGGATCTGTGGCACCGCGTGAATGGCGTATGTCCTCGCCGCGCACGAGATACACCACGTATTCGGAGATGTTCTTGGCGTGCTCGCCAATGCGTTCGAGCGCGCGCGGCCCACATGGTGTTGACGCCGCGTATGACTTCATCCGACTGCGACTGCATGTCGGTGATCGAGTCTCCGAGCACCTCGTCGTAGCCGTCGTCCACGGCCTGGTCTGCTGCGATCAGGGCTCCGGCGGCATCTACATCCAGCCGCGTCAACGCATACAGCGCATTGCTCAGCATGGCCTCGACTTTGGCGTGCAGCGCTCGAATGTCGGCATATTGGTTTGCCGGGTATTCCAACACTGATACCGTCATCGCGGTTTTGGCGATTACCCATCCCGTCCCTTAAAATAGTGCGGTGAGCGGATCAGTGGAGCGCGGTTACATTGGGTGAGAAAGTACAGTTGCGGGCCGAAGACGGTTTCGGTTTCGCGGGCTACGAAGCGCAGCCGGAGGGCGAGCCCAGAGGCGCGGTCGTCGTCATTTAGGAGATCTTTGGCGTGAACGCGCACATTCGTGAGGTCGTGGACGGCTACGCCCGGGAGGGCTATGCGGTGGTGGCGCCGCAGATTTTCGATCGTCTCGAGCGGGATGTGGAGCTCGGCTACGACGAGGCCGGCATGGGTGCGGGCATGGTCGCATTCGCAAAACTGTCGGGCGAGGACGCTCTGAAGGATATCCAGGCGGCCATCGGGTATGCCTCAAGGTACGGCAAGGTAGGCGTGGTCGGCTACTGTTTCGGCGGCCTATTGACATGGCTGTCTGCCTGCGAACTCGATGGACTGGTTGCCGCGTCTGCCTACTATGGAGGTGGTATCGCAACGGAGGCCGGCCGTAGCGCCCGCTGTCCGGTGATGATGCATTTCGGCGAGCTCGACGCACATATTCCCATGAGCGATGTAGAGGCGGTGCGGGAGGCCCAACCCGGCGTGCAGGTTTATACGTACCATGCGGATCACGGATTCAGCCATGATCACCGGGACAGTTATGATGCGACCGCAGCTGCTTCCGCGCGCGAACGCACTCTGGCTTTTTTCGCGGAGCACCTGGCGTGAGTTTGCGAACCGCCATCCTGACGGCGTCCGTTCTGGTATTGGCTACGGCAAGCCCGGGGCTGATGGCCGCCGAGCGGGTAGACGATGCCACTGCGAAGCGGGCAGTGACCGAATACAACAAAAACGCGGAAGAACGTAAAAAGGTGGTATGCAAGCGGGTTCGCCAGACCGGATCGCATTTTAAGACGCGCCTTTGCCGAACGCGTGAGCAGTGGGACGACATGCGCGCCACGGCGCAAGACCAGGCGGACAAGCTCTCACGGGGTACCACAGGCAACACGGGCAGTTGAGGCACGCCCGCTATCTGCTGTTAGTGACATTGGCAACCTTGACATCACCTGGGCGTTTGATAATGCTTCACTTCACGCGAGGGGCGGGGCACTGAGCACGCCGGCAGATACGCACGAGAGCGTGCAGACGAGTCCCCCCACGGGGAGCCGACTTTGGCCGCACAGTCTGAAACCAGCACCCAACGAATGGGCCAGGTTCCTGATTGGCAGTCGGAGGCGGCTAACTGATTCAAGTCCCCAGTTGGAACTGTCGCGAATGCCACCTCAACCGTGAGTCAAAGGTGAGCAAGGGGTAAACAGTGAAAACACAGGCTCAGAGTCAGAATTGTTGTTCAATTATCGGGTGGGGGATATCCAGTGCCAGACCGCAGACCGCTTGGGCGAGCGCTCCAGATGCTTTGCCGCAGGAGCCGCCGGACAACGATAGTTTCCCACATCAGCACCTCTCAATTTCCGTCCTAACACATCTCTCCCGCAGGAAGTCGTATGAATAAAAAACGCATTCAATGGCTGTCGACGCTCGCGCTAGCGGGCGGACTCCTTGTTAGCAGTTCGACGTTGGCATCTTCGCTGACCGAGATCTACCGGGTGGCAGAGCGTATGAACGCTTCCGCCAAGAGTTCGCAGGCTAAAATCGACGCTCTAACAGATGAGACGCACGTGCTCCTCAACGAGTACAAGACCGTGCTCAAGGAAATCGAAGGCCTGCGGGTATACAACCGCCAGCTCGAGAAGCAGATCTCCAATCAGGAAGTGGAGATGGCGCAGTTGTCGGATTCCATCGACAAGGTGACCGTCATCGAGCGCCAGATCACGCCGCTGATGCTGCGTATGATCGATGGGCTGGAGCAATTCGTACAACTCGACCTGCCGTTCCTGATCGACGAACGCATCGAGCGTGTCGATCGCCTACGGGAGATGATGGATCGAGCGGACGTCTCGGTATCCGAGAAATTCAGCCAGGTACTGCGGGCCTATCAGATCGAGAATGAGTACGGGCGCACGATGACGCCGTACAGCGATACGATCAACGTGGGTGGTAAGGATCGCAAGGTGGACATCCTCCAGGTCGGCCGCATCTCGCTGGTCTACCAGACGCCGGATGGGGAGGAGACCGGCATGTGGAACGAGAAGGCCGGCCAATGGGAGCCATTGGACGATGCCTACAAGGCCCCAGTGCAGACGGGCTTGAGGATGGCGCGCAAGCAGTTGTCCATGGATCTGCTGACCTTACCTGTAAATGGGCCGGAGGCGTCGCGATGAAATTGACCAAATTCCTGAAAATTGCGGGGTTGGGTTGCGCACTCACGCTGTCGCCGTGGACGCTGGCGGAACAGGCAACGGGAGCCGCCGCACCGGCGGACGATCTGACGGTCACGAAGTCCAGCAATCTCGAAGAACTGCTGAGGAAGGTGGAAGAGCGGCGCGTGGTGGAATCGCGCCTGCACAACGAGCGCGAAGCACGATTTCAGAGTGAAAAGGACAATCAGCAGAAAATGCTGAACGATGCCAAAGCCGAGCGGCGCCGCGAAGAGCGACGTTCGGACCGGCTGGAAACCGCATTCGAGGAAAACGAGATCCGAATCGGCGATCTGCAGGAGCAGCTCGACCGAAGGCTTGGTTCGTTGCGCGAACTGTTCGGTGTGCTGCAGCAGGTAGCTGGCGACACGCGCGGTTTGTTCGAGGGTTCCATCATCTCCGCCGAGTATCCCAATCGCGGTGAGTGGCTCGGCGAGCTT
>DCWG01000076.1:0-2664 GCA_002327525.1 Gammaproteobacteria bacterium UBA2168 | reverse complement strand
CGGCGAGCTTGCCAAGAAGATGGGAACCGCGTCACAGCTCGCGACCATCGATGAGATGGAGCAGCTCTGGTTCGAACTGCAGCGCGAGATGACCGAATCGGGCAAGGTCACCAAGTTCCCGGGCACGGTCACCATGCTGAGTGGTGATCAGAACAACACCGATATCATTCGCGTGGGTGCGTTTGCCGTGATAGCAGACGGCGAGTACATCCAGTACGACGTGCAATCCGGCGCCCTGATCGAACTGGCGCGCCAGCCCTCGGGACGCTACACGACATCCGCCGAGAATCTGCAAGAGGCGAGCCCGGGAGACATAATCGAGTTCGGCATCGACCCGACGCGAGGCGGCTTGCTGGCGCTGTTGATCAACGCAGACACCTGGGGAGATCGCATCGGTTCTCCATTTGGCGGTATTTCCAAGGGTGAGTGCTATCTGCCGTTCTGTGACGGCCAGGGCGGTGTGCCGGGCGCGGTCATCATACTGGTCGGCATCATCGGGGTACTGCTGTCGATCGAGCGCCTGATCACGTTGTCCATTACCGCCACCAAGGTGCACTCGCAACGCAAGAACGAGACGCCGAGCGAGGACAATCCGCTGGGCCGGGTTCTGAAGGTCTACGATGAGAACCGTGACGTCGACGTAGAGACCCTGGAGCTAAAACTCGGGGAGGCGATGTTGTCGGAGACACCGGGGCTCACACGAAATATAACGCTCATTCAGGTGATATCGGTGGTTGCTCCGCTGATGGGTCTGCTCGGAACAGTCATCGGGATGATCACGACCTTCCAGGCGATCACCCTGTTCGGTACCGGTGATCCTAAGACCATGGCTGGTGGTATTTCGCAGGCGCTGGTTACCACGGTACTTGGCCTGGTCGTGGCGATTCCTACCACGCTGTTGCACTCGATCGTTGCCAATCAGAGCCGTTCGGTGATTCACGTCATCGAGGAGCAAAGCGCGGGGATCATCGCGGAACATGCGGAAGCGGCCGGAAAGCCACTCGGATAGGGCCAGATCATGAGTGATGCATATCTGGCCATCTCGAACTTCATGGATCAGGGGGGGAATGTCCTCTACCTGATCGCGGCCCTGACGTTCTTGATGTGGACCATGATTTTCGAACGCATGTGGTATTTCCAGGCGGAGCACGGCAACGTCATCCGGCATGCCTCCCAGGCCTGGGAGGAACGCCCGGAACGCCGGTCCTGGTCGGCGCACCAGATCAGGGACGCCTTGATTTCGGAAGCGTCCGACAAGATCACCGGTAGCCTGCCGCTGATCCAGACCTGTGTCATGCTATGCCCGTTACTGGGCCTGCTCGGCACGGTGACGGGTATGATCACAGTGTTCGATGCGATGGCGACTCAGGGGGGCAACGCACGCTCCATGGCCGCCGGGGTTTCCCAGGCGACCATACCGACCATGTCGGGGATGGTGGCCTCGTTGTCCGGCGTTCTCGGTAGCACGTTTATCAAACGCAAGGTGGATTTCGAGGTCGAGTTGTTCGAAGACCATCTGACCACCGACCACTGAGGCGATAAGGAGAACAAACGATGGCTCCACAGATGAATCGTTTTTCCCGCGCCGATGATGACGCGGACATCAATCTCACGCCGATGCTGGATGTGGTGTTCATCATGCTGATCTTCTTCATCGTGACGGCCACGTTCATCAAACAGGCGGGGATCGACGTTCTGCGCCCCGATGCCGCCACGGCGGCACCCAAGCCGACGGTGAGCGTGATCGTGGCAATAGGAGGCAACGGAGAAATCTGGATCGACAAAAACAGAGTCGACCCGGCGGCGGTACGGGCCCACATCGAGCGTCTGCATGCGGAGAATCCGAAGGGTGGCCTGGTCGTTCAGGCCGACCGCAACGCGAAGTACGAGAAACTCGCCGCCGTGTTGGCTGCGGCCAGGGCGGCAGGACTGACCGAAGTCGCCATCGCTACGGAGAGCTGAGCTATGTGGCTACGTTATCTAATCGGAGTGGGGCTTGGCGCTGTGGCCACTTTCGGGCTGTTCTTTCTCATGCAGGCACTCATCGCCACCGGCGGCAGCGCGCTGACGGAGGGTTCCAAATTCGACATCGTCGACTTCGTGCGTTTGCAGGAAGATGAAGAAGTCATCACCAAGAATCGCAAGCCCAAGCCGCCTCCGCCGCCGGACGAACCGCCACCGGACATGCCGAAACCCGATTTCGATTCCAGCGACGCCTCGCAGGGTATCGACATTGGCATCGTCAATGTCAATGTGGATTTGAATGTCGGGGGCACCGGGGGATTCAGCTCGGATGGGGAATATTTGCCCATCGTGAAGGTGGCGCCCGTCTATCCGCGCCGCGCACAAACCCGGGGTATCGAAGGCTATGTGCTCCTCGAGTTCATTGTCACGAAGACCGGAGCTGTGCGCGATCCGAAAATCATAGAATCACAGCCAACCGGCGTTTTCGACCGGGCGGCAACGCAGGCCGCACTCAAGTTCAAGTACAAGCCCAAAGTCATCAACGGGGAGGCGGTGGATGTCGCAGGTGTACGCAATCGCATCACGTTCGAGCTGCATGACGGCTAGCGGGATATGGAGGTGGTCATGAAGACGATCATACGATTGACGTTCGCATCGATGCTGCTGACACTGCTGCCGGCATTGCTCGGGCCGGAACTC
>DCWG01000101.1:1982-21603 GCA_002327525.1 Gammaproteobacteria bacterium UBA2168 | reverse complement strand
GCGCGGCTCGCTCGTATAAGAAGTACCGAAACGAGAATTCAACCGACATTTCAGCAAGGAGCATGCACATGCGATTCACATCCCTGATCTTCCCCATCGCGGCAGTGACTGCACTGTTCGCCGGCAGCGTGCTGGCACTCCCGGAGTTTCCGATTGACATCACACAGGCCGATCAACGTGCCCAGCAACGCTTCGAGACCGCCGACACCGACTCCGATGGCCTCATCTCACTGGAGGAATTCACTGCGCTTGCCCCGAATCGAGCGCCGCACCGCGGCTTCAAGTACCGTGATCGGGGCGAGCACCATGGCACACCGCTTGGAAGAGACCAGCGAGGGGTCAGACGCCACGGCGCGCCTCGTGCACCGCACGACGGGCCGCACATGGATGAGGAGACCCGCGCCGTCTTCGAGGAGAAACTATTCGCTCTGCTCGACATCGACGGCAATGGCGAGCTGTCACGCGAAGAGGCTTCACGCAAGGCACGCAAACTGGCCCACCGCCAGCTGAGGGCGGAAATGGCTTTCCAACGGCTAGACACCGATGACAGCGGCTCCATCGAGCCCGGCGAACTACCCAACCGGGTCGAGCACCTGCGCGAATTGGACAGCGACGGCGATGGCCTGGTGAGTCGCGAGGAAATACACTCTGCCCGACGTGGTGGCTGCCGGGAATGACAACCGGCTAGGAATGAACTACCTCATTGAACGTGGAGCAAAACGGCGAATCCGAGGCGCAGCTGATGCAACGGGTATTTGAGGGAGACCAGCAGGCATTCACATGCCTCGTGGAGCTGCACCTGACACCCATACACCACTATGCGCTACGTTTGTCGGGTTCGCGCGCGGATGCGGATGACCTCGCCCAGGACACCTTTCTAAAGGCGCGACAAAAGGCAAGCGCCTATCGCGCGCGAAAGGCTCGACTGTCGACCTGGCTACACCGCATCGCACACAATCTGTGGGTGGACGAGGTGCGGCGGCGGCGACCGCTACCCATAGACACCGAGCCCGTGGTCGATGGCCCGCACACAGCACGAGAGCGCGAAGACCGCGCTGGGGCGGTCAACGCGGCGCTCGCCCGTCTACCGGAAAACCAGCGTTGTGCTCTGGTGCTGTGCGCTCAGCAGGGGATGAGCAACGCCGAGGCGGCCATGGTGATGGGACTGGGAGTGCGGGCCGTGGAGTCTCTGCTCGCGAGAGCGCGCGGGCGCCTGAAGGCTGAACTCTCGGACGCGATATGAATTTTTCGAGGCATTGGCTCAAATGACAGATGACCACCTCACAGACGAACAGCTCGACACTCTGCTAACCAGCAGCGTGCACGAACACCAATCAACTCCGGGACTCGCCGCGCGCATCCAGGCGTTCTCGTCGGACCATAACCTGGACCACGCCTGGTATGGGTGGCTGAGGCTGCATCCGCTGCTGGGCGCAGCATCGGCCCTGCTGCCGCTCGCGATCGGTTTCATGGCGGGCCTGTATTCACCGTCCGCTCAGCTCTCCTCTGAACAGGCGGCGGGCGACTGGTCAGCGGTGTCGATGCTGGCACTCGAAGATCTGAACCTGCCATTGGAGATCGACAATGAATAGGTGGCTCGGCGGACTTCTCGCCGTTTCTCTCGTGGCCAATCTGCTGTTGGTGGGATTCGTCGCCGGACGCTCGATCGGTCCGCATGTCATGGCGCCTCCACCTGATCCGATGTTCGCCTTTCGTCACATCCTGAGAGAGCTGCCCGATGAGCGCCGCGCCGAAGTCGACAGCGAGTTGCGCCGTCACATCAAGGGACTGGCGCCTGAGTTCCGTGGTATGCACCACTCTCAAGAGAAGGTGAGAGGTGCGCTGTCGGCCCAGCCCTTCGACCCCGAGGCGCTGGACACAGCACTCGGAGCTTTCCGCTCGCACCTGATGGAGACTCAGGAGCGCAGTCACCGTGCGCTCGGCGAACTGGCGGCAGCCCTGACGCCAGAAGAACGCAAGGCGCTTGCGGCATCTCTGGACCGACATCCCGGCAAACGTCAGAACGGCCGTCGCCCGGGAAGGCCGTCGTATGGCTTTCGTCCTACCCGGCCACCCTCTGCCCCATCTCCGTGACTACCGTTTCCGAGCAACTCGCACTCTTCGTCGACCACTACCGCAAGAGCTGTCCGGAGATCACCGCGCCATACGATCCCGAGTGGCGCTCTCCGTGCGAAATCGGTGACGCCTACAATGTCGACGGACAAACCCTGATCCGTTGGCAACCGCTGCTACGCGGCGAACAGCATGCGGCCAACGGCGATCTCGTCCCCGTCGCCCGCGCGCTCGATGTCGAAATTCATCCCGACATACGCGACTACTACGGCACGTTCTGGTCCGGCAACCTCGAAGCCGAAGCGCCGGAGGGGCACGTGAGTCTCATCCAGCTGTGGAACACCGAGGACATCGACCGACTCAACGAAAACCTTATCGGACACGCGTTCGCACAGAAACACAGCCGCAGCCCGCTGTCCTTGTTTTTTGCCTGTACCGAACCCGAGTCGGAGTACTTTCTCACCTTGCGAAACGACACCGGTGAGGTGCAGCTCGAGCGCCCCGGCTACAAGCCTGAGCGCACGGTAGCCGGCAGCCTCACTGAGTTTCTCGAGTGTCTCGTACCGACGCCACCCGCCGAGTAGTATGCGCGCATGACATCTATACGCCTCTCTCCCATCGCCGCGCTACAGGGTGACGTGCACCTGCCCGGGTCGAAGAGTATCTCCAACCGCGCACTGCTGCTCGCCTCGCTGGCCGACGGCACTACACGCATACAGAACCTGCTGAAGGGTGACGACAGCCGCTTCATGCTGGATGCCCTTCGTACCCTCGGCGTGGATATCGCACAGGACGCTGTCGACTACGTCGTGACCGGCAGGGCCGGCCCGCTGGTCACCAGGGATCAGGTGCACGATCTCTACCTCGGGCTCGCGGGTACGGCCATCCGTCCACTCACCGCCGCACTCACGCTCGGTGGGGGTACCTTCCGGCTGAGCGGCGAACCGCGCATGCAAGAACGTCCCATCGGGCATCTGGTGGACGCGCTCAAACCGCTGGGGGGGCGTATCGACTATGAAGCGGAAGACGGATATCCGCCGCTCATCGTGCACGGCACCGGCCTCGCCGGGGGTGCGACGAGCATTGACGGCAGCGTCTCCAGCCAGTTTCTAACCTCATTGCTGCTCGCAGCGCCGCTCGCACGCGAGGCGGTCCGCATCAATGTGCTGGGCGACCTGGTGTCCAGACCCTATATCGACATCACGCTGAACCTGATGACCCGCTTCGGTGTGGACGTATCAAACGACGCCTACCGGCATTTCGAGGTCCCCACCACCACATACCGCACACCCGGTAATTATCTCGTCGAGGGTGACGCGTCAGCGGCCACGTATTTTCTCGCCGCGGGTGCGGTTCGCGGCACCGGTGTCACTGTTCATGGTGTCGGCTCCGACAGCGTGCAGGGCGATGTGGCGTTTTGCGACGTGCTCGAGGCGATGGGCGCAAACGTCCGGCGCGAGGCCACTTCCATCACGGTGTCACCGGGACGGCTGCGTGCAATCGATGCGGATCTCAACCACATCCCGGATGCCGCAATGACCGTCGCGGTGCTTGCGCTGTTTGCCGACGGTCCCACCACGATCCGCAACATCTACAACTGGCGCGTAAAGGAAACCGATCGGTTGCACGCCATGAGCACGGAACTGCACAAGCTCGGCGCGAAGGTCACGCAGACCGAGGACAGCATCACCGTCGCGCCACCCGGCTGCCTGCGGGAGGCGGCGATCGACACGTACGGTGATCACCGCATGGCGATGTGCTTCTCGCTTGCGGCACTGGGCACCGCGGCCGTTACAATCAACGATCCGGAATGCGTGGCAAAGACCTTTCCGGATTATTTCGAGGTGCTCGAAACCCTGGCCGCCTGAGCGTGTGCGGACAGACCGTACGGTCCATTCCGCGCCCAGGCCATCCGCCATTACGCTACTACGGCAACTTCGGGTTTGAGGCGTACTCGCGGTTTCCGTCCACCTGCACGGGACAATTGATCGGCCACACTATCCAGATCATCCGGCCAGCCGGAAAGATCTTCTCCGGTCACGTGCTCGAGGAGCTCTGAGAGCACGGGGTGCACCAGGCGACAGGCAAGACGCACGGCACGCAAGCTCCCGCCTGCCACCGAATCCCGCAAAGCATCCGCCGAAAGGTGGCCGATGGCATCGAGCGCCTCCTCATTCAGCCCACCCTCCAGGGCCTGCCACAGCACCAGTCGGGCACTGTCTGTGAACGCTACATCCTCTCTCAACAGCGCGGCATTCGCCTCCTCATAGACGGCGGCCGCGAGTCCCGCCTTGTCACCGAAATGGTGGTAGATCATGCGCTTATTGATGCCCGCGCGCTGAGCCACCGCGTCGATTCTCAAGCCAGCCCTGCCGCCCGCCAGTATCAGCACACGCGCTGCCGTGAGTATTCGCTCGCGCGTGGGAATCACGTCGTCATGCATGACTGCCCTTGGTAACGGAAGTAACTAAATAGTTACATAATTTAAAACCGCCTGGCAAGGCGTGCGGGTCTCACCATCCATTAGTAACTATATAGTTACGTTTTACTCGAAAGCGGCCTGACCGGAAGTAACTATCTAGTTACTCACAAGGCAAACAGCCCCGACTGGCTGCGTTCCAGATCCAGCAGGAAGCGTTTGCTGTCGAGACCCCCGCCAAAACCTGTCAAGGATCCGTTGCTGGCGATGACCCGGTGGCAGGGAATGATGATCGGTATCGGGTTGTTGCCGTTGGCGTTGCCTACCGCTCGCATCGCCCCGGGGTTGCCGAGATCGACGGCGATGTCCCGGTAACTGCGTGTCTCGCCGTATGGGATCCCCATCAGCGCCTCGAGCACCCGACCCTGGAACGGCGTCGTGTCCGGCGCGAGTTCCAGGTCGAAACTCCTCCGCTGACCTTCGAAATACTGGGTGAGTTGTTTTCGCGCCTGCCTGAACGGTTCGTCATATCGCTCCCATTCGGCCTCGGCGCCTCGCGCCCTGGTGCCGCTGGAGAAGCCGACGATCTTCAACGCAGTGCGCGAGCCCGCCAGCGTGAGCAATCCGATCGGACTGTCCATTACCGTATAGAATACGTTTTCTGTCATCTCAACTGCTCCGTTTTCCCGCACTCCGTTGCCGCTCCATCCCGGCACGAAACCACAAATACATCAGCGCATACCCACGCCAGGGAGCCCAGTCTTGAGCCAGGCGCCGCGCCTGCGCCGGTGTCGCTTCCAGCATTTTCAGAACCACCCAGTCGCTTTCTGGAAACGCATTGGGATCTCGCGCCACGCGCAGACACATGTACGAGGCGGTCCATGGGCCGATGCCGTCGATATCACACAGATTCCCATGCAACACGTCAGGATCAGCACACTCATCGAGTTGCAATTCACCATCACGTACGCTGCGCGCCAGCAGCGATATGGCATTGCTCCGCCGACCCGGCATACCGATTTCAGCGGGATTGCTATCCGCCAGCACCTCGGGAACCGGAAACAGACCGAACTCACCGTAGGCGCCGATCAACTTGTTGGCAAGATCGGTCGCTCTGGCCACACTGACCTGCTGCCCCAGAATGGCCCGCACCCCGGTCTCGAATCCATCCCATGCCCCCGGCACTCGCAAGCCGCCGGCCCGCGCGACCCAGGGCGCGAGCAGTGGATCTTCCGCGAGATGCGCATCGATCACACTCGAATCGGCACCCAGGTCGAACACTCGCCGAACACGCGTCATGACCCGGCTCATCGATTCCACCACGCCCGCCGGGACACACAACTTCAGAGCGTCCCCCTCCCAACTCACCGTGATCCAGGCGGATTCGTTCTCCGCAGCCGCAACCTTGCGGCGATAGGTCAGCCCCTCCACCACCTCCACTCCGGCGAGCGCACGCTTGTCGAGGAAGTCGAATACCCAATCGGCATTGTATGGAGCCCGCACTGGCAGAGTAACGCACACGCCCGCCCAGCCACGGTGCAAGCGCGAGCGCCTTAGCGCGGACGGCACACACCCGAAAATCGCTTTCATCTCGTCGTTGAATCGCCGCACGCTGCCATACCCGGCTTCCATCGCCACATCGGCGAGCGGCATACCGCTGTGATCAATCAGGCGCTTCGCAAGTTCCACGCGCTGTGCCCGCGCGAGGCTCGCCGGAGTGGCCCCGAGTTCCCCATTGAATACGCGGTTTAGTTGCCGCTCGGAACCACCAATGACATGTGCAAGCTCACCGACCCGGTGGGTGTTCAGATAACCGGCCTCTATGTAGCGCAGACCGCGCACCACGGTGTCGCTGGCCAGCGTCCACTCCGGCAAGCGACTGGCATTTTCCGGACGGCAGCGCAAGCAGGGCCGATAGCCCGCATCCTGAGCAGCGGCCGGTGTTGCGTAGTAGCGCACGTTCTCTTCTGCCGGAATACGCGCCGGGCAGATGGGGCGGCAATAGATTCCCGTCGTGAGCACCCCGACAACGAAACGCCCGTCGAACCTCGGATCTCGGGCCATTCGCGCCCGTTCGCAAACCTCCTCCGTTGGCAGCATGTCAGTTTCGTCTTCAGATGATCGAGCGCACTATAGCCCGCCGACATCTAAAAAACTGGCAGCATTCGGACATTGTATGAAAAGTGGATCAGGGGTCGAACGGTGTCTTCGCGGGCACCTTTATCACGCGATCGACAGCACCATCCGGCGCATAGCGGACCACACGGCCTCCGTCCCACTTCGCACTCCAGACGTAGCCCTCGGCATCCACCGTGAGTCCATCCGGCGCGCAATCTTCGTCGCGCGCGAACACCTATCGCGCACCCAGCCCACCGCGTGGCGACACCTCGTGGACCCAGATCGTCCGTGCACCCGAATCCGTGTAGTAGCAGGCCTTGTCATGCGGGCTCCAGCCGAGATCGTTGGATACCGTCACACCTTCCACCTCTACCCGTATGGGTACCTCGCCCTGATATGAGCAGAGCGCTCCCACCGCACCTTGTTCGGCCTCGTCCATGGTCCCCATCCAGAACCTGCCGGAACGGTCGCACTTACCGTCGTTGAAGCGCACGCCCTCCCCGGCGACGTAGGTAGATATCGAGCAGCCACATGACTTCCGCGTCCGGGCTCGACTCGAACTCAAACCATGCAAGCGCGTTGCGCATGGCAACGATCCCACCCAGGCCGCTAGCACCCGGAACAAAGCAACCCACCGGCTCGGGCATTGTCCAGCTACGCCCCTCGCCACTCTCCGGCTCCCAGCGGGGCACTTTCTGCCCGTAGATGTCCACCCGCCGCAACGCCTGGCTCGTCACATCCCACCACGGGCCCTCCCCCAAGCCGTCTGCGCATGCAAGCGCAACACTTACTTCCGTCATCCCTGAAAAAGTTCCCTACTTGCCGATAGCCCTGCACGCTACGCTCGATCTTGCAGGAACCGCCACAGACGAACGTTTCGCCATCGCTCATCACTATGGGTGAACTCAGACACGAACAGCGGCCATAATGCTACGAGTCACAACCCGCACACGTGCTTATCCGTATCTGTCACGCTATGTTGTCATCCTCACACAGACGAAACTCTCTACCATGCCGGATGCGCCGGAACTCATCACCTGGCTGGGCACTGCACAACCCCAGCCACTGAGCCTCACGATTGCGCTGCGGCGCAACTGGCTACCGCAACCAGATATCGTGGAACTGGACGTGTGTTTTCGGCGAGACGGACAGCGCATTGCGATCGCTATCGCGGGCGGGTGTATTTATCCCGACCAGCCCGTGAGGCTCGAGACCGTATCCGTCGAGAAGCCCTGGGGCCGGGAAATCTGGTACTCCGGTATCGAGGCACGCGGGGAAAGCCGGGTCGTGGCCACCGATGGTACGCGATTGCCCTTGTCTCACTATGTCGCGAGTGCTCCTGGGCTTCTGACTCGCGATGCCCCCATTGTGCTGCTGAAGGTGCTGGACCCCCGGCCGGAACCGGTGCTGGGCGATCTCTACTTCGAGGTGCACGAACAAAAGCGCGAGGTCTATGTGGTGACCGCGGTCGATCCGCAAGCCTGGCCAGACGGTACGGGATATATCCGCTACGGGATGAACCAGACGATTCGCGCGGAGTATGGCAACGACGAGGGCTTTCGCAGTGCCTATCTCGACGCGGTGCATGCCTACGAGCGCGTGCGCCGCGCCATCGACGCAGGCGGTGAGGCTTCGATGAAACGACTTTTACGCGCGGAAAACGAAGCACGGGCGGAAATGGAACGCTTCACGGCGCTGCGAGCGCTACGCGTCGGTGACGTGGTAGTCGTTCCCACCTGGCTGCCACATTCTCTGCAGCACGGTGTTCGAGTCGTCGAGTTCCAGACGCCGACCTACGAACGTCTAGTCGTGTCTTTTGCACAGGAAGTGCTTACTCAGAATCACTGGGACAGCGAGCGCGCGGTTGCCCATATGCGCCTGGACGCGGCGCCTTCACCGGCCTTCGAACGCACCGACGCAGGGCTCGAGCGGATCGTATCGTTTCCCGATTTCGGAGTGCTGCGGGCGACCCTCGACGCCGGACGCACCGTCAATCTGCCGGCGTCTCTACCCTACGCGATCTGTTGCGCGGTGGACGCACCGGTGCGGGTCGGCTCGCTGCTTCTGCAACCCGAGGAGGCATGCCTGGTGCCGCATTCTGCGATGATCGGCTGCGCTATCACGTCCGACTCCTCGGAGCCCTCGGAGTCGGCTGAAGAGGAGCAGGCCACGGCACACTGTCTCATCGCCGCTCCCGATCTGTAGCGATGCTGCGCCTGTTCAGCGCCATCGTCATTACGACCTTCTACTTCGGCCTGCTGATCTATCCGGTGCTGCGGATCATCGATCTGATCGCACCACAGGTTGCGTTCAACACCCCGTTTCTACTCACCGTCATCGTCGCCCCACTGTTACCGCGAATGCTCTATGAGTGGCGCTCGGGCCGATTCACGCGCGTGTGTGCCGCACTCGCCTTCACCTGGCTGGGCTGCTATTTCATGGCGTTTATACCCGTATTGGCGTTCGAGGCGATGAATCTCGCGTTGCCACTACATCCTGCCACCGCGGGCTGGACACTCGTCCTCATCACCGCCGTGCTTTGTCTGTATGCCTTCCTCAATGCTCAGCGACTGCGCGTGACTGACATCGACGTTGCCGCGCCCGCGTACGTCGGTGGGCTACGGATCGCTCAGATCAGCGACGTGCATGTAGGATCACGACGCAGCGGTTTTCTGGAGCGCGTGATCGAACGGCTGAACATGCTGCAACCGGATGTGGTGATGATCACCGGCGACCTGATCGACTTTCACGCCGTCGGCGAGGAGGAACTGGCATCGCTGGCCAGACTCGACGCCCCCGCCTATTTCTGTGCCGGTAATCACGAGCGATACGTCGGCCTGGAGGACATCTGCGAGCGCCTGCGCAATCTGGGCGTGCATGTACTGCGCAATGAATCCGTGGAGGTCGGCGACCTGCAGATCATCGCCATCGACGACGCTGATTCACGTTCGCAGGTGAAACGCTTTCTGCCGGCCATCGAAGCACTGCCGGGTCATTTCCGCATTCTCCTGTATCACCGACCGGACGGCGCGGAGGCGGCCGCCGACTGGGGTGTCCATCTGATGCTGTGCGGCCATACTCACGCCGGACAGATCTTCCCGTTCAACTTTCTGGTTCGTCGGATGTTCCGACGCCTCAGTGGTGTCTATCATATCGGTACGATGGTGCTGAACGTATCCTCGGGTACCGGTACCTGGGGCCCGGTGATGCGACTGGGATCGGCCTCGGAGATCGGTATGATCTGTTTGACCGCAAAAAACGAACGGTTCTGACCATGCTGAAACGCATCGCGCTGCTGGGCTTTGTCCTCACGGCGACCGGTTGCTCGCCTTCGGACGTCTCAAAGGCTTCTGAAGCCTCCGATCCGCTGCCCGGTGAGGGAGCCGATATCGGCAAGACTGTACTCTACCGCGACACCTGGGGCATACCGCACATCTACGCACCAACGGTGGAAGCGGGCCTGTTTGCCCAGGGCTATGCGCAGGCAGAGGACCGTCCGATGCAGCTGCTGCTGAACCTCAAGATCGCCATGGGCGAACTATCCGAGGTGAACGGCGAGGATGGCATCCCGATCGATCTCCTCAGCCACCTGTTCAACCACTATGGTAACGGCAAGGCTGCCACTGCATCACTCGATACCAGGCACCGCGCCTACATAGACGCGTACACGGCGGGCATCAACGCCTTCTATGGTACACATCCGGAGGACGTGCCGGACTTCTGGCGTCACCACGAGGTGACCTCCGCCATGGTGGATGCGTTTGGGCGCATGTTTTTGTACAACTGGTCCATCGACGAAGCTCTTGAGGATCTGCGCCGGGCCGGTATCGAGCCTGGCTTCGTCACGGCAAATCGCGGTTCCAATCAGTGGGCGATCTCTCCGCATCGAACCGCCAATGGCGACGCCATGTTGCTGATCGACCCCCATCTCTCGTGGTGGGGGCCATCCAGATTCTGGGAGATGCGCGTGCACGCGGGTGATTGGCACGGAAGCGGCGTGGGACTCGCTGGCTCACCCTATATCGGTCTAGGGCACAACGCCGATGTCGCCTGGGCCATGACCACCGGTGGGCCCGACACGGCCGATGTCTACGAGTTGCAGCTGAATCCGGATGATCCAGAGCAGTATCTCTATGACGGCGCCTGGCGTGACATCCGATCAACCGAGGTGACGCTCGATGTGGCGCGTGCAGATGCGCGGACATATCGCTTGCGCTTCTCGCATCACGGACCCATCGTCGCGACGCAGGGTGAGCGCGCTTACGCCGCCAAGGTGCCGTACACGGCGGACACCGACCGCATCCTCGCCTGGGAAAAACTGAACTTCGCTAAAGACTACCGCGGTGCCATGGAGGCCTGCGCCACGCTCGCGATGTTTCCGCAGAACGTTATGGTGGCGGACACCTCCGGTAACATCTACTACCAGCGCACCGGCCGCGTACCGGTGCGCCCCGACGGCTACGATTGGTCCCGTCCAGTAGACGGCAGCACCAGTGCGAGCGAGTGGCAAGGCGTTCATCCGGCCTCCGACCATCTGCAAGTCGTCAATCCACCTCAGGGCTATCTGCAAAACTGCAATATCCCGCCAGACGCCATGATCCCGGACGGCCCGTTTTCGCTGGACGCCCAACCCGACTATCTCTATTCGGGTCCGGGATACGGCCCGGCACGGGCTGGCTGGACCAATCAGCGAGGCGCGCGCGCACTGGAGCTGCTGAGCGGCGACGCGGACGTGACCGTCGATGAAGCGCTCGCGTGGGCGGTGGACACCCGCCCCTATGGGCTCGCGCGATGGCTCGATGTTCTGAGCCGTGCCGTGGTGGACAACGCCCATGTCGACGCAATACTCGCGTGGGACGGCCGTCTGACCCGCGATTCCGCCGCCGCGCTCAAGTATGCCTACTGGCGCTACCAGCTTGAAGAACACCCGGGTGGCGCGGCGCTGAGATCGGCAATCGACGACCACTACGCGTTGGTGAGCGGACGGACACCAAAGACCATCGAGCTCTCCGAGGCGCAGTACGAGGTCATCGCGCAGACCTTCGGCGCGGCCATGTCCCGGTTGACCACGGAACTCGGGGACGGGGCCGTTTGGGGCGATGTCTACCGGGTAGGACGCGATGACCGTTCGTGGCCGGTGGGTGGTGGCGGCGGAGACCGCTGGGGATTGACCACGCTGCGCTCAATGGGATACGGGGAGCCTGACGACAGTTTTCAGCGCCACGGCAGACACGGCCAGACGTCCACCCAGCTCGTCGTTCTGTCAAAGCCCATTCGGAGCTGGATCTATCTACCCGTGGGCCAGAGCGATCGCCCCGACTCGACCCATTACGACGACCAGGCCGAGCATCTGTTCAGCGAACGACGCATGAAGCCTTCCTGGTGGCTGCCCGAGGACCTCGCCCCCAATATCGAATCGCGTACCGTTTTACCCTATCCATCGCAAACCGCATCTCGCTGAGGCGAGAACACGAGGAAACACCATGACCTACGAGCAGGAACCGGAGCTGATCGTCGAGCAGATACCGATCGGACCCATGCAGAACTTCACGTACATCGTCGGATCTCGCACCACTCGCGAGGTGGCGGTCGTGGACCCGGCCTGGGACGTGGAAGGTCTGGTGAACCACATCAACGAACAGGGCTACAAGCTGACTGCGGCGCTCGTGACGCACTACCACCCCGATCACATCGGCGGCGACATCGCGAGCAACAACATCGCCGGGCTCGCTGATCTCATGAGCGTCAATCCCGTGAAGGCCTACACGCACCAGCATGAGGCGGACGGTGTCAGGAAGGTGAGTGGCTTATCCGACTCGGACCTTGTCAAGGTGGCGTCTGGTGACAAGCTCTCCATCGGAGAGATCGAAGTAGAATTTCTGCACACACCAGGGCACACGCCGGGTTCTCAGTGTTTCAAAATCAGAAATACGCTGGTGTCGGGCGATACGCTGTTCATCGACGGCTGCGGCCGTGTGGACCTGGCGGGCTCGGATACCGAGGAGATGTACCACAGCCTACAGAAACTCAAAGGTCTGCCGGACGATACCCTGTTGCTACCCGGGCACAACTACTCGAGTGTACCCAACGCCACCATGGGTGAATGCAAGACGCAAAACGTCTACCTCAACATCAAAGACCTCGAGACCTGGCACTCCATCATGGGCTGAGGACAGGGCTCAGAATTTGTACCGCGCACTCAACCGGACACTGCGCTGTATCACCGGGTGGAAGTACACGTCTTGCGCCGCACTCATTTCACCTGGCAACCTCGATTCAAAAAAATAGGCGATGTCATCGTCCTCGGAATTGAACAGATTCAGAATCTCCAACCTGAATTCCCAATGCTCGAACTCGTAACCAACGTTGGCATTCACCACCGCCGAACCTGTCGAGCTGTCCCAACGACACCAGCCGGTCCGACAGCTGGTCGGTGGCATTCCAAGTGTTGTCGTAGAACGTAAGGATGACGCGCGCGTCCGCGTCGCCCAGGTGGCTCGAATACTTCACGAGCGCATTGATCTTCTCCACCTCGACCGGCAGCTCCCAGGGTACGTCGTTGCTGGTGAGTTCCACCGCAGCGAGTAGAAAGTCCTCCCCGAACCGCACCGATCCGGCGCTCACCCACCGCCGGTTTGACGGGCATGCCCTTCTGGCTTTCCGAGCGCCCCTAGACGATGATTTCCTCGACCAGATGCTCCCTGTGTGGTGTGCATAAGCCCGGCCAGGCGGCAGCGCGCAAAACAACGCAATAGCCTTCAACACATAGACGATTCTCGCTTCTATCCTGCATTCTCCTAGCACCCCGTCAGCTCCGCATTCTCGAGCATGAGCGGTATGTTCGCAGCGCAGCTCGCAACCGGCAGAAACACCGCCGTACGCCCCAACAACGAAAAGCCAATGTAGCCGCGCATGTGCAGTTCGCTGCCTTCACGCCACATTTTCGAAGAGTAGGTTTTGCCGGATTCCGGGTCGTAGATTCGGCCCTGCCACTGGTCATCGCCCCACTCGTAGTCGGTGAGCAGTTCCATGCCGAGGATGGCACGCGTGCGCAAGGCCTTCGCAGGATTGAGATCATCGCGCCTCGGTGTTCCGACGGGACCATATTCTTCCCCCTCGAGATAGCCCGGATCCTTGAGTGCAATGACGCGAGCGCTCAACGTCCCGGCGGCGTCACTCACCTCGATTATCGAGCCCTCGCTCGCCCAGCGTCCATACACAGCCCTCCGATCATCGGCCGCCGCCGCCCCGATACTCGCCAACCAGATCACCAACATGATCCGCCACCATGCATTCATCGCACATGCTCCACTCATAGGGCCGTGCATCACGCCCTATCGCGGATGCTTGAGGGGACTTAAGATAAACGTGCACATATAAGGGGGAAAGACATGGACACTGGATCTTTTACCGGTTTCAACCTCGAATTGCGCGATGATGGCATTGCCTGGTTTCAGTTCAGCACACCAGAGCGGCTCAACGGCATGACCACGGCCATCAAGCGCGACCTCATCGAGGCAGTCACCCAGGCGCAAATGGACAACGCCGTGCGAGTGCTGGTTTTTACCGGCACTGGACGTGCATTCTGCGCGGGGGACGATCTCAAGGCATACCAGGGCGCGAAGCTCGGCGGTACACCGCTGGTTCCGGGTATAGCACCCGGCCACGACTCCGGCATCGGAACCTACAACGGGTTGCGCATCATTTCGCAACGCCTCAACACGGCTGTGCGCACGCTCGACAAACTCTCTATCGCCGCCATCAACGGCATCGCCATTCAGACCGGATTCTCGCTCGCCCTGTCCTGCGATTTCCGTATCGCGGCCGACACCGCGCGCATGGGTAGTGCAACGCTGCGCTTCGGACTGCTACCCGACGAGGGCGGCCAGTACCTGCTACTGCAAATGATGGGGTTGCCGAAGACATTGGACTTTCTGATGCGCAAGAAAATCGTTACCGCGGACGAGGCGCTGGAACTCGGACTCGTGAGTGAGGTGGTGCCGGCCGAAAATCTAGAGCGCGCCGCCATGGATATGGCCACCGAGCTCGCCAACGGTCCCCAGGTCTCCATGCGACTGCTCAAACGATCCGTGTACAACGCGGCGGAACTGACCTGGGATCAGGCGCTCGACGAGATCGCGGCGAAGACTGCGATCTCCGATCACCATCCCGACGCCCGTGAGGGGGTTACCGCCTTTCACGAAAAGCGCGATGCGAAATTCAACGAGTGGTTGGGCTCCGCATGAGCGACATCGTCACATATTCCTCCGAGTCATCCGAGGACCGAATCGCGACGATCACCATCAATCGCGCCGAGAAGATGAACGCGATGAACGACGCGGTGATTCTCGGCCTGCATGACGCATTCACACGCTATGCCGAGAGCGATGACCGCGTGGCGGTGCTGCATGCCGCCGGTGATCGCGCCTTCTCCGTCGGCGCCGATGTCACCGATGCGCCGAGGGAAATGTGGATGGGCGTACCCAGCATCGGCGTGCAGCTCGACAAGCCCGTGATCGCCGCCGTGCACGGCTGGTGCATTGGCGGCGCTTACGTCATCGTTCAGATGTGCGACATGGTGATCGCCTCGGAGACCACCGTGTTCAAGTATCCAGAAGCGCAACTGGGGTTCACCGGCGGGCTGATCGCGAGCTCCGTGGCCCGCATCCCGCACAAGGTCGCCATGGAGTTCATGCTGCTCGGCGAAGACTTTCCGGCCGAACGCGCGCTGCAGGCCGGCATGGTGAACAAGGTCGTGGCGAAAGGCACGGAGCTCGAAGAAGCGATGAAGTGGGCCACAATCCTCGCCAACTCCGCTCCCCTGGTGGTGACCACCATCAAGCACTTCTCGCAGGCGACCATGCCGAAGAGTCCGGCGGAAGCCGGCGCCATCTCCCGCGAACGCCTGCTCAATGTGCGCAACAGCGAGGACGGTGCCGAGGGCGGCCGGGCGTTTCGGGAAAAACGCACCCCTGAGTTCAAGGGACGCTAGCGAAAAACGCAGATGGGGATCAGGTCGACTGATCCCCTTGCTCCTGTTCCGTGATTGCAAGCACGATCGCTCCAGTGCGTTGTTCTGTCTCCACCCGTCCGTGTGCCTGGGCCGCGTCGCTCATCGGGTAGACCCGGTCGACGATTAAGGTGAGTTGGCCCACTTCTGTCATGTCCTTCAGCGTCAGCAGTTCCTTCTTCGTCTCACGGGCAATCACACCGTTGTGGGTGTGAATCAATTGGTAATGATTGAGCGCAGCATGAGCGCCAGCCGCGGATTCCCGGCCAGGTAACGGCCATCCGGCTTAAGAACGCTCAAGCAGTCGGCATAGTCACTGCCGGCCATCATGTCGAACATCACATCGAAAACGCCTCGCTGATCGGCGAACCGCTGCTTCTGATAGTCGATGAAATGATCTGCTCCGAGCCTTCTGGCGAATGCTTCCTTCAGCGCGCTATCGACCACGGTGACTTCGGCCCCCAGTGCCTGCGCAATCTGCACGGCCCAGGCGCCGATGCTGTCGCCGCCGTTGATCAACACTTTCTCGCCCTCGCGCAAGCCCGCCAGGCGCATGAAATGCAACGCATTGAGCCCGCCGAGAGACACAGCGGCCGCATCGGAAAAGTCCATGTTCACCGGCATTGGTACGACGGTGAAGTTCGCAGGCAGGACCAGGTATTGCGCGTAATCACCCAGGCGCAGGCGTGAGGTGCCGAATACCCGCTCGCCAACCGTATGATTCACGACCCGGCGACCGACCACCGCGATCTCACCGGCAAAATAGCCGCCAAGTATCTGGCGCCTTGGCTTCATGACGCCGACGGCCAGGCGCAGCGGTAACCAGAACCGCTTCACCGAGTATTTGAGGCTGCGTAGTTCGCAATCCGACTTAGTGGCTTCCGCGGCACGTACGCGAATCAGGATCTCATCGTCACCGGGCAACGGCGCAGGAACGTCTCTGATCTCCAGAACGTCAGGAGAACCATAGCGATGGTAGGTAATCGCCTTCATGCTGGCCGTGGCAGGCAAGATACCACCGACAGCGCCACGGCCGATGAGTCTGCATCTACAGAGAATTGGCGAGGAAATGGCGCCGGGTTCGGTTAATCTTTTTTATGTGTTATCCAGGCCAATTCATCAAAGGTAATCAAATGCAGGATTTCAGCGGCAAGATCGCGGTGATCACCGGCGGCGGAACCGGTATGGGCCGCGCGCTGGCTCGTCAGCTCATCGCACAGGGTTGTCACGTCGCTACCTGCGACATCATCGAGGAAAACCTCGCGCAAACCCTTCAGATATGTTCGTCCGAGGCGCCACAGGGTATCAGGATCTCCACGCACGTATGCGACGTTGCGGACGAAGACCAGATCAATGGCTTTCGTGAGGCGCTTCAGTCCGAGCACGGCTGTGATCACATCAACCTGCTGTTCAACAACGCAGGCATCGGCGGCGGCGGGAGCTTCGTCAACTCGAGCCGGGAGGAGTGGGAGCGTACGTTCAACATCTGCTGGAACGGCGTGTATCTCATGACGCGGGCTTTCTTGCCCCTGCTGTTAAACAGTGAGCAGGGCCATGTCGTCAACACCAGCAGCGTCAACGGATTCAGGGCCTCCCTCGGAGGCAACGTTCCTCACACGGCCTATAGTGCCGCCAAGTTCGCGGTGAAGGGATTCACGGAGGCACTGATTAACGATTTCAGATTCAACGCACCGCATCTGAAGGCAAGCGTCGTGATGCCAGGATACGTCGGTACTCAGATCGCCAAGAACACGGGGCGAATTCTTGGTCAAAAGCCTCCCCAGGATCTGACCGACGAAGAGATAGAAACCAGTCGCGGTGTCTGGTCCAAGGGTGGTTGGGTCGAAATCGACGAACGCGCCAGCTCCGACGACATTCGCCAGCAACTCCAGGCGCGCTTTGACGAGTACGACAAAGGCGGCTTGACACCCGACGAGGCTGCTACCGTCATTCTCGATGGTGTGAAGGCCGATGAGTGGCGCGTTCTCGTAGGCCCGGACGCGGTCGCCCTCGACCGCGCTGTACGGGAATCTCCGGTGGACGCTTACGATCTCGATTTCAGCGACAAGGTCTGGGCATCGATGATCGAGCGAACGTGAGTCTGCGGAACTCTGAACACGCTCATACCACGCAGACGACGCAGCCCAAAGTAACTCCAACGTTGCAGATTCACGCCGGATCCGGCAAAAAGTCGTGTCTTCGTAGCTTCACCGACAGCGGCGGTGAGGTTAGAAGGTCCACAAGGGTTGCCGTGCAAACCGATCCACGACCAGCCCGCATGACTTCGCGATCCATCGGTTGAAACGATACCTCTGGGCGCTGCTCGCCTTCGGACTGTTTGCAATGCCTTGCGCATTCGCCGAACAAGCACCGGAATTCAGCCTGCACGTCCTCGGCACAACGTCCTCGGCACAACGCAGCGAGTTTCCCTGTCTGACTACCGGGGAAAAATGATCTATCTCGACTTCTGGGGGCCTGGTGCGAACCGTACCGTGAGTCTCTTCCATGGCATGGTCGCCGACGGTCTGCGCTTTCTCGACCGGTATCCCGTTACCTACACCATACTCAGCCACAAGGATGGCCACACGGCACGTCGCTACCAACTGCCAGGCATGCCGACTTCTTTTCTCATTGGTCCCGACGGTGAGATTCTCTGGCGGCATGTGGGCTTCAGGAAAGGTGATGCAGAAACGATCAGAACGAGATTGCCGGCAGCGCTCGAGAAGTGGCAATAGACATCTGGTAGCCGTGCTGGCCGGTCACACGTCTGACAGCAGTCTCGGTCATTGCCCCACAAGCCATCGTCGCGGAAAGTCTGGTCACTATAGCCAGCCCGCAAGACGAGCGACCGGCACTGGATTGGTTGCGCCAGCACAACGTCGCGTTTTTCGCGGTGGACGGGCAAGGACGAATCCACTCACACCAGGAAGTGAATGGATGAGGCCCCGGGACTGAGCGGCTAGCTGCCGCCGAGCGCTTCCTGCTCCAGCAGCCGGGCACCGCGCAGGATCCCGCCCATCGCATAATTTCCCTCGTGACAGGCGTACTCGTACACCTTGCCGTCGGTGGCGGGCCAGACGTAATCACCCGACCAGGATTGCGTCCAAGTGCCGGGGTCCTCCACCGTGAAGCTGTAACTGAGAGCGCCTGCGTCGATGCGGCGGAAGCGTTCGACGACATGCAACTGGTCGGAGCCGCCGAGCCCATTGTCTCCATCCCGAAAGTTGGTGGTATCCACGACCAGCGTGTCACCTTCGAACCAGCCGATGGAGTCACCCATCCACTTGCGTACGTCCGCCGGTGCGTGTTCCGAATTCAGGCGTACCACACGCGCATCGTGCACCATCTCCACCAGAATCATCACATGATCCGCCGTCTGGATGATGCGCTTGTAGTTGTTGTACAGCGCCGGAAACATCGGCGGACCCATGCTGAATCCCAACAGGCAGCGTTCTGACAACGCCAGAGACTCGGGACCATCGTAAGGGCCCGGGCCCTGCTCTTTCACCCACCAGGCTTCTCCCGTATTTGGACGGAATAGCCTCGCGCGCTTCATCCAGCGCTGGGAGCCCTGCAGGCTACGCGCCGGATACCGCCCGTTGGGAGGATCCGTCAGCACCGAGGTACGGATCTTGCCGTCGACGCGCATGGCCTCCTCACCACGATCGATCCAGAAGAAGTTGTAGCCACCGACATTGCCCGCACCGAGGTTTTCACGCTGGTCATCCGGTGCGCCCACCGGTGCCGAACCGCCCGCCTCCGGCGCAGCGCGGTTGGGATCCGATTTCTGGTTGGCCTTGGCCATGAGCGCTCGTTCTTCCTCCGCGAGCCGCGTGGCCTCCTCTTCCGTGAGGTAGAGGTTTTCGCCGAATTCCTTCGGTCGCTGAACCGGGGTCAGCGTGGTGCTGTTGTAAGTACCGGACAAATCCGGGACCGATTTGGTCTGAGCCGTGCAGTTGCCCGCCCCCGGCACCAACAGCAATCCCAAGAGCAATCCCAAG
>DCWG01000101.1:0-1670 GCA_002327525.1 Gammaproteobacteria bacterium UBA2168 | reverse complement strand
ATCCCAAGAGCAATCCCAAGAGCATGATGTGGGTGGATCTGTTCATGGGAGTAAATGCGCGACCGCGTCGCGCTCCTCCGCCAGTTCTGCTTCCGTTGCCTGCATCTTCTCACGGCTGAAGTCGCCGACGTCACGCCCCTGCACGATCTGCCAGTCACCATCCGAGCAGGTCACGGGGAAGGAGTAGATGAGACCCTCGCCAACCCCGTAGCTGCCGTCCGAATACACCCCCATGCTGACCAGTGCCTTGGTGCCGAGCACCCAGTCATGCATGTGGTCGATGGCCGCATTGGCAGCCGAGGCCGCGCTTGATGCCCCGCGCGCTTCGATGATGGCTGCACCGCGTTGCTGCACGGTTGGGATGAATTCGTCCGTGTACCAGCTCATGTCCACCAGGGTCATCGCTGCATCCCCCGCCACCGTGGCGCCGTGCAGATCCGGGTACTGTGTCGCCGAGTGATTGCCCCAGATGCACAGTCCAACGACATCGGTGACGTGCTTGCCCGTCTTCGCGGCCAGTTGCGCCCTCGCGCGGTTGTGGTCCAACCGTGTCATGGCGGTGAAATTGCACGCTTCGAGATCCGGCGCGTTGCGTTGTGCGATCAGACAGTTGGTATTCGCCGGATTCCCAACCACCAGCACTTTCACCTGGCGACTGGCGTTGTCGTTCAGTGCCTTGCCCTGTACCGAGAAGATGGCGGCATTGGCTTCGAGCAGGTCCTTGCGCTCCATCCCCTTGGTGCGGGGACGCGAGCCCACCAACAGGGCGTAATCGCTATCCTTGAATGCGACATCCGCATCGTCGGTCTGCACAACCCCCGCCAACAGGGGAAAAGCGCAGTCGTCCAGTTCCATCACAACACCGCGCAGCGCATCGAGCGCTGGTGTGATTTCCAGCAGTTGCAGGATGACCGGCTGATCCGGTCCCAGCATGGTGCCGGAGGCGATTCTGAATACCAGCGCATAGCCGATCTGGCCCGCAGCGCCGGTTACGGTGACTCTTACTGGTTCTTTCATAGCTATCAGTCCTGTGTGTCCATCTGATTCTACGTTTTTTCTACGTCTTGCCCGCAAAGGGCGCGCATTGTATTAAACCCCCCCCTCCGTGTCAGGGAGAACGGCCTATTCGAACAGCCGCTACTGCCACCGCAGCTCCCGAAACCACTGGTCTTGCGCGAGCCCGACCACCTCGGCGATCCACGGCGCGCAACGCCCGGGCAGCCCGTCGATCGGATACCAGCCACCAGCATCGAACAGCTCCGGTTCCGCCACATACGGCTCACCCTGGAAGTTCAGCGCTTCGAACACGAAGTTGAATCCCTGATGCCTGCCGGAAATATATGGCAGCACGCAGCGCGGCTGCAATTCGGCCCGCACGCCGGCTTCCTCAAGGCATTCGCGATACGCGCCTTGCGTCACGCTCTCACCGTGGCTGACATGGCCGCCTGGTAGTACGTAGTAGCCGTCCATGAAGCCGGTGTGGGAACGACGCAACAGATATAGTTGGTCCGCTCGCCGCAACATCACGTGCGCCACTGCCGGAAACCGGTCCCGCTCCGCCTTCATGTCCTGATCCTCATCGCTGCCAAAGCCTCTCATGCTATGGTGCGGCGATGCGCTACGTTCGGCAAATTCGTCTTAAACCAGGACCGGTCGACGGACACCCATTT
>DCWG01000036.1 GCA_002327525.1 Gammaproteobacteria bacterium UBA2168 | reverse complement strand
GCAAGGCACCCATGGCGTTGACTATCCTCGCCGCGGTTGTGCTGGTGGCCGCCACCGGGCTCATACCCATCGGCATAAGCGCTGTTGCCGGTTGCGCGCTGATGCTCCTCACCAGATGCCTGAATCTCACTAAAGCGCTGCGTGCCATCAGTCCGTCGGTGTACTTCGTGGTCGTAGCCAGCCTGGCTCTCGGCCACGCGCTCACCGTCACCGGCGCGACAGAGTATGTGACGGCCGTGTTTTTGCAACTCACCAGTGATGCCGGGCCCATCGTCGTTCTAGGCGCGCTGATGATGTTGCTGGCGATACTCACCAACGTGGTATCCAACAACGCTGCGGCTGTGATCGGCACACCGATCGCCGTCAGTATCGCCGCTCAGCTGAATCTCCCGTACGAACCCTTCGTACTCGCCGTGCTGTTTGGCGCGAACATGAGCTATGCGACACCGATGGCCTATCAGACCAACTTACTGGTGATGAGCGCGGGTAACTACAACTTCTCTGAATTCGTGAAAGTGGGCCTTCCTCTCACGATATTGATGCTGATCACCTTTACCTGGGTGCTGGCGAGCCTCTACTTCCCTTAACCCGCCCGGCCGCAGGCGCCGCTATCGGTTTGCGGGTATGTCCGCGGCTCTGCAGATGTCTCGACTGGTTCCGCCGGTCCTGCGCGATGAGCCGAGATTCGCTCCTGTTGATCACCGTACTGCTTCCTTGAGTGATGGACACGTCCTGTACCACTGCGGCGATCGCCGCAGACAATACATAGACGTACGAATCTCGTTACACCTCAACCACCATTTTCAGTGTGTGAAGGACTTGGCAATCTCTCTCAACAGATACGTTACGTTATGCACGCTCTCCACCACTGCGTGATCTAGGGAGTGTGCGCGCAATGGCACGAGATCCGGAATCTGAAAGACGATGAGCCCCACGTGCACCGCCCTCTCTCTGACACGCCTCTCTTACAACTGGCCCCACACAAGCTCGATCTCCTGCAGTGGAAACTCATCCGCATGGTGCTCGCGCAGGATTCGGTCCATGGTTTCCGACGTGGTGCCGATGCAGCGATGATAAGCAGTAATGTCGAGCTCCCACCCGTGGGCAGGGCAAGCCCCGACGAAACAGTCCCTGGCCTGACGCTCGGAGTCGAGCAGCAGTCCGTTCATATCGAACACCACTCCTTGCGGCCAGTCGAGAGACGCTCCTTTCACCGCCACGCTCCCTTCAGTCGGGCGCCTGCACCGGCTGCCCTTCCTCGAACAGGTGCTCGCCGCAACGCCAGCAATAGGTCGCCTCCCGGGTATGCCCTTCCACCGAGCAGTGCGGACAGGTGCGTGTATTGGCCTGACGGCGTTTTGCCTCCGACAACTCCATGGTGACGATCCCCGTCGGTACGGCGATGATTCCATATCCCATGATCATGATGATGGAGGCGAGGCCCTGACCAATTGCGGTCAGAGGCACCAGATCGCCGTAGCCCACCGTCGTGAGCGTAATGACCGCCCAGTAAACGCTCTTGGGAATGCTGGTAAAGCCGTTTTCCGGGCCCTCGATCAGATACATGAGTGAACCGAACACCACGACCAGTAGCAGCACCGAAATGACGAATACGATTATCTTGCGTCGGCTGGCCGCGAGCGCCAGCTTGAGCTGATCCGCTTCGCCGACGTAGCGCACCATGCTCAGCACGCGAAACACCCGCAGCACGCGAAGAATTCGAATGACCAGCAGATACTGGACATCCACCAGGATCATACTCAGGTAGGTCGGGATTATGCCGATCAGATCGACTATGCCATAGAAACTGCGTGCGTACTGCCAGCTGTCCTTGATACACCATAGGCGCAGGGCATACTCGATCGTGAAGAGAATAGTGAAACACCATTCGATGATGTAGAGACGCCCACCCCATTTGGCTGAGATGGTGGGTACGCTGTCCAGCATAACCGCGACGACTGACAGCACAATCATGACCAGAAGGGCTACATCAAAGGCCTTGCCACCGGGCGTATTGGCCTCGAATATCACTTCGTGGACCAGATCCCGCTTCACACCCATGACTCATCTGCAAATGTAGCGAACACACGCGGCATAGCGCTTAGCCTACCACGGATACGGCGGTCCGGGACGCAGATGCGCCCCGGGGGCGAAGCACATGTAGTTCCTGCCTTACTCGACTCGAACGTCGATGACACGCGGTCCCTCCGCCTCTTTCTTGCTGATGACAAGCTGTAGGACACCGTCCCTGGAGGATGCCTTGATGCTCTGTTCATCGGCGTTTTCCGGCAGACGGAAACTACGCGTGAAC
This sequence comes from Gammaproteobacteria bacterium UBA2168, assembly GCA_002327525.1. GTDB lineage: Bacteria > Pseudomonadota > Gammaproteobacteria > Pseudomonadales > Azotimanducaceae > JASLQO01. The sequence continues at coordinate 44,850 of DCWG01000036.1, read as the reverse complement.
TTGCCGTAACGACGTTCAATGCGGTGATGCTTGCCCTCACTGCGTTCTTCGAGGGTTCGCTCGCCATTCACCATCAGTACGCCGTCACTCACGCTGACCTCGACGTTTTTGCGGGCAACCGCGGGTATCTCGAGCTCTATCTGGAAGCTGGCGTGGTCCTCGGAAATGTCAGCGGCCGGAAACCAGTTTTCATTACTGGACTCGCCCGGAAACGCGGGCACGCGACCAAACATCTCCTCGAACTCACGAAACGGATTCCAACGAACCATGTTCATTTTCAAACCTCCTTTGGTGGCGCTTGTGGCTGATCTGATGATCGATGACATCAATGTGGAGGTTGATTTCAATTTTCAAAGGACTTGAAAAAAAGTATTTAGTCCCCAACCCGTTGGAAAGGTTCGAGGCCAGGTGGTGCTCACCCCCGATTCAGTGTGCGCAGGACGAATTCGCTAACCAGCTCGACGATGTGCGGGGCCAGCGCATCTGGAATGTTGTGCCCCATCCCTTCCACTACGGCGAGCTCAGCGCCTGCGATCCACCCGGCTGTATCCTCGCCCGCCGCAAGCGGGACGAGCGCATCCTGGGCACCATGTATGACGAGTGTAGGAAGGCGTATCTCCTTGAGCCTCTCCACCCTGCTGCCATCCGTTATGGCGGCAGCCATCTGTCTCGCGACCCCCTCCCGGCAGTAACAACGATCATACGCCGCACTCGCGGCCAACAACCGGTCGGCCTCGGTTTCCGGGTAACCAGGAGATCCGAACAGGGCACGATTGTCAGCATCCAGACGAATGATCGCTTCGCGACCTTTTGCGTCTTTGAGCATCTGGTCGCGCAGGCTTTCATCCATCGGTGGCAGATCGGGATTGCCGGACGAGGACATCACGGAATACAGCGCCAGCACACGTTTCGGATAGCGCGACGCCACCAGTTGCGCAATCATCCCGCCCAACGAAATACCAAAGATGTGCGCCGCGCCGATGGAGAGATGATCCATGAGCCCGATGACATCGTCCGCCATTGCCCGTAATGGATACGGTGCCTTTAGTTTGCTGGAGAACCCGACATCCCGATTATCGAAAGCGATCACGCGAAAGCCTGCTTGCGCGAAACCACCGGTGAGCCCCTTGCTCCACTCGATCATCTGAGTGCCGAGTCCCCGAATCAGCACTATTACCGGATTATCTTCCTCACCGTATGACGCATATTCGAGTTCGATACCATTGCTTTGGGCGCGCGGCATGGTCGTCTACTCGTTCTTCACGATCCGGTAAACTCCCTCCGTGGCACTACTGATGTCATGCTCAGGAAAATGCGACGGAATTCGGTCCGTTTCTACCTCCTCCAGACGCTCGACGCTGCAGCGTTCCGCGAACAGGGCATTGACCTCTTCCTCCGTGACACAGAAAGGAGGCCCTTCTACCAGTTGCTGGTCGTATTCAAGGGTTAGCAGCAGGATCTCACTGTGATCCGGGATGATCCGCTGCAGGTGGTCGGCATAGATCTCTCGAATACCAGGCGGCAGTGCCACCAGCGCTCCACGATCGAACGTACCCACAACCCGATACAGATGCGGGGTGCTGAGTTCGAAAAAATCACTTCGGTAGATTCGGTAATTCGGATTATCCGCATCACCGTGGCTGTAACAGGGTACGCCGCCGAAAAAGTCTTCGACGTAATCATAGTCCAGGGACGCTTCGGCAAAAAAATCCTCTATGGCTGCTGTGACGAACTCCACACCGCGAACCGGGTGTCCCTGCGCTCGTAGCCAGTGCATGTCAAGGCTCTTCCCGCACAGTGGTACGAAGACTGCACCGGAACCGTTCAGGTCGAGCCGAGGCCAGTACTTCGTAAGCCATGCGTTGTACTCTTCCTGATGCCAGCCGAGCCGATCGCTCGTCCATCGCTCGAGCCAGAACTCTTCTTTCATCGCGACGCCCGCCGTCCACGGTCACTGGTGTAACCCACCGCCGCCCCGGCGTTGCGAGGATCCGATGCACCCTTCAGACCATCGCCGGTCCGCATCACCGAATTCGCATCGCCAATACCACGGCCAAAGGGCATTAGCACCCATTCGGTATGTCCGCGTTCGCGAAGTCCCGTGAGCGTATCCGGTGATATACCAAACGGTTCGTAGATGATTCGATTGGGTTGCCACTGATGGTGAAATCTCGGTGCTCCCACTGCCTGGGAAACATCCATGTCATGATCGATTACGTTCACGATCACCTGCAGTGTGGTCGTGATGATGGTGCTGCCGCCCGGCGAGCCGGTGACGAGCATCGGCTCACCATCCTTCACCACGATGGTCGGGGTCATCGAACTCAGCATGCGTTTGCCGGGTGCGATGGCATTGGCTTCCCGGCCCAGTAGACCGAAAGCGTTGGGGGTGTTGTCCTTCGAGGAAAAGTCGTCCATCTCGTTGTTGAGCAGCATTCCGGTACCTGCGGCAACGATCTTCGAACCGTAGGACAGGTTGAGAGTAGTCGTGTACGCAACGGCATTGCCTTCACCGTCGATGACCGACATGTGGGTCGTGTCCGGACTTTCTTTGACTGGCGTCGTTCCGGGTCCAATATCGCTGGAGAGACTCGCCTTATTCGGATCGAAATCCTCGAAACGCGAGCGTGCGTAGTCCTTGTCCGTCAAACGCGCCATCGGCACAGGATAGAAGTCGGGATCGCCCAGGTGCTCGGCCCGGTCGGCATAGGCCCGGCGTTCCGCCTCGATCATCAAATGAATCGTATCGGCGCTGCCAAAACCCATCGTGCTCACATCGTACGGTTCAATCATGTTCAGCATCTGAATCAGCAGGGCGCCGCCCGACGAGGGGGGTGGCATGGACACGATTTCATGACCCCGGTAGGTTCCGCGCAATGGCTCGCGCCACACGCTCATATAGTCCTCTAGGTCCTGGTGCGTGATCAGCCCTCCACCGCGCTCCATTTCCGCAACGAGTAAGTCCGCCGTTTTGCCCTTGTAGAATCCATCCCGTCCCCGGCGGCGTATTCTCTCCAGTGTCCTGGCGAGGTCGTGTTGCACGAACAACTCTCCCGCCGTATAGGGCTCTCCCTCATTGGTGAAAACCTCGGCGCTGGCTGGATAGCGGGCAAACTGGTCCTTGCGCCGCTCGAACGCCAGAGCAAGGTCCCTCGGCAGCACGAATCCGTTACGTGCAAGCACGATAGCCGGCTGTATCACCTCCTTTCGGCTCATCGTCCCATACTTTTCGAGAGCGTCCAGCAGGCCAGCCACCGTACCCGGCACACCCACCGCCAAATGCGAACGCGTGGAAAGCCCTTCAACGACCTCGCCTTCGTCATCGAGGTACATATCACGACTGGCCGCTGCCGGGGCTTTCTCGCGGTGATCATTGGTAATGGCAGTTCCATCCGCCATCCTGATCACCATGAAGCCTCCACCTCCAAGGTTACCGGCAGAGGGATGAGTCACCGCGAGCGCGAAACCGGCGGCCACCGCCGCATCCACGGCATTACCACCACCTCGCAGGATAGAAGCGCCCACCACGGAGGCAAAATATGAGCGTGTCGCTACTATGCCGTCATCACCATGGCGCGGCTCACGCTGAGCCGCGGACAGATCAAGGGCGCAACAAAGTGTTGCGATCAGAACGATAATTCTGGGCATCGTGTACTTTCTTGGAGTGTTTTGCGATTCTGACTGGATTGTGCCCAAAGGCAAGCCCACTCTGGTCCCGCTGGCAAAGCTCAGGCGAATTGCTCTCGATTGCCAGGGTTTGCTGCAGCGGGCTCCTTTCGGACGCGGGAAAAACGCGACGCTCAAGGCTATCGAGCGGCTCGGATATGTGCAGATCGATACCATATCCGTCGTCAATCGCGCGCATCACCACGTGCTCGCCACACGCGTTCCCAACTACCAGCCATCACACCTCGATCGTCTTCAGGGCGACGGTAGTGTATTCGAATACTGGTACCACGCGGCGGCCTACCTGCCGATGCGGCACTATCGCTTCGCGCTGCCTCGCATGCAGGGATTCCGAGACGGCACGGAGCACTGGATGCGTTGCCGTGACACCAGGCTGATGCAACGCGTGCTGGACCACGTGCGCGCCGAGGGGCCGACCCAGTCGCGCGACTTTGAAATGCCCGAGCCACGCCGGAACGCCGGCTGGTGGGATTGGAAACCCACCAAGCGCGCCCTGGAGCAGCTGTTCATGCAGGGAGATCTCATGGTCGCTGGACGTCGCGGTTTTCAGAAGACCTACGACCTCACCGAACGCATACTCCCGAGCGATGTAGACACCCGTCACCCGCTTCTGAGTGAGCAGGCCGCACACCTGGTGGACAACACGCTGACCAGTCACGGTTTTGCCACCGCCAAGTCGTTCACGCACCTGCGTCGAAATTCCGAATTGCGAGCCGCGGTACGCGCCGAGCTCGATGCCCGTACACGAGATGGTTCGGTGGTTGTACTCGCTCTAGCGGGTCAGGGTACCTGGTACGCTCATGCGGAAATCCTAGATTCACGCGCTCCCCCGGCTACCGCAACCGTGCGTATTCTTTCTCCCTTTGACAATGCTCTCATTCTGCGACATCGAACCGAGGCGTTGTTCGAATTCGACTATCAGCTGGAGTGTTACGTCACCGAGAGCAAGCGCGCATTCGGATATTTCTGTCTGCCAGTGCTCTACCGTGATCGCTTTGTCGGGCGTGCTGACTGCAAGGCTCACCGTTGTGATGCACACTTCGAGATCAAGCACCTGTTCATCGAGCACGCGGACCTCGTCGATGACGGTTTTCCGACGGCTTTCGCGCGAGCCATGGCCAGATTCGCGAATGTGAACGGCTGCACTACCACGTACATCACGCGCACCACACCACAAACCTGGCACCGTATTCTAACCAATGCAGTGGAATCTGGAGGACCGCTCATATGACCGCTGCACATCCCGGCTACCTGGTAAACCCACGGGATCTCGATCTGGCAGATCCCAACCTCCGGCTGTTCGACGCCACCGTGTATCTCATGTCCGCCGAATCTGGCTATCGAGCCGAGAGTGGTGCCGCGAAGTACGCGGAGCGCCACATTCCGGGCGCGAATTTTCTGGATCTCATCAAGGCCTTTTCGGACACCTCGACGGGGCTTGGCTTTTCACTACCCGGTCCAGTCGCACTCCAGAATGCGTTTCAGAACGCAGGCGTGAACGACGACAGCCAAGTGGTTTTCTACTCGCTCAGCCACATGATGTGGGCCACACGCGCATGGTGGCTCGCCTACTATGCTGGCCATACAGACATCGCCGTGCTCAATGGGGGGCTGGCACGCTGGCAGTCGGAAGGCGGAGAGATCACGACGAGCTCACCGCACTACCCGGTAGGAAACTTCACCGTCACCCCGAATCCGCCACGTTTCGTAAATGCCGAACAGGTCAGCAGCGCCATCGACGAACTGCGTACCTGCACGCTGAACGCGTTGTCACCGGCCGTGTACGAAGGTAGCGGAGATATGCACTACGGCAGACGTGGTCATATTCCCGGCAGCATTAACCTGTTCTATGACGAACTGCTCGATGAAGGGTCTTTCAGGCCAATTGATGAGTTGCGCGATGCGCTAGCGGGACGTGGAGTCCCTGAGGCCGAACGGATCATCGCCTATAGCAGTTTTACGTTTGTAGGGCTTCTGAATAAGGCTTCCGATAGAAAACACTTTTTTTAATGGTTTATCCGAGTGTAGCCCCCGCTTCGATGCCCGTGGGGATATATAAATCCTGACCACTCTTCATGGTGCAGATAGGGTGCACCTTAAGACCCCTACATACACAAATACCCACTAATCCGTTAGTAGTCGTATACTAGTACTTAGGGGTTATTCTGCGCATTTCGGTATGTTACGCAACATTGAGTTGCTTACGTTCAGCGATGGCAGTATCACGCCTTAATCAATACTCCCTTAGTAATTTATCTCAGACTCTATCTGGCCGTTTTCATCCCAATAAGTCCAAAAGCCATCTTGCTTGCCGTCGTTGTAATTTCCCTCTGACTTTTTCTGACCGTTTGGATACCACACAGTCCACAAGCCATCCACATAGCCGGTGTCGTAATTGATCTTTTCCTCTATCTGACCATCTGCATACCAAGAACTCCACTTGCCATGAGCCTTGCCGTCCTTCCAATTTTTCGCTGTTTGCATCTGATCATCTGCCTTCCAAGCTGCATACCATGTATATGTAGTTTTACCAACTAAATTTCCTTGTATGTAATGTGCCTCAGACTCCATCCGGCCTTGTATGAAATTTCTCTCAGACTCTATCTGACCATTGTCATGCCACCTAGTCCAACTGCCATCAGTCTTGCCGTCCTTGTAAGTTCCCTCTAACTTGCCGTCTTTGTAACTTCCCTCTGAATTTTTCTGATCGTTTTCATACTTATAAGTCCACAAGCCATCTTTCTTGCCGTTTTTGTAATTTCCTCCTTCTGGTTGATTATCCACGCTCTGAATAGACGGGTTTTTCTCTTTTAAGTTTTTAGAGACTCCCCTGATAGTGCGTGTAGTTCCCGTTGCGCGTACCGCTGGGTTGTTTTGGTTAGAGAATTGCTTAAGCTCAACACCGTCTTTGTAATTTTTCTCTGATGCGGTCTGACCATTCGGAAACCACCTGAACAATTTGCCATCTAATTTGCCGTTTTTGTAAATTCCCTCTTGGAATTTCCGACCATTATCAAACCAGTAAGTCCAAATGCCATATTTCTTACCGTCCTTGTAATTTACCTCTGACTTTTTCTGACCATTTTCATATGTACATAAGCTTTCGCCAGTAAATGGTACTTGCTGATTTCGAAGATAAACAACACCATTTATCTCTTGAGCATTTGTTTGATCAATACAGACAGTATTGCCATAAGAGTTCAATGAAATCAGTATTGAGAATAGAAGTATGAGTGGTTTCTTCACAATAGAGCCTCTTTGAACTATGGATTAATTCTACTACTGAAGCTAGTCAATAGTGTGATGATTAACCTCTGACTTTGAGATCTTGTATATAGCACTACTTTCATCTCTATTCCCCTTGTTTGTTCTAGACGATAACTATACCCCAGATTGAAAAGGGTGGTTTCGGTTGATCTATAGAGAATGGCAAACCGATGCGGCGGTGGTATTTCAGCCACTGTCGATGCGTTCGCCTGCCTGCTCGCAGGATACGAGAATGTCGCCGTCTACGACGGTTCGATGTCGGAGTGGGTCAGAGACGAGCGTCCTCTGACGACCGGTGCTGAGCCTTGATCCGGATACAATAACGCCTACTCCTAGACTGTATTTTTCACAGGGGGCGCGCCAGATCCGTGACATCGCGCGCCTCTCCGTGATGGCTCTGCAGCCAAAGGCGACCCTCTGATTCGAAGGCGATGAGTACGTCGAGGAACTCCACGTCGGGTCCGGAAGCGGGTTCCCCGAGCAGACGGTCGCGCACGAGTGCGACGGTGAGATCGTGTGATACACAGATGTCTAGTTGCGGTCTGGCGACCGGGGCGGACAGCTTTTTTATGACCACCGTCAAGACCAGCCGCGCCGCCAGCTCAGACGGCATCATGGTATCGTCCGGCACTTCTCCGCGAAACCACGATTCGAGGTATTGCGTCATCCCGCCCGCACGGCGCATCCCTTTCCACATCTTCATCTGGTCCAACACATAAAACACCCCAAGCGCCTCGACCGGCCGATGGCGCGTCGCTCTGCCGCCGCGCGAGCGATGTGCTTCGAGAATGATTTCGGCGGTCTCCATACACCGCTGCGCCGGGCTCGCGTACGCCCGCACGGTGAGGTGTTGCGGCAACGCCGTACCCAGGCGTTCAGACAGCCTGCGGCCCTCTTCTGTAAGAGGATTGTCGAGATCGTGCACGTCGCGCGCGAACTCTCTCGCGGAGTGGCGCATCAGCACAGCCGCGTGCTCGGCGCCGCCATCGAATACGCGCCGGATCAGGCGCAGGGTTTCATCTCCGTAGGTGGACAACCTCGATCCCTTTCAACTGAACGATCGTTTAGTATCGACTCCAGACCACGATCAACTCAACCAGGGGGATTGGATTAGATGGGCAGACTCGACGACAAGGTAGCCGTCGTGACCGGGTCGGGGCGCGGCATCGGCAGGGAAATCGCGCTTTTGATGGCGAGCGAGGGTGCGAAGGTGGTTGCGAACGACCTCGGCGGTAACACCGACGGCACAGGCGGCGGCTCCATCGCGGAGGAAGTAGCTCAGGAAATCCGCGATGCGGGCGGAGAAGCGGTCTCTAACACACAATCGGTCGCAGAGGTCGCCGGCGGTGAAAGCCTTCTTCAGAGCGCCCTCGATGCGTTCGGCGGGATGGACATCCTGATCAACAATGCGGGTATCCTGCGTGACAGGACCATCTACAACATGGAGGAGTCCGACTGGGATGCGGTGATCGCCGTGCACCTGAAAGGTCACTATTGTTGTTCGCGCCCTTTCGCGAAGTACATACGCGAGAACAACCGTACCGGCTGCCGCATCATCAATTTCTCGAGTGTCTCCGGTTTGTTCGGCAATTTCGGCCAGGCCAACTACGGAGCAGCCAAAGCAGGGATCGCCGGTTTTGCCAGGGTGCTGGCTCTGGAGCTCGCCAAATACGGTTGTACCGTCAATACCATCTCACCCGGTGCGCTCACGCGCATGACTATTCCGCTGCGCGAAAACCGGGGGGAAACCATTGAGGAAAAGGAACTCGAGCAGGGTGGCCCCCAGCACGTCGCGCCGATCTGCGTGTGGCTGGCCGGAAAAGAAGCGGCCAGCATCACCTCCGAAATCTTCCACACCGGCCGTGGCGGCGTGGCCATCATGCAGCAGCCTCGCGTGATCAGACAGTTCCACAAGTCCAACGGCACGCTGACACTGGGTGAACTCGACGGTCTGGTTCCCGAGCTTCTGGATGCGAAACGGGCGAATGACGAAGCCGCCAGGAAGAGCGGCGCGCCCATCGAGCTGTAGCGGGCGGAAGCGAGCGCGTGCAGATATGGGTGGACGCCGATGCATGCCCCGTGCGCATGCGCGAAACGCTGTGCCGTGCTGCTGAACGCCGCCAACTACATACGACCTTCGTCGCCAACCAGCCCCTCTCACTGCCACGCTCCGCCTTCGTACATGCCCGTCAGGTGGCAAAGGGGTTCGACGAGGCAGACAATCACATCGCTTTGGCCTGCGATGAGGGAGATCTTGTAGTCACCGCTGATATCCCGCTTGCCGCCCAGGTGGTGGAGCGTGGAGCCGCTGCGCTCAACCCGCGCGGGACGCTCTACACGTCCGAGAACATCTCCGCACACCTGGCCCGGCGCAATTTCATGGAGGAATTGCGCAGCACCGGGGAGATATCCGGAGGACCCGCCGCGCTCGGGAAGACCGACCTCCAGGCATTCGCCAACGCGCTGGACAAGTATCTGACCGCAAACGCATGATCAAGACATGAATCTCTCCGTCCGGATAGTACTTCACGCAGCACTACTGCTGGCCGCCACCGCGCTTACAAACGCTTGCAGCGCACGCCAACAATATGAGCTCAACAGATCACTGGGGGAGCAGAGCGCACGCTGCGAGGAAGCCCGTACACCCGAGGCCGAGGCCGCCTGTCGGGCTCCGTACCAGCGAAGCTACGAGGCCTACCAGCGCGAACTCGAAGCGCTGGAGGAGGAGGCACAGTGAACTTCGACGCCGCGCGGGCGTACCTGACCGCAAGGCCCGAAGCCATCGAGGACTTTCCCTTTGGACCCGACGTCTATGTCTACAAGATTCTCGGCAAGATGTTCGCCACACTGAGTGAGGAAAACCAACTTGCACGCATGAATCTCAAGTGTGATCCACACGAGGCACTGATCCTCCGCGACATCTTCGACGCCGTCGTCCCCGGTTATCACATGAACAAGACTCACTGGAACACCGTCTACCTCGACGGGACCATTCCCGAAGGCGAGTTGCAACGCATGATCGATGCATCGTACTCGCTGGTCGTCAGCAGGCTCACGCGCAAACAGCGCAGCAGACTTAGACTCCACCACGGAGACGATGCTCTCTAGGGCTTGAGCCCTCGACCCCACCTTCCTCTGAACCTGCCGGGGGGAACCTGCCAGGGAACCTGCTGCGGCGGCGGGGACGGTGCCGGGGACAAGGTACCAGGGACAGAAGGTGCCGGGGACAGGTGCCGGGGACACATGGGTGCCGGGAAGGTGCCGGGGACACAGGAGGTGCCGGGGACACAGTAGTCCGTGGTATCCACTACCCGGCGCGAAGAGCACACGACAATGGCAGCAATCACCAGAAAATAGAGAGCCACCACCGCCCAATCAACACCCACCAGTTCGGGAGCCGTCGTATTCATGAATCTCGCGACCATTCAGACGACCGTAATCGACGCCGCAGAACAGCGACGAGGGTTCGCATCGGTGGGTGGTCAAACCTGTGGGGGCTGCAAGGTATCGAACTAGACCGAAGCATGCACCCCATCGACTACCCCTCCCAGGGCTTCGATCCCATCCGGTGTCTTTGGGCGTACGTCACAGCGAATCTCATCGAAGCCCAATTCGCGAAACTCGAGCAGGGCCGCGGCGATGGTCTCGGCAGTTCCACTCAACATCGTCGGCTGCATGCCGCCGACTTCTTCCGCCGTACCGGCCATCAGGCTGCCGGGGGGGCTGGACCTTGTAGAAATCCACGCAGCGGCCGAGGGTCACCGGGTCTCTGCCCGCCTCCTCACATGCCTTCTCCAACTCCTCGACAATGGGTATGAGACTCTCAATCGCACCGCGATGATCGTACACCCACCAGCTCCAGCGATCGGCATACTTCGCGACGAGGCGCAACATCCTGGGGCCCCTGGCCGCAACAATGATGGGCGGCCCCTGAGGCCGCGGGCCACGCAACACCAATTCCGAGTTGCGTGCGCTGTGGTACTTCCCGGAGTAATCCACCGCTCACTCTTTCATCGGGGCATGAATGATCTCGATCGCTTCGGCAAACCGCGAATAACCGTGATCTGTCGGAAAACCAAAAGTCTCGTAGTCGTAATCAGGTACGTTTCGGGCACCGAGACCGAATATGAAACGGCCGCCCGAGATCTCGTCGAGCGTTTCGGCGACGCTAGCCGTCACCGCAGCCAATCGGTACGGGGCACTGAATATGGATGGGCCGATCTCGATGGTAGAAGTCGTGGCAGCGAGCGCTCTAGCCCGCTCGCTGATCCCCTGCCAGTTCGGCGAAATCGAATCGTCACCTGGAGACCGGTGCCGCTGATTGATCAACCCTATCCTCATGCCGTTCTCCCCCGATAAGTGCTCGCACTTTACCTGGCTTCGATCAGATCCGCGCAACGGGTGTACAAGCCACCCTACATCCTCGTTGCCACACCTGGCCGCCGGCGTCTACCAGTAGTAAACCCATCGCGCGTAGATCTGGCTTCCGCTTCCCGTTGTCAGCCCGGGTCCAAGTAGCGGCACTCCTCCGAACTCGTCTCCAGGTCTGCCGAGGGGCTCCACCCAGCCAAGCTCCAAGCGCGAGGCATCGCTCGGTTCGTAGGTCAGCTGCATCTGCATAAGGCTGCTCGAATCGTGCAGATTGGAGATCAGCGTCAGCGAGTGATCGACCAGCGGATGCCATTCTATGCGTCCACCGAGGGCTGTGTAGTCACGCATGGCATTGAACAATTCCCCACGCGCGAGCCTTTCGACCAAGGGTTCCGGCAACAGGCTTGGCGTAAAGGGCAGTTCGCGCACGCCGAAACCATTGTGGAAGTACTCGCCAAAAACGTACACATTGCGCTCGCCCACCACCAGGCTGTAGTCGATATTCACCATGCCGGTGAACTCTCCGCCACCGTTGCGCAGCCGCGTGTATACCAGATCCGCCCGCAGCAGCGCCCCACCGAGCGGATAACGAACACCAGCGCCATATACCTGGTCGACATAGTGCTTGGCCGCCAGCAGTTCAAATTCCCCGGCACCCCAAAACCCGTGCCACTTCAACGCCGCGCTGAACGCCTGTCCGGTAATCTCCTCCTCGATCGCCCTCCGCCTCCCCACTACCAGCATCTGCAGGTCGCTGCCATTGTCGAGCAGCCGTTCCACCAGCAGCAGGTCATCGCCCGCCTTATAGTCCCTGTCAACCGTGGTCGGCGCGAAAGGATTAAACAGATCCATGGGTTGAAAGACCATGCCGCCACCCCAACTCACGGCCTCCCGGCCGAGGGTGACCGACCAGCGACCGGTGCGGTAGCGTGCAGCTAACCGGTCGAAACGCGCAACCGTGGTATAGCGCTCTCCGTCGTCTATCTCCCAGGTGAGATCCATGACGCGCCGAGCATCACCGAGCGGTGACTGATCGAGCGTGGCTTGCGGAGATCGAAACAGAAAGGCCTGCGAATCCCCAGCCACCCAGGTTACGGCCGCATCCGCGAGCAGCGTCACCGGCCCGAGCCGATCACGGAACATCAGGCGCAGGTCTAGGTTGGTATCATACGCCGGCGTGCCCGTGAGCAGACGTTGGGCGTCGTGATCCGGCAAGTATGCCCCGGTTCCAAACGCCTTGAATCGCACATCGAACTCCGCCGTGGAACCGGCGGGCGTGCGTTTGCGAATCGTCGTCCGTGCCTGCACGGGTGCCGCCGCGACGGCGCCGGGAGGTTCATCCACCTGTTGATCACGCACGTGGGCGTCGGCGTTCGATGGCGCCGATACCGCGATCTTTGCAGTTGCCGCCCCGGCGACCGGCGTTTCGGCATGCACCGCGAGTGAGGGAACGCGCCATGCACCCGGGTATCCCATTTCTGCCAGTTGTACTTTTTGTTTCTGTGTTACGACCACATCGCCATTCACCGAGGCGATCAACCGGTACCAGGTGACACCATCGATGACGGCGGTCTCCAGACGAAGAACCCTGTCAATGCGCCCGCGCGCCTGAACGAGTCGCTCCTCGGCATAGATGTGGCTGCGGTAGCTGCCGAGCACGAGGTCGTAGTTCGTTTGCGCATCAGCGAGCGCGAACCCGCTCGCAAACGCGTTGGACACACAAAGCGCGAGCAGCAGCCACATGATCGCAGTCAAGCGCATCACGCCGCGACTGCGGCAGAGTCCTCCACGATCTGACCGTCACGCAGCTTGATCTGGCGCTTGGCATACTGCATCACCATCGGATCGTGGGTCGCCGTCACGATGGTCACGCCCTGCTCCTCGTTGAGCCTGACCAGCACCTGCGACAACTCTTCGGTCGTGCCCGAGTCGAGATTCGCGCTCGGTTCATCCGCGAGCAGCACCGCTGGGTGGGTGACGATGGCCCGCGCCACGGCCACGCGTTGCTGTTGACCGCCCGACATCTCACCAGGACGTCGGTCGCTCATGTCCTCCAGCCCGAGGTCCGCGAGAGCCGCTTCGGCACGCTGAGCGCGCTCCGCGGCGCCCACGCCCTGCAGTTGCATGATGAATTCGACGTTTTCCCGAGCAGAGAGCACGGGTATCAGGTTGTACGATTGAAACACGAAGCCCATCTTACGTAGCCGTAGATCGGAGAGTTCGGTCTCATTGAGCGTTCTGAGATCAACGCCGTCTACCTCCACAGTTCCTTCATCGGCACGGTCCAAACCGCTAATCACGTTGAGCAGCGTCGTCTTTCCTGACCCCGAGGGTCCCGCGAGGCTGACGAACTCACCTCTACCCACATCGATATCCACCCCGCGCAGGGCATATACCGGCACGGCATCGTCCTGATAGGTTCGCACCACGCCCCGACACTCAACTACTCGTTCACTCATCTGCGTAATGCCTCCAGAGGTTTGATTTTGGTCGCCCGCCACGCCGGGTACAGGCTCGCGAATACGCCCAGCAGCATGCTCAGGAACGCCACCAGAACAAAGTCGTCTGCCTGCGGGTGCGGATACATGACACTGCGCATGCCCGCCATCTCCATGCCCTCCGCCCACTGGGTCAGGTCGATGCCGTCGCGCAGCCAGTAGATGAACACTCCCCCCAATGCCAGCCCTATCGCCACACTCACCGCCATGACGATGCTCGATTCGATCACTACCTGTGCGACGATGGATTTCGCCCGCATGCCTACCGCGCGCAGCATGCCGAACTCCCGCACGCGCTCCATCACCGAGGTGATCAGCGTATTGACCAGTCCGAATACCAACGCGCCCATCATGATCAGAAACCAGATGTAGATGGCCGTATCGGCAAACACGAACATGGCCGCCGCCTGCGGCTCCAGTTCCCGCCAGTCGAGCACATCCAGCCCGCTGAAAAAATCGACCAGCGTGGTCTTGATGCCGCTCATGTGCAGTTCCTGGTTCAGGCGCACGGATACCTCGGTCACCACTTCTGCGTCAAGCATCGCCTGCAAACGCGAGAGCCCGGTGAAAACGAACGCCTTCTCAAGTGAGGTACCTTCCGCATCGTACAACCCGGCCACCCTGAAACCCGCCTCGCGATTCAGACCGTCCGCTCCCTGGGTGATCAGCACCAGGCGTCGCCCCACGTCCGTTTCCAGTTGCTCGGCCAGTACCTTGCCGATCACCACGCGCTTGTCGTCGGACCCGACGAGCCGTTCACCAATGTAGCGCGCCGAGCCCACGAACGAGATGTGTTCGCTGGCCGGATCCACACCCACCAACTGGATGCCACGGGTTTCCCGCTCGCTCATGATCACCGCTGGCACCCTTACCCGCGGCGCCCATCCCTGCATGTCCTGAGCCGGTATGTCCGGCTGCCAGTCTTTCGCGATCTCAAAGCTCTTCTCGATGGATGGATCATCCCGGTAGCCGGGCGCCAGAATCTTGATGTGCCCGGTGAGATTGGCCACCGCCGATTCCGCGAGATCGTACTGAAAGCCCCGGATGAGAGAGTTCAGCAACGTGACGCTAGAAACGGCGACCACGATCGCCGCGACCAACATTAGCGTACGGCGTCTGTGACGAAAGAGATTTCGCACGGACAACTGCCACAACAACTTCATCTATCGTCTTCTCCTTTGCGCGCTCTACTCGCGTCCTCTCAGGGCTTCCACCACCTTCATGGTGCGTATGCGCAGGGCCGGAATCACGGCGGCAATCTGCGTCGCTATCAACATGATGATGCTGCTGGTCCACGCCGCATCTCCATTGAACGCCGGATACATACGGTCCGGTATGTTGTACTGCTGTATCACCTCAGTGGCTTCTGCAGGCAGGGGGATGCCGATACTGGACAGGGGCACAATCATCGCCAAACTCGACCCGACGCCGAGTGCTATGCCCAGCAGACACAGCCACAGCGCTTCCACCTGTAGCAGCACCATGATGGAGCGGGGTCGCATACCCACTGCCATCAGCATGCCGAACTCCGGCGTGCGTTCGAACGTCGTCATCATGAAGGTATTCACCACGCTGAACGTGACGATGACCGCGATCAGCGCGAAGAATAAATCCGTGCTGACAATCTTCAGATCCACCATCTGCTCCATGCCCGGCATCAGCTCCTGCCAGGACAGCGCTCGCACGTCTTCTCGATCCGTCACAAGCCTCGCCACGGCAGCGCTGTCGTCCACGTGTTGCGCAATCGCAATTACGGTGTGGGCCTCATCGGGTCCGAGTTCCCACCCGGCACGAAAATCGTCGAGGTGTATCTGCACGAAGGTTCTGTCGAACTGTATCTGCCCGGACGTAAAGGTGCCCACCAGGGTACCGGCCGCCGCGGCCACACCGCCCTCGACACCGGTGCCGAGCATGACGACGTCATCGCCCGGTACGACGCCGAGATTACGCGCTAGCACGCTGCCCATGAACACTTCGCCGGTTCGTTCCAGATAACGCCCCTGCGCCACGCTGCCGATGATCGACGACCAGGGAGACTCGAGCTCAGGCACCACACCCATGACCTGCCCGCCGAAGCTGCGCTCGTCGGCGGACACCAGCGCAAAACTCTGTGCACGCACCACTGCGTGTGCCACATCCGGATGTGCGAGCAGACGCAAGCGCAAGTCTTCGGCGCCGTGAATCGTAAACTCCAACCTCGGATTGTCCATGTACTCGGGATGCTGGTACTGCACGTGTCCGGTGAACATCCGGGCCGCGTTGTCGACCATGGTCACAAACGTTCCGTCCTGCGCGGAGCGTGCGAACACCAGCATCCAGATGGCAAAGGCAATACCCACAGCGGTGAGCCAGGTGCGACGCCGGTTGCGCCACAGATTACGCCACGCAATTCCGGTGACACGGCCGATCAGACTGCCTCGTCTCAGGGATTCAGAGTGCTCTACAGGATAGGTGGCTTCGCTCATGTGTCGGTCCTTATTCCGTTCGCAGAGCTTCCACGGGTTTCAATCCGCGTATGCGCAAACCGGGCAGCACGGCCGCGATCTGCGTTGCGATCAGCAAAACGATCGGCGCCGGGAGTACGGCATCCCAGCTCAGCGCAGGGTACATCCGGGACGGCATGTGCAACTGCGCGGCATACTCCTCCAGATCCTCGCCGAGGTATAGCCCCACGCTGCCGAACCAGCCCACCACAATCGTTGCGAGCAACAAACCCAGGACGGCCCCGAGCACCCACATGAAAAAGCTCTCCAGCTGAAGCAATCCCTGAATCCGGCCCGGACGCATGCCAATGGCGAGCAGCATGCCGAATTCCCGGACACGCTCGAAGACCGTCATGATTAACGTGTTCACCACGCTGAACGCCACAACCACCATGATGATGCCGTAGAACAACTGGCCGCCCAACTTGTCTATCTCGATGGCCTGTTCGACATCCGGCATCACCTCGTTCCAGTTGCGCACTGCCAGATTCTCATACCGATCACCCAAACGGCCTCGAATGGCGGCCACGGTCTCAGCGCTGTCATCTAGGTCGGTCGTTCGTATCACCAGGGTGTGCGCCTCATCCCCGAGGTCGTATCCCGCCTGAACGGCGGACAGGGGTGCCGCGACCAGTACCCTGTCGAGCTCCGCGACCCCCGAAGAGACGATGCCCACCACGTCGAACACGAAAGCCGCGACACCACCCTGCTTCGCGGTGCCCAGTACGACGAGTTCACCGCCGATCTCAAGTTCCAGATTGCGCGCCAGCCCGGTACCGACCACGGCCTCATCATCGCCGGCGAACATGCGACCCTCGACCACATCCGTGAACACGCGCACTGTCTGCTGTTCCCGGGCCAGCTCCACGCCGAGTATCTGCGCGCCAAAACTGCGCTCATCGGCCGACACCAGCGCGAAGGCCTCTACACGCGGTGCGACGGAGGCCACGCCCCCGACATCCTCCAACACGCGCACGAGCTCCGTGACGTCGTCGATGGTGTACTCAAACCGATCATTGTCGATATAGCGCTGGTTCTGCACCTGCGCATGCCCCGACAACAGCGTCGTTGCGTTCTCGATCATCGCGCCATAGGCGCCGTACTGAAACGACTGGGCCAAGACGACGAGGAAGATGGCGAAAGCGATGCTGCCCGCCGTAAGCCAGGTTCGCCGGCGGTTACGCCAGAGATTGCGCCATGCCACCGCCACCACCAGTGGTGTCTGCAGCCCTGTTTTCGGACGCACGACAGGGGCTGTGAGGGCCTCGCTCATCCGCGTCCGCCGGATTTCAGCGCGAACAGCGTAAACAGCTGATCGTCCACCTGCACACCGAAGTCCGCTACGTCATAACTGATTTCCGTGTAGTTGTCGGGTTCGTCGAGCTTGGCCATGCGCATCTTCGACGCAATCATGCGCCCGCCCATCTCGCGGATCTCCAGCGTTTCCATCTTCTTGAGTGGTTCAAGAGCCTGATCGAAGTAGGTTTGCGACATCAGCACGAAGTCGTCGCGGATGATCATTTCTTCCTTACCCCACACCACCGGCGCGTCCTCGTGCGGTACCGCGGTGATGAAGTAGATCCTGTGTCCGCCCTCACTGTCCACCACCTGGTCGAGCGTCAGATCATAGTCGTGCAGCAGTTTGTCGGTGCGCGACAAGTCATTGTATGAGAAGTCGGAACCCGCCCAGCTCTGCGACATGAGGCTGAACGGCAGACGGATGGTACGGTTCAGCTTGGGTGTGTACGTCCACATCTTCTCACCCTGCTTGAGCGTGGCATTGCCCGCATCCTTAGCGGGTGCGGTGAACCGGATCAGCGCATCTTGCCGACCACGGGTCCACCCCACCAGGCTTGAGGAGCGCTGCCAATCCGGACGGTGCACCAGCATGCTCATTTCCGTGTATGACGTTTCGCCGCGCATGAGATCGACGGCCCCCGCGACGATCTGGTGTGCATCAGTGGTGCCGTGAGGAATGGTGGATTGCTCAGCGAACACACCCGTCCCGGTGAACGTGAAGAGGACACACACCCGCACAATGACCTTGAACACCCGTATTGACTCCATTCCAGATTCAGGCACTATCTATATTCACTCAAATTATTGACCAAGTCAAAACCTTCATCTTGCCTTTACGCGAACAAAAAAAACTGCAGATTCGGCAGAACATCCTCACAGTCGCGAGCGATCTGATCGGACGTCTCGGCTACGAGCAGGCACGCATGCGAGACATCGCCGATGGCGCTGAAATCAGCTACCAGACCCTGTACAACTACTTTCCGACTAAGGCCCAGATTCTGCAAGCGCTGCTGGTGGAAAACATGGCCAGCAGCTCCGGCTCGATCGATAGCATCATCAGCGCCTACGAACCCGGCACACTGCTCGACACCCTGCACGAACTCGTCGGCGTGTCCATGGACGTTCTGGTGCAGCACAACCGCGCGTGGTGGCGTGAGGTCACCCAGGCGTTGTTCGCCACAATCAACGACAGGAGCGACGCCACCAGCCTCTATCAGACGCTCGACGAGCAGGCACACGAGAAGTTGGGCGAACTTCTCTTCATCGCTCACAGTTTAGACGACCTCGTCCCCGGTACAAACCTCGAATTACTCGCCGACGTGCTGTTCGCGTTGATCGAGTACGCATTATTGCAGTTCATCATGGACGATTCCGCGATTCCCGAGCGAACGCTGGTACATCTGCAGGCTCAGGTGGAACTGGTGGTCGTTCCCTATCTCCAGGCAACTATTCAAACCTGACTTTGGCTCAAGTCCACAGCCGAAGTGACGATATATGATCTTGTACCCGTACTGAAAAGATCATGCGAGGGGATGACAAGGAAGAACGCAATTATTTCTGGTCAGCCAATCGCTTCTTTCAGGCCAGCGACGAATGGTGGTTCTCCTCCCGGGAAGGAGACCACGACCCTTTTGCGAGCCGCGCGGACGCCGAAGAAGCGTTCAGGACCTTCCTTGCCATGGCCCAGGGCGATGCGAGTATCGATAAACTGAGGGTGCTCGGTAAGAACGAGAAGTCGGCGTGGGATCTACGTCACGAGACGCGTTACTAGCCCGCTCGCTATCCGCACACCACCTCGCGGATATTTGCCCGAACTCCGTGATCCAGTTCAGATGACCGGACCAGCCGATCGCTATACTCGGGGAAAGGTCGCCACAGGAAGTGCCATGCGCAAGGACGACGACGGCGAGCGCACCTACTTTCGCTCCGATGACCGTGTCTTCAAGATGAATGGCCAATGGTAGTTTGCCTCGCGTGAGAAGGACCACGGCCTGTTCGCCACACGCTTCGACGCTGACGACGCCCTGCGCGCATACACCGCCCGAATGCGTGGCGAGCTCCACCTGAGCCGCGACACGCGAGAGCATTCTGTGTGGGATTCCCGACAGGACGTCGTCCGCTGAGCCGGTAGTGTCCGCTGATGCCGGCTGGAGCTGTCCTCAGCGCCGTCGCCGGGGCTTGAGCGAGACCACATTCGCACCGCCAACGGCCTGCTGTTTGAGGGCAAAAGCAATTTCCCAGGTCACGGTCCGCTCGCCCATTCGTGCGAAACCTCTAAACCCATATCCCTCACGAAGCGCGAATAGCGCATAGGTCGCACTCTGTGTGCCAGCCTCGTTCCACAACAGCCCGAGATTCGGCTCACTTTCCATTTTGGCAATCCCGTCGAGCGCGGCGCCCGCCGCGCGCACATCCATGGTGTAGGTACCGACCTCGTTCGGCGCAATTCTGATGGAAACGTCGCCCGGTGGCCGATCCGCCGCCCAGACATCCCCTGTAATGGTGAAACCGCCTTCGTCCTCGACGATCTCTATGTCGCAAACGAGTGGCTCACCGATACTCGCGCCCTCGGTCAGCAGGCTCCCCTTGCCCAGCCACAGTCCGCGTTTAAGCAACATAGTATTTCATCCCTTCTATTTTGTTACTCGTCCCCAAGTCGGGTCGCCGAGATGCGCCGGGACTCGCCGATGGGCTCCACACACCGCGCGTCCTTGTGCCGGGCATTGTTGACATGAGTGGACACCGGTATGACATCCAATTGCATCGGCAGCGAGGGTGCCGTCACCGCCGCCAGATCTTCCAGCGGCACACCGGCGTCGAGCCAGCGGTTGGCATCGGCCGGCGACAGCATCACTGGCTGCCGATTGTGCACGAATTCCATCGCAGGGTGAGCGGCGCTCGTCAGCACCGCAAAATTCTCCAACACTTCGCCGCTGTCAGGATTACGCCAGCGATCCCACACACCCGCCAGCAGCAGCCCCGGGAATTGCGATGCCGTTATGTAGAAAGGCAGTTTCTGACCGTTCACGCGTTGCCACTCATAAAAACCACTGACGGGCACCACACAGCGTCTCTTGCGAACCGGTTCCCTGAATGCCGGACTCTTGGCGACGGTTTCCGATTTGGTGTTGAACATGCTGTAGCGGGTACTCATCTCCTTCGCCCAGTAGGGTGTGAGCCACCAGCGCATGGCCACGATCTCCGGATCTCCGCGGGCATTCACACGCAGCACGGAGACGCTCTCCGTGGGTGCAGCGTTGTGATTGTCCGGACCCGGATGCGTCAACCCAACCAGTTCCATCAGCAGCTGCGCCAGCGGATCAGAGGTGATGTTGAAACGCCCGCACATGTCTAATGCTCCACTATGCTCGCCAATCAGTCATGCTTGGAAACCGTCCACCCGCATTCACCCAGGTGTTCTTGCGCGAAGCGCTTCGGGTGCTCCTCGAGATAGGTGGCCATCGTGTCGTTCCAGCGGTTGAGAAAACCAAACAGCGAAACAATGCCAACGATCTGGACGATCTGGACGATCTGGCGCTCCGTGAAGTGTGCTCGCAGTCCCTCGAAATGGTTTGCATCGGCTTCGTTGGGCGCCGCGGCCGCCGCAAGCGCCAGTGCAATTACCGCGCGTTCGGCATCGCTGTACACATCGGCTGTCTCGAACTCCAGCACACCGGTTAGTTTCTCTTCTGTCTCACCAGCACGCACCGCACTATGCGAGGTATGCGCCTGACAGTAACGACACCCGGCAGCGACACTCGCCGCATAGGCGATGAGTTGTATCATCCCCGGGGTGAGTTTGTCCCCGGCATCTGTTTGCGCTGGAACGATATCGGCGTACTGGCTCATCATTCCCCTCAGGTCTGCTCCAAAGGCGGTACCCGCGAGCATGGAAAATGCCACGGTGAGTTGCGGCATGTACGCCATGGTGAGCATCGAATTGGGTACGAAACCCATTGCCGCCTCCACGCCAGCCAATATCGGTTCGAGCTCACTCAGTTCCTCCCGCCTGCGCGGTTCGACGTGCGCCATGGTCATGCCCTCTTATCATGCGGTTTCGCCTAGATGCTTACTGTAAACTTAAAGGGCTATGGGTGGGGCAACTCCGAACGTCAACGAGACATAGAACACGCAGGAGCACGGATGAGCGAAGCGGCAGAACTGAGAGCGTTCCGTGAGGAAACCCGGGCATGGCTCGAGGAAAACTGCCCGCCCGGTGCGAAAGGCGAGGGACAGGTTCCCACCGGCAGCAGCAAGATTAAGATCACCGATCCCGACGTGACGTTGTGGCTCGAGCGCATGGCCGAAAAGGGCTGGACGGTGCCCACCTGGCCAGCCGAGTACGGAGGTGCGGCACTCAGCACCGGTGAGTACGTCGTATTCGTCGAGGAGATGCGCGCCATGGGTGCCCGCGCACCGCTCATGGGCATGGGGACCGGTCTGATCGGCCCGACGTTGCTCGAACACGGCACGGAAGATCAAAAAGCGCGCCACCTCCCGCCTATCGCCCGGGGCGAGGTACACTGGTGTCAGGGCTACAGCGAGCCGAGCGCCGGTTCTGACCTCGCCAGTCTGAGGACAAGGGCTGAGGACAACGGTGACCATTTCGTCATCAACGGCCAGAAGATCTGGACCTCAGGCGCGCAATTCGCGGACTGGATGTTCGCGCTGGTGCGTACCGACCCGGACGTCCCCAAACACGAGGGCATCTCGTTTGTGCTGCTGACAATGGATCAACCCGGCGTGACGGTGAAGACCATTCGCCTGATCAGCGGCAACTCACCGTTTTGTGAAACCTTCTTCGACAACGCCATCGCTCGCAAGGAAGATCTGGTCGGTGAGCTCAACAAGGGCTGGACGGTTGGCAAACGCCTGCTTCAACACGAACGCTCGGGAATGTCTCAACTGGTCGGCAGCCGACCGCAGGACCCGGGACCCTCACTCGAAGACATCGCCCGCCGCGCGCTCGGCGAGGCCAATGGCAGGATCGGCGATCCAGACTGGCGACAGCGCGTGCTCGAGCACAATATGAACAGCCTCGCCTATAGGCTGACCCAGCGTCGCACCGTGCAAGAATCCCAGGACGGGACGACGCCTGGACCCGCTACCTCCATCTTCAAGATGTACGGCACCGAATTACAGCAGGACAAGGCCCGCCTCATGTGCGATCTGCGCGGGACCGCGGGCTTCGGTTGGTCCGGCGATGCGTTCGACGAAGATGCGCTCAAGTGGACGCGCAGCTGGCTGTCCACGCGCGCGGCATCCATCTACAGCGGCAGTAACGAGATCCAGCGCAACATCATCGCCAAACGGGTGCTGGGGCTCCCCGATTGAATACTGATGAGGAGCGCGCCCCCCCGATTGCGGCGCGCAAGCCCTATTCCTACACCCTGCACGACATCACCATCGAGGATCCCTACCACTGGCTGAAGGATCCGGGCTATCCCGAGGTGGCGGATGAGGCGGTACTCGGCTACCTAGAGGAGGAGAACGCCTACTTCGAGGCGTGGATGAGCCCGCACGAAAATCTTGTGGAATCACTGTTCGCCGAGATCAAGGCGCGCCAGCCCCAGGAAGATGAATCGGTTCCCTACGCCGAGCACGGCTACCTCTACCGCTGGCGGTTCGAACAGGATGCCGAATACCGCGTCTGGGAGCGGCGCGCCGCGAACGTCGACCGACCGTGGGAAATGCTGCTCGATGAACCTGCGCTCGCCGGCGCCCACGACTACTTTCGTCTGGGGGCGCTGTCGGTGAGTCCGGATGCGAACCTGCTGGCTTACAGTACCGACACGGACGGCTCGGAGCGTTTCACGCTTCACGTTGTAGATATCACTAGCGGCAAGGCGGCGGCAGCCGGTATTCCGAACACCCTCGGTACTCCCGTATGGGATGCGCACAGTTCGAGCTTCTTCTACACCCTCTTGAACGATCAGTGGCGCCCGTTCCAGGTACGCCGACATACCCTGGGGAGCGAACCGGCGCAAGACGAGATCATCTACGAGGAAGTGGACGATTCGTTTTTCGTCGGGATCTCGAGCACACAGTCAGAAGCCTACATCCTGATTTCGACCGGAGACCATGTCACCAACGAGGTGCGGTACGTGCCGAGTGTTCGACCCGATGCGAAGCCGCAGCTCATCACCGAACGGCGCGGTGGTCACCAGTACGACGTGGATCACCGGGGCAACGTGTTCTACATCCGCACCAACCGGCGGCACGAGAACTTCGATCTCGTTACCGCACCGCTCATCGATCCATCCGAAGCGAACTGGCAGACTTTCGTCGCTGGAGACGACGTCCGCTACCTGGTAGGGCACCTGTGTCTGGCTGAGCATACCGTCATCGCCTTGCGCGAAGCCGGCCTCGACCAGCTGGAGATCTATCGGGGAGAAGAACACCACCGAATTCCGTTCCCGGAAACCACCTATTCGGTGGATTTCGGTACCAACGCCGAATTCGACACGAACGTTCTGCGCCTGACCTACACTTCCATGGTCAGGCCAAACACAGTTTTCGACTACGACCTCGCAACTCGCGAGCTGACGACTCGCAAGGTGCAGGAGGTACCAAGCGGCTATCAGTCCGATCGCTACCACACCCATCGCCTGAACGTTGCGGTACGCGACGGAGAGACCGTGCCGGTCAGCATCGTCTGCCCAGCAGAGCATGCACTCGACGGCAGCGCCCCGCTCTACTTGTACGCCTACGGAGCGTATGGCCTGTCCATACCACCGGCGTTCTCCACCGCTCGTCTGTCGCTGCTCGAGCGCGGTTTCGCGGTAGCCATTGCACACATCCGCGGCGGCGACGACCTCGGTTATCGCTGGTACGAGGCCGGGAAACTGACGCACCGCAACAACACTTTCAACGACTTCGTCGATGTCGCGCGTCACCTGATCGACCGCGGATGGACGTCCGAAGGCCGTATTGCCATAGCAGGAGGCAGCGCTGGCGGCGAACTGATGGGTGCGGTGGTAAACCAGGCGCCTGCTCTATGGGGGGCTGTGGCGGCACACGTGCCCTTTGTGGACGTGCTGAACACAATGTGCGATACAAGCCTGCCGCTCACCCCGATCGAGTGGCCGGAATGGGGAAACCCGATTGAGGACGAGGCGGCCTTCCGACTCATACGTTCGTACTCGCCCTACGATCAACTACGAGAAGAATGCTACCCCCCCATACTCGTGACCGCCGGGCTCAACGACCCACGCGTGACTTACTGGGAACCCGCCAAGTACGTCGCAAGGCTGCGCACCCTCAATCGAAGTGACGCCCCTTTATTGCTTAAAACAAACATGGGCGTTGGTCACGGTGGCAAATCAGGACGCTTCGATAGCTTGCGCGAAGTCGCAGAAGAATATGCCTTCTTTCTGAGCGTGCTGTCAGACGCAAGCGACTGAACGGCACCGCATGTTAGAGGGCTCACGAGAAGCCGCAGAGGAATGCGCCTTCTTTCCAGGCGTAACGTCTGACCGGAGCGAGCGAACGCCCTGTCGCAGTTTCAGCGCGCGCTGCCGAGCCGGTAGCGGCGACTCTTCGCCTCCACGGCCTGGCGCATGCGTTTCTTGATGATGTTCTGCACCACCGAGATGGTGGTCCAGTCGTGCATCATCGCGCGTCCGCAACCCGTGCATTCAATGTCGTGATCGCCGGTCACGAGTTCCAGCAACTCGCTGTAGAAAAGCCGGGAGACTTCCTTGCACCCGGAACACTCTAGACCCACTGCCGGGTCGATGCCTACGTAATCCACGACTGGGAACTCCTTGTCTTCGCGTCGCTCGTCAAGCCATTGTATGAAGGCAACGTCTGTAGTTTTGAGAACCCCGTCACGCGACCATCCCTTTCAATTCGTCGCGAAACCGGGGTGCAGCGATCTCGGTCAGCGCCTGCGCCCGGCCTTCGAGCGGCAGATGCTTGAGACTCGCCACGCCATATTCTGTGACCACGATATCGACGTCCGTGCGCAACGCCGTTACCACGCAAACCCTCGGCACGATTCGTGACACTTCACCCCCGCGCGCCGTGGCGTTGAGGGCAACGATCGAGCGGCCACCGCGAGATGCCTTCGCACCTCGCATGAAGTCCACCGAACCACCGGTACCGGAGATCTGGCGTCCGCCGGCGACCTCGGCGTTGATCTGGCCCATCAGATCCACTTCGACCGCCGAATTCACGCTCACGAAGTTATCGAGCTGACGAATCACGCCCACCTCGTGGGTATGATTCGCACCCCGGAACACGACGTCACCCCGATCAGCCAGCCAGTCGTACAGCCGCTGTGTCCCCAGCGCCATGCCCGTTATGTGAAGTCCACGATCCACCGCTTTCATCGCACCGGTGATGACCCCACGACGAATCAACTCCATGCCGCCATCGTCGATGAGACCACCGTGCATACCCAGATCGTTCTTTGCCTCCAGACTCTTGAGGATCGCGGCGGGAATCATGCCAATGCCGGTCTGAACACAGTCGCCATCCTCGATCAAGTCCGCCACCAGCGCCCCGATGACTGCCGCTGCTTCGTCGATTTCTGGGGGTTCGGTGCTGTGCAGCGGCCGCTGTGACGTGCATAGCTGGGCGATCCTCGCTTCATCGATGGCCGGGCATCCTGCCGGGGCAACGATGCCCTCGTTCAACTCCACGACGATCAGCGCATCGCTGTCGAGAATCGCCCCGGTGAAGTCGGCGTTCGGTCCGAGGCGCAGTACGCCGTCCCGATCGCGCGCAACCTGCAGGAGCGCGATGTCTATTCCGCGGGAGAGGTAGTCATAGACGCTCCTCATCTGCATGGGCACGAAGTGCAGCCGACCGGCCGCGGCGCCCCTGAGATGCGGTGTCATGAACACCGTAGTCATCTGGTAACTGTCGTGCCATGCGGTGAAGTCGCAGCGGTTGAATCTGCCGAGCGGGAACTGCACGAAATGCAGATCGCGCGGCAAACTCCCACGGGAAGCCGCTTCCGCGAGCATCGCCAGCAAGGTGCTGGGCTCGTTGCTGCTACCGGCCACGTAGATGCGCTGGCCAGCGTCAAATACCGAGAGGTCCAATCCCGGCCTCGTGTCCTAATTACCCCGCCACAGTTTTACCAAGCTGCCAACAAGAAAAACACTTGAAATTTCAACCGGTTCCTTCTATAGGCCCAAACCTGTCACAGCTTCTATGGATAACTCTCCCGCGCACGCGTCGGACGCCGGATAGAAGACGCGCCATAATCCGGTCATGACTGCCGTGGCGCAATTTCATTCCACTGTGCGCAACTGGTTCGAGGAGCATTTCACCTCCGAGACGCGCGTACAGGCAGAGACCTGGCCGCTGATCGCTGAGGATCACCACGTGCTCGCCACCGCCCCGACCGGCAGCGGCAGCGGCAGCGGCAGCGGCAGCGGCAGCGGCAAAACCCTCACCGCATTTCTCTGGTCGCTCAATTGCTTCGCCTCCGGGCACTGGGAACCGGGCTGTACTCGCCTCGTATACGTTTCTCCACTGAAGGCGCTGAACAACGACATCAAGCGCAACCTCACCCGCCCCATAGAGGAACTGGCATGTCGCCATGCTTTGCGGAAAATCAGTGTGCGAACGCGCTCCGGCGACACCGCACAGGCGGATCGCCAGCGCATGCAGGAGATTCTCGCGGTTCTCGACCATATTTGCGTTACACAACGGCGCATCGCGATAGATGCCATCAACGATGAAAATCCACGCGGGAGTGCATACATACCAGACCTGGAGCGTATGTTGCGCGCCACCTCCGATCACAAAACCCTGTACTTCGAACCCCGCTGAGCTGAGAGACAAAGGAAACAGAGCGTGCACTACTACACCCACTCCGACTGCCTGCTCCATGAAATGCAGCCCGGGCATCCCGAGCGACCCGATCGTCTGAGAAGCATTTCGCAACACCTTGAGAGGTCCGGACTATTGAGCGATGTCACCGTCGTCCAGGCGGCACCACTGGATCCTTATCTGTTGCACCTGGCGCACCAGGACGACTACCTTCAGAGGCTGGCTGAACTCTCCCCCAACGAGGGTTGGGTAGCTGTAGATCCCAATACCACCATGAACCCGCACAGCCTGCGCGCGGCACGATGTGCAGCCGGCGCCGTGCACCAGGCGGTACGTGACGTGCTGAGCGGCGTAGATAGGCACGCCTTCTGCGCGGTTCGCCCACCGGGTCACCACGCCGAAGCCAACGCCGCGATGGGATTCTGTTTCTACAACAGTATCGCTGTCGGCGCATGCACCGCATTGTCCGACCTGCAGCGTGTGGC
Organism: Gammaproteobacteria bacterium UBA2168; assembly: GCA_002327525.1. Taxonomy (GTDB): domain Bacteria; phylum Pseudomonadota; class Gammaproteobacteria; order Pseudomonadales; family Azotimanducaceae; genus JASLQO01. The sequence goes on along the minus strand of DCWG01000036.1, from coordinate 16,974 downwards.
CATACTCGACTTCGATGTGCACCACGGCAACGGCACCGTCGATATTTTCAAGCAGCGGCCGGACGTGCTGGTGTGCTCGAGCTTCCAACATCCATACTACCCGTACAGACACGCTGACACGGTCGCGGCGAACATCATCAACACACCCCTACCGGCCGGCACCGGCAGCACCGCGTTTCGTGCCGCCATCGAGCGGGATTGGCTGCCCGCACTCGAGCGCCACGCCCCACAGCTCATACTGGTTTCCGCGGGATTTGACGCCCACACGGAAGACCCACTGGCTCGGTTAGAACTCGGCGATGACGATTTTCGCTGGATCACGGAACTGATCGTGTCATGCGCTAACACGTTTTGTGATGGACGCATCGTTTCCGCACTGGAAGGCGGCTATGATCTCAAGGCGCTGGCGCGCTCGGTACACGCCCATCTGGAGGTGCTCGCCTAACCGGCAGGGCAGACACGTGAAAACCCTCACCATCATCGTCCTCATCGTCAACGCAATGCTCTCGACCGGCATCGGATTCGTGATGTTGTAGAACGCACCGGGCGAGCTGATGGAGCTGGGGTTGACCTCAGAACCGGCGATTCGCGGCACCTTCTTCGCCCTGGGGCTCACGGTGCTGTTCTTTTCCGCCTTTTCCTACCTCGCCGCTTACCGGTGTACAGTGCACGCGAACATGGGGCGTCTGCTCGCGGCGCTCATCGGCGGCACGCTGCTGGCCACCGCTGTGGCTCTGTTCGTCATGGCAGATGTGAGAATTACTCTGCTGACGGATGGCTTGCAAGGCCTCGTCGTCCTTGCGGCGGCATTTGTCTACCACCCCCGCCACCACTGAGCCGGTCGATATTCAAGCCGGCTGTTAGCGACCTTTGAACTGAGCGTCGCGCTTTTCGAGAAAAGCGGCCACCCCTTCCTTGAAGTCGTGAGAGGCACCGGCCCTGGCCTGGGTCAATGCCTCGAGTTCCAGTTGCTGTTCGAATGAATTATGCCAGCTCTGCCAGTACACCTGGCGGATCATGGACAGCGACTTCGGTCCATTGGCCAGGTGCCGGGCAAGGGAGAGTGCGCCATCCATCAGCGCGTCGTTGTCCTCGTACAATCTGTTGACAATGCCCCACTCGTGCGCTTTTTCTGCGGGCAGCCGCTCGGCCAACATGGACAGTTCCACCGCCCGGCCCCAGCCGACCAGCCGGGGCAGCATGAAAGTCGACCCGCCATCCGGAACCAGCCCGATGCGCGCGAAGGCCTGCAGAAAAAAAGACTGGCGCGAGGCACATACCAGATCACCCATCATGGCAAAGCTCATGCCCACTCCCGCCGCAGCGCCATTGACAGCCGTCACCAGCGTCATGTCCAGGTTTTTGAGGGTCAGAAGGATCGGGTGATAGCTCGAACGAAGGCCGGACCCTGAATCACCCCGGCGCTCACCCCCGCCGCTGTCCTGAAGATTGGCACCGGCGCTGAACGAGCGTCCCTCACCGGTGAGCAGCAGACATCGCACACCGTGTTTCGGATCCTGAATTTCAATCAGCGCATCTGCGAAGTCGAGCAGCATCTGGGCTCCCACCGCGTTCAGCACTTCGGGATGATTGAATTTGAGAATTGCGACGTTACCGTCGAAGTCCAGTGACATGCGTTCCATGAGCTTTCCCGTAATGAGTCGATGCCCGATACTACCATCGAACCGGCAGAGGACCTGAGGAGGTATGAATTGAGCGCTATGAGTCTCGCTGAGCTCATCGAGATCGAACGCAAGTGCGAACAGCTATCCTATGCTTATGCGCGTTCCGTGGACTTTCGTGACTACGACACGTTCGCAGATCTCTTCACGGCAGATGGCATCCTCGATACTGGCCGTGAAATGATCGGGGCCGATACGATTCGCGCGGCGATGAACAAACGTCCGGATGAACTTCGCTCACGCCATGTGCTGACCAACATATACACACAGGTAATGGACCGCGACAGCGCAAGGGGTATCTCCTACCTGACGCTGTACCGTCACATCGGTCCCGAGAGTCTCGAACACGGGCCTGTCGCCTTCGATCGGCCGGCCGCCGTCGGTCACTATGAAGACCGCTTCGCACGAACACTTGAGGGCTGGCGTTTCGCCCGCCGCAAACTCCACCTGGCTTTCCGTAACGAAAGCCTGTTCTGAACATCCGCTGATCCCGCCATGTCCCTAATACTGATGGACCAGGGGCGGCTGGTAGGAGGCCGGTTACGGCACCGAGAGCCTCGATACACCCATGCGCTGGGGTTCCATCACTAAGACGTTCACCGCGCTCGCTCTCGGTGAACTGGTGCGAGAAGACCACCTCGACCGGCATACCCGGGTTCCCTCCATCCTGCCGGAAATCCCGCACATCAACCGTTGGCGGGAGACGGATCCCGTGCTGCTGATCCACCTGGCGAAACTGTCCGCGGGCTTCACCGACCTCGGACCGCAGGCGTGGTCGGTCGACGCTCCGATGCCGCTGTCACGAGCAACGCACCTCGATCCGTCCTGGTGAACGACCCGCTGGCCACCCGGACTCCAGCACAGCTACTCAAACCTCACTCCGGCACTCACAAGCCTCGTCATCGAGAAAGTCAGCGGGAGGCCTTTCGCCGAATACCTGCGCACCCGGGTACTGCAACCTTAGGGCATGCCACGCGCCGACACGAGATATTGAGTTACTCGTCCAATCCGATGGCGTATACGACCGCCTCGCCTACTACGCCAGCACGTACTACCCCACCTCGACTCGCGCTACGCTACAACGCTGGTAATCCGGGAAGCTCGCACGGGCACACGTCTCCGTCGTCTCCGGAGGCCTGAGCTTCGAGCTTCGAGCTTCGAGCTTCGCGAGCATAGGCCGATCCTGACCGCGCTCGGCGACCGGCACTTTTGCCGCGAGCGCGATCCGGCTGCGACCATCCAGTTTAGCGAACACCGAAATGCACTGTACATGCACGGAGAACTGGGCAACTTCGTGCGCATTGATCCCGGGCTAATACCCGGTTTCCTACAGAGCGGCAATTGGCAATAATCATTTCTTTTTTCACGGAGTTTGCAGCCGGCAGTTGACCGGTGCGCTAAACCAATGGATGTACTCGTCGGCACACTGGCCTCACCCGCCCTGCTCAATTCGCCCTTCGACCAACGCGCGAGGACGGTTTCACACATCGTCGAAGCAGGTATTGATCACGTGTTCATCGCTGATCACGTCAGCTTCCATGTCGGCACCGGCATGGATGGGCTCATCAACGCCGCCACACTCACCGCACTCCACCCCGACCTCAAGGTCTGCGTGGGTGTGTACCTGCTCGCTTTACGCCATCCCATAGTCACCGCACGCCAACTTTCCACACTGGCCGAATCCTCCGCTGGCCAGCTGATGCTCGGGATCGGCGTCGGCGGCGAGGACCGTAACGAAATCGCCATGTGTGGTATCGATCCCGCCACGCGTGGCCGCCGCACCGATGAGTGCCTGTACATCGTGCGCGAACTCCTGACCGGCGAACCGCTGGACTTCGAAGGCGAGTTCTTTCAGTTCGAAAGGGCCTGGATCAAACCAGCCCCGAAGCTGCCGATTCCGATCCTGGTCGGAGGACGCGCCGACGCGTCCCTGCGCCGCGCGGCGCGCCATGGTGATGGCTGGCTCGGCATCTGGTCGACACCCGAGCGATACCGGCGTTCAGTGGACGAAGTGAACCGCATGGCACAGGCACACGGCCGAACCACCGAGGCCCACAGCATTCAGGTGTGGGTGGGTGTGGACAACGACCGAGCACATGCCCGCGCACGCCTTGCTAAAGGGATGCGGGAGTTCTACCAGATCCCGTACGAGCGTTTCGAGAAGTTCAGCCCATGGGGTTCCGTGGACGAGGTGGCCGACGCCCTGCTTGCGTATCGGGATGCTGGCTGCCGCGTGTTCAACATCATGCCCGTCGCAGAGAATGAGACTATCGGAATCGAGGCTGTCGCCCGAATCGCGCAAGTGCTGCGCGGCTGATCGTTCCCTCCTTGCCCAACCAACCGCCATCGACAACACCGCCGCATGCGATCTCATTGGCGGTCTTTTCAGTTCCTGCCTGAGATAACACGTCCATCGTTCCGCGCGGCAATGGTTCCCAGGACGGTAAGTTCGTGATCTACCGGCTCGATGGGATAGATAACACCATCGCCAAGAAGGTCAGCCACATGATGGACCAGGATAGGGGCATCGATTCCGGCTCGAAGGGTTGGAAGAAAGGTGGCCAGGTCAAGCGCTACAACGGCAACCACTCCTCCATACTGCTGTTCTGCCTCGCCACGGCAAAAATACCGTGGCACCGGGTGCGACACTACGCCAACCGGCGCTCGACGTTCATGACAAACGCCCGCACAAGCACCTCGACGAACGACCTATCGAGGCGGGGCTGCTCGATGAACGTCAGCTCGACCTGGCGCTGAGGGAGCAGAAACGTACCAGTAACCGGCTGCGTGAGATTCTGGTCAACTTGGGGTTCGTGTCTTTGGAAGCCACTACCCATGCGCCGGCCAATCTCAACATCGCCTACAGCTACCAGCGTCTCGGGAATCCCGAACAGGCGCTGCATGCCTACCAGAGTTTTCTCACCAGCAACTCGGGCACCGCCGAGCGCCTGCAACCGTTGGTGATGCGACGAATCGTGACACTGACCACCATCGTGTCGGAACGTTCGACATCACCCGACACAGGCAGACTGCCAGGCTGACAGGCCCTTCGTTCGCGCCGGGATCGGGATATCCCTCTGGCGTGCGCCACAGAAAAATTGTGGTACCTTGCGCCGATGTCCCACCTCCACGCCGATGATCACAACGAGGCTGTCCTGAAGCGCGCGTTCTTTGTGATCACGGGTTTTGCGCTGATCGAAGTCGCGGGCGGAATCGTCGCCAACTCCCTCACACTGCTGGCCGACGCCGGACACATGTTTCTGGATGCAACCGCGCTGGGGCTCGCCTGGTACGCGATGCGTCTGTCACGCCGCGAGATCGATGGCACGTTGTCCTATGGCTATCACCGCTGGCAGGTGCTCGCCGCGTTCGTCAACGGTCTCACCCTGTTATTGCTGGTGGTTTGGATTCTCATCGAGGCGATCACACGCATCCACACACCTGAAACCATGCTGCCTCTGCCGGCGCTGAGCGTCGCCGCCACCGGCTTCGTCATCAACCTGATAGTCTTCCGCTGGCTGCATGGCCGACACAGCGCCAATGTTAGAGCAGCAGCACTTCACGTGTTGGGTGATCTGCTCGGTTCTGCGGCAGCGATCATCGCCGCGGTGGTGGTCTATTTCTGGGGCTGGACACAGGTGGATGCACTGCTCGCACTGGTCATCGCAGTGATTCTAGGACGCGGCGCGTGGCGGGTGCTGCGCGAATCCACTCATATTCTGCTGGAGGGTGTTCCGACCGGGCTCGATCTCGACGAGATCACCCACACGCTGTCCACCGAGGTGCCCGGCGTGACCGGTGTGCACCATGTTCATGCCTGGGCACTGACAGCCGAGAAACCTCTACTCACGCTACACGCCAACATCGACGAGCGTCTCGATACCCACGCGGTGGTTGCCGAACTCAAGCGTGTACTGCTAGGCCGCTTCGGGATCGACCACTCCACCATTCAGGTCGAGAGTGGTCCCTGCCCGGATCATCAGTAGACACATGAAACCCGGGCACACTGGTTTCACTCGCTTGTTCAAGGCCACGCAGTACTCTGTGAAAGGACTGCGCGCCGCCTGGATGCACGAGTCCGCGTTCCGCCAGGAATGTACGATTGCACTGATCCTCACACCCCTCGCGTTCTGGCTGGGACGCAGCACCGTGGAGGTGGTGCTGCTGATCGGTGTGTGCGCACTGGTGCTGGTCACGGAACTCCTCAATTCCGCGGTGGAGGCAGTGGTCGATCGCGCCGGGGAGGAACACCACGATCTGGCCGGCCGCGCCAAGGATATGGGTTCTGCCGCCGTGGCCATAGCGTTACTGCTCGTGATCATCACCTGGGGAATGATCGCCTGGCAGCGGCTTGCCTGAGCGCTACTGATCCGCAGGCCCGGGAAACTGCTCCCGCAATACCCGTTTGAGAATCTTGCCACTCGGGTTGCGCGGTATCTCTTCTATGAATGCCACGCCTTGCGGTTGCTTGTAACCGGCCAGCTTTTCACGGCAAAAATCCGCCACCTGGTATTCGGTGAGGCTCGTGTCCGAGCGCACCACAATGGCGAATGGACTCTCCCCCCAGCGCGCACTCTCACGACCGATGACCGCGGCTTCTGTGATGTCCGGATGACTCATGAGCACGGCCTCAATCTCGGCCGGGTATACGTTTTCACCCCCCGAGATGATCATGTCCTTGATTCGGTCCTGAATACTGATGAATCCCTCGTCATCCACCACCGCTACGTCACCCGTGTGCAACCATCCGTCAATGAGGGTTTCCGCCGTCGCCTCCGGGCGATTCCAGTATTCCCGCATGACGTGCGCGCCCTTGACCAGTACCTCCCCGGCCTCACCGGGAGCACAATCGTTGCCTTCGCCGTCCACCACGCGCACGAGCGTGTGAAAAAAAGCCTTGCCCGTGGAGCTGGGTTTGCGCAGTGCATTGGCAGAATCCATCAGGCATGCCGGCCCACAGCTCTCGGTAAGTCCGTAGACCTGCAGAATCTCTACCCCGAGGTCGGCATACTCGCGAGTCAAATCGGGCGGTACGGGAGCTGCTCCGGTCATCATCCAGCGCAAGGTCGAGTAGTCGAAGCGTTGAAAATCGGGTACCTGCAACATGAAACTGAGCATGGCCGGCACCGCGAGACCGGTGCTGATACGCTCCTGCTCGATCAGTTCCCAGGCTCGCACAGGGTCGAACGTGCGCATGACGATCGAGGTCGCACCCCGGTACACGTTGACTGCAAGTGGTGTAAGAGCACCGACATGAAACATGGGGAGTGCTGCCAGATAGCGGTCTCCCTCCCGAAAATAGGTGTTGGCCGCGATGGTGAGTATCGCCCAGATAGCGGTGGTGTGCGTGTGCACTACGCCCTTGGGCAGTCCTGTCGTGCCCGACGTGTACATGATGTAGAGCATGTCGTCATCGGCCGCCAGCATCTCCGGCTCGTCCGGCGGCGCCGCATCCCTGAACCCCGGGTAGCTACCCGCAAAATGGGCGCATGCACTCTCGTCAGCCACCTGGAGCCACTGTTGGATATCCGTCTTGTCTCCGCGCGCGTGCAGTTCCGCCACCGTATCGACGAATTCATCGCCGAATATCAATCGGCGCGTGCCGCTGTCCTTCAGAATGAATTCGAGCTCATCGGCCACCAGCCGCCAGTTCAACGGCACCACCACTGCACCGACCTTGGCGAGCGCAAAGTAGGCCTCCATGAATTCGGCGCTGTTCATCAGCAGCAGTCCAACGCGCTCCCCCTTTTGGACATCGTCCGCGAGCAACGCATTGGCGATTTGGTTGCTGCGCGCGTTGAGTTCGGCAAAGGTCAGCCGCAGATCCGACACGCTGTCTACGTAGGCCTCGTTATCGGGAGTGAGAAATGCCCTTTTGGCTAGAAACAGTCCCAGATTGTTCTGCACGGGGTGGCTCCGTATGAATGTGCGCCCATTAGAAAACGATCGAGCGCCGGTGTGAACCGTTGATTGCGTTGCACAACAAACCGATTATAGGGAATTTTGCGCAACGCAATGTGAGTGTTACGGCTCGTAACGAATCAGAAACAAAATAAACGACAGAAACTCTTGCCGTGGCCCAAAACATGGGTAAAATGCGTGACATCTCTCCGGTGGTGCAGTGCAGTATATACACCCTGGAAGAGCAACGGCGTGGCGCGGTGTCTCTCTCCCCTTCCTCCCTAGCCGCGAAGACAGCGCCGCAATGTGCTGTCACCACGCCTTCTTTTCTGCCCTTGGCGCCGTTGCAGTCCGCTTTCTCTCACACCAAAACCGCCTCTGTGACTCTTGTGCGCCCGTTCAAAGTCACGCGTATCGAACTGGACAAGACAGATCCAATGCGTACAATCCTGTACAGTATTTGTACTGGGCAACATGCCGTCAGGCTACGCATGGATCTCAATGAAGACCTGTACAGGATAGGTACGACGGCCGAACTCTCCGGTGTGGCGGTGGAACGCCTGCGCGCCTGGGAACGCCGCTACGGTCTCGCACCCGCCCATCGGGCGGGTAAGACGCGTTTCTACAGCAAGGATCAGGTTGCACGGCTGAAACGCATTCGGCAGCTCATCGATCAGGGACACCCGATCTCGTCCATTGTGCAACTGAGTGACGAACAGCTCATCGACCGCCTGCAATCCGTACGCCGCACCGGCACGCAGCCGGCACGAGTCGGTCTCGCCGGACCCAACCTGCTGGTTCTAGAGCGTCAACAGAGCGATATCAAGCGTATCGATGTACGTGCGCGCTGGGCGAACGTCGAAAATCTGCTCGACGACCAGAGTGGCGTCGATGAGCTGGACATCCTGGTCGTCCAGTTTCCCGTGCTGGTTTCCGCAGCAGTGGAACAGATTGGGCAGCTTTTCAGCAGCACACGACTGATCTGCCTCTATCAGTTCGCCACCGACCAGCACCTTGGGCTGATTCAGGAAGCCGGCATTGCCACGCTCAAATGGCCGCTGAAGTGGCTGGAGATCGAACATGCGTGCGCGACCTCGGCAGGACTGCCACTGCGAGCGGCACGCACCGCTCCCCGCCGCTTCGATGACGACGAACTGATCGCCATCGCTGCCAGCAGTGAGAACCCCACCCAATGTCCCGCCCATCTGGTGGACCTGATCACGCAGCTGAACGCATTCGCCGACTACGCAGAGAGCTGCTCGCAGACACCGACGGCGGGGGAGGCGAGCGACGCCGACGATCAGCAGATGCACAAACAAGGGCCGCTGTACGCACGCGTGCATACCGATACCACTCACGCTCGTGCTCAACTGGAACTCGCGCTGGAAGTGCTGGCCGAGGCCGAGCAACTTCTTTCCACACCCAACTGACCACCCTGAACAAAACCTGTACAAAAATTAAAAAAAAACATTGACACCAGCTTTGTACTGTACATAATGGGTCCACATCAGGTTACAGGCGTGCACGCAACTCAAGCAGTCCTCCCTTTCAAGTGTCCTTCCCCCAGAAGCGGAGTTGCTTTCAGCGGTGCCAACCACTGACACGCCTTTTTTCTTCCCCTCCTTATCGCAGACCCCAAAACTGATACGCGGGTAGATTCTCACTTGCGGTGCAGCATTTCTGGCCAGCGACAATGGATCTATACGCTCGCTACCAGCATCTCCCGGATCACCTCAAGGGCTGCAAGGACCAAACCATGGCCCGGGCAGCGCTCTAGGGCTTTTCTCGCAGCACAGGGGACTCACGGCACCTGGTGATTGACCGACAACATACACCGCATCTCAACGCGGCCTTCACATCAGGTTGCGTCAGCACCAAGATGCAGGCGAGCTGCAAGGGGGCGGGATACATCACGTATACGAGTTCACGGCCAGATCATTTGCCACGCTGCGACGGGCTGCTCTGGTTCCGGTACTGCTGGCTGTGGCCTGCCTCGCCGGTTGTAGCGCCACCAACACGGCCGCGCAGGGTTCGCCTCAGTTGTCGGCCACCTACCGCACCGACTTGAAGATCCACGACATCCGCGTGTGCAAGCGGGTGGCAACAGGTACCCGCGTGAAAAAAAGCCGTGTGCCTCCCTCAGCATCAGTGGGACCGGATTTGCGACGAATCGCTCGAGTACCTCTACCAGAACGAGATGGAATTACTGCGCTAGGAGCCTGCGCCGCAGAAATCTGCGGACCGGGCGAACATTCGCCCGCTACGAGTCAACGCAAAATCGACTACATTAGCCCGCCGCAATTCAACATGAAGCGCCGAGATGACAAAAAGCTCATCCGTACTCGCAATCTGCCTCACAACGGTTCTTTTCCTCTCCGGGTGTGCTGGCACGCCCGCTGCGCGCTCCACCAGCGATGAGACAGCGGCAGCCACGCCCGGTCAAACCACCGCACAGCCCGCGCGGCAAGCACCGGCCACCGGCGCGTCTGTCGGCGCGAACGGGAGACGGGAACACGCGTTTCACGCAAGCTGTGCCGATCACAGGAAGAATGGGATCGCATGCCTCGCGAAAGCCTCGAATCCCTCGAACGCAACCGCAACCAGGCCGGCGTCGTAACCGGCGCGGGTGATAGCTAGCCAGTAGCCACGCCCACCTCCGCCAGCGCTCAATCCAACAGATCGAGCGCGGCCTGCGCCCTCGTGGCGACCGACTCCTTGTAGACATCCAGGTCCATGCCCTGCTGATCCCCCATAGCGCCGACCAGATAGCGCTTGTAGACACCCTGGCCGATCGCCGCCAGGCGCCAGTGGGAGAAGGCTCGATAGTAGTTGATCGCCGACAAATCCCGGCCGGTGGCGTCACTGTAGCGCCGGCACAACTCATCACGCGTCGGAAATCCACCGATCGCCGTGGGCGCCACCTCTCCCAGCCCGTCTTCAGGTTCCACCCATGCGTTCAACAGGTAACCAACGTCCGCCAGCGGATCGCCTAGTGTGCATAATTCCCAGTCGAGCACCGCACGGATTCGTCCCTCGCCCACGATCATGTTGCCGAGACGGTAGTCGCCGTGCACGATGGCCGATCCGATTTGCTCCGGCATGCGAGCTTCCAGTATTTGGGAGGTCGCCTCCATCGCCGGGATCTCGTGTGTCTTGGTCGCTTCCCACTGCTTGTTCCAGCGCCGCAACTGCCGCGCCAGATAGGCTTCCTTGCGGCCGAGATCACCAAGGCCGACGGCGTCCGGATCAACCGCATGCAGGCGCGACAACACGTCGATGACGTCGACTCCCAGCGCATGGCGATCGTGCTCCGGGATGGCGCGGGTCACTTCCGCATCGTGCAATACCGCACCATCCACAAACTGCATGACATAAAAGGGCGCACCGTTCACTTCCCGGTCCTCGCACAGACCTATCGTTCGCGGCGCCGGTACGGGTTCATCGACGAGTGCCGAGATGATTCGATGTTCGCGGCCCATGTCATGCGCGCTTTCAAGGACGTGTCCAAGCGGTGGGCGGCGCAACACGAACGCTGCTCCGGCACTATCCAAGCATCGAAACGTGAGATTCGAGTGACCCCCGGCGATCAGGGAGAAAGTGACAGGCGGTGCCAGTCCCTCGATGTGCCTAGTCAGCCAACCAGTGACCGCTTCCGCGTCGATCCCCTCCGAAACGCCCTTCCCTTCACTCATTTCCCGTACTCGCACAACAAAGACGAGCACTTTAGCAAACCCTGCTTCGCCGGACAGCCGCACCCTGAGTCGCGGCTTTGTGTTTTGGCGGGGAATCGTCTTTCATCCGTGTATGTCCTACCGGCTGACGATGCTGCCCCTCCTCCTGACATGGATCATTGGCGGGTGTGTGAAGATCCCCCCGGGTGTCACGCCCGCCGGCGTCAACGACATCGATGCGGCGACCCTCACGCTACCAGATGGCCGGGTGCTGCGTATCGACAGCACTCGGTTTAAGTTCACCGGAGATGCGATCCTCGAATGGGCGGATGGCAGGCGTTACGAGGGTCGGCTCGAACACGGCAAACCGCACGGCCGCGGAACTTCGACAAGCGCCACCGGCAATATCTACCAGGGTGATTTCGTCACCGCTTTCAGGCGAGGCAGTGGCGCACTGACCACGTCCTACGGCGAGCGCTACCGGGGTCAATGGCACGCGGACCGACGGCACGGCTCCGGAATCTGGGAGGATGCCTCAGGCAGTACCTACGAGGGAGAGTGGCGTGATGGAGAGCGCCACGGACAGGGTAGCTCCACGTTCACCGACGGTTCCAGGCACGAGGGTCTGTGGGAGGCCAACGTCCCGCTCGGGCTCGGCATGCGTGTCCTGGCCTCGGGTATTCGGCTGACGGGAATACGGAACCACGACTGCATTGCGAGCGGACTGGTAGAACTTCCGGGTGGAGGCGAGTTTGCCGGTGCCCTGTACCGCAGCCGTGAACGGCTGGAACGCCTGTTTCTAGGGTGGCTCGAGAGGCAAGCCAGCACGGGTGATCCGCATGCCTGTCTGCTGTTTGGTCTCGCCTATCTACAGTACAAACTACAGTACAAAGACCCCCCGCCCGACAAACACAGAACACGATACTGGCTGACACTCGCATCCGAGAAGGGCATTGACGAAGCGGGTGAACACCTCAAACTGATCAACCATCATAGCAAGGAAGGCTGAGCATGACCCGGGACGTAAACTGGCCGTTCTCTCCCGGCCGCAGCATCAACATCGTGAACACCGAGGGAGTCTATCTGTACACCGACGATGGGCAGCGCCTGCTCGATGCGGCAGGCGGCGCGATAGTCGTCAACGTCGGCCACGGACTGGCACGGGTCGCCGACAGGGTTGCCGAGGCGACGCTTCAAACGACCTACGTCGTTCCACCCTGGCTGACCCCGGGGCGAGAGAGACTTGCCAACACACTGACCGATGACTGGCTGCCACAACGGCTTTCGCGGATACACATGACCTCCGGTGGCAGCGAGGCGGTCGAGTCGGCCATCAAGATCGCACTCCAGTACCATGCCGCCCGGGGCGACCATGCCCGCACCCGCATCCTCGGACGAGAGATCTCCTATCATGGCACCACGCTGGTGACGATGGCGGCCGGTGGTCACGAAGGCAGAAAGAAGGGTTTCACCCACGCGCTCAAGCAGAGCTTCGACACCTACCCCAAAGCTCCCACACCTTATCCGCTTCGCTGTCCGCTGGGATCGCACCATCCGGATGCCGGTGCCCACTACATCGACGCTACCAGAGCGGTATTCGAGGCGGTTGGAGCTCAAACCATCGCCGCATTCGTCGCCGAGCCCATCACCGGCTCCTCGGGCGGGGCCATCGTTCCACCTGATGGTTATTGGGAGGGCATCCGGGCGCTGTGCGACGAGTTTGGAGTCTTATTGATCATGGACGAGGTGATGACAGGATTCGGGCGCACCGGTTTACCTTTCGGTTATCAACATTGGGACATCGAACCGGACATTCTGGTCTCCGGGAAGGGGCTCGCCGGAGGCTATGCACCGCTCGGCGGCGTATTTACTCGCGAAGACATCGGACAGGCGCTGGACGACGGCGGCATGAACGTCATGTTCCACACCTTCGGTGCGCACCCGGCAGCGTGCGCCGCGGCCGCCGAGGTGCTGACGATAATGTCCGAGGACGGGCTGGTAGAACGGGCCAGGACGTTGGGAGAGAAGCTCGAGCGCAGACTCAACGATGCCTTCTCCAACCATCCATACGTGGCCGAGGTGCGGGGGCGCGGACTATTACAGGCCATCGAGCTGGTCGAGGATCGCGACACCCTCGAGCCTTTCGCCGCGGAGCGCAACATCACCAATCGCGTCGTGGGCGCGGGACTCAAACGGGGCGTGTTTTTCTATGGCGGAGGCACGGGAGTCGTGCGCGACATCGTGTGCATGGGCCCACCCTTCATCATCACCGAAGCCGAGATCGACTTCATGGTGGACACACTGAGCGCGGCGGTAGACCAGGGGACCGGTGGATAGTGAGTGTCGCAACCGGCATCGGCGCTTTCGGCGATGGCTACCGCATTCTGCGGCAACGCGGTATCTGGCGTTTCATACTGGTTCCTGCCCTGATCAGTTTCTTCGTCGTCGCGATGGGACTGTGGTTTGCCATCACGACCATAGACGCTCTGTCCGAACGGGCGCTCGCGGTTCTGCCTGAATGGCTGTCGTTTCTCGACTGGCTGCTCACACCGCTGATTTATCTGTTCGTCTTCCTGGTGGGCGGCTGGCTGTTCGGTTTGCTCGCCGCCGCTTTCTCCGGGCCGTTCATGGGCAAACTGTCGCGTGTGGTTGAACGCAGAGCCGGGCTACCCGAGGCTCCACCCGAGCCCCCACTGCTCGCCTCCATCGCCGCCGCAGTGAAACGCGAGGCACGGAAAATGCTCTACCACTTGCCGCGGCTGCTGGCGGCCTTCCTGCTGACTCTGATTCCCGTGGTCAACGCCGTCTCGCCGCTGATCTGGTTTTTCTTCGGCGCGTGGGTGATGGCCGTTCAGTTCGCCGATCTGCCTGCAGAAAACTGGGCTCGACCATTCAAAGACACCTGTTCGCGACTGCGCGAGCATCGCTTGAGCGCTATCGCCTTCGGGGGGTGCACCACGGCCCTCATGTCGGTACCGATCGTCAACATTCTCGTGATACCGGTCGCCGTCGCGGGCGGCACCTTGCTGTGGCATCGGTTGGAGAGCGATGTCCAGAGCTCCGGGGGCACACCCCGCAAGGACTACTAGGCCGCTTTCCTCCATGGATCTGATCGCGCGTTTTTCCTCCTAGCTGCACACCCATCTGCACCGTCTTGGCGGCCTCTCGGATGAACTCCGGCGTTACCGCATCCCCTTCCCCAAACCAAAGTGGAATCATCTTTGGATCGTCCATGCGCGGAAAGGCCACCCGGGTGATGCCGTGTTGCTGAATACCGGCAGCCGCATCTCTGAAGGGTTTCACTTCGTGTTTCCCACCGTGGGTCGAAAGGCGTACTTTAAACCCTGATAGAGCACAAACGTGCATCTGCCATCCGGAGGTCGTGGACATGTTGTGGATCAAACGCCTGATTCTGGTACTGCTCGTGCTCGTGGTCGGCACAGTCGCGGTAATGTGGCTGGGCGCATGGGCATCGCTCGACCATGACCGCTCGCATACAGCGCACACCGCCGGGTTGCCGCTGTTCGCCCCGAATCAACCTGATGGACTGGTACGCATAGGCACCGGTGCCCTTGAGTTTCGTGCTCGGGTTGCAGGTTTTCGAACTCCCCAACCGAAGGGGAACGTGGTGCTGCTGCACGGATTTCCCGAAACCTCCGTGATGTGGACGCCTCTGATCAACACTCTCGCGACAGCCGGTTATCGAGTGGTCGCTTTCGATCAGCGGGGTTATTCCCCCGGAGCGCGGCCGGAATCCGTTTCGGATTATCAAATCGCCCACCTGATGCAGGACGTGCTAGACGTGGCCGAGCACGTGGGTTTCGATACCTTCCATCTGGTCGGACACGACTGGGGGGCAGGGGTGGGCTGGGGCATGGCCATGCACCACGCCGAACGCCTGGAAAGCTGGACGTCGCTGTCCATACCCCATCTGGCCGCGTTTGGCGAGGCCATCGCCAATGATGCGGAGCAGCAATCGAAGAGTAGCTACATGTTGCTCTTCCGAACCCCCTTACTCCCCGAAATACTCCTTACTTTCAATGGGTTGAGCTTGCTGAAAACGCTCTATGCCGAGCACGCCACTGCCGTACGCGAGGAATACGTCACTGTTTTCAGGGAACCCGGCGCCCTCACCGCAGCGCTCAATTGGTACCGGGCAGCAGCGCTGGAGGACAGCGAGGCCGATCCCGTCGTGCGCTTACCTGTGCTGTTCATCTGGGGCAACAAAGATCCCGCGGTGGGCCGCTCCGCAGTGGCGGCCCAGGGCCGTTATCTGGACGGGCCCTTCACCGAAGTAGAACTCGACGCCGGACACTGGTTGATGGAGAGCCACGCGGACCTCATAGGCGCATCTATTCTGCGACACCTTGACGCGCTATACCTCGGTATTCCCCTGCTTACTTCCGTTCGGAGATCTGAGTGTGACGCACCAGTGTCATTCTGGCCACGCTGTTGGCGACGCTCGGTACTCTGACGCCCCAGCCAGCTCAGGCCCTGCGTGTGGACAATTTCGTGCTGCTCGATCACGAAGGCAAAGCACGTGAGCTGTATTACCACCGCGATGCGGCAGCCATCGTATTCATGATTCAGGTCAACGGCTGCCTCATTAATTTCACGGAACGCGGCAAGGCGCATGAGCAGATCAGCTACAGCGAAACGATCGCACCGCTGCTGCAGCAAAAGTGTGTGGCATGCCACACAAGGCGGCATCGGCTCCTGAGCAATGCCGGACTACAACATGGTGCGCGGTTTTGCGCCCATGATTTGCAAAGTGATCCGCACCAAGCGCATGCCGCCCTGGCACGCGGGTCCTCATGTCGGCACCTGGAAGGGTGATCGCAGCCTTTCCGTCGATCAGGTGCAGACTCTCACCCACTGGATCGAGGCGGGCGCTGCGCTCGGCGAGGGACCCGATCCTCTGGTCGTGGCAAACACGCGTGTCACCGAATGGCCCCTCGCAGAGCCGAACCTCATCGTCGAGATCCCGGCAAGCGGCATCGTGGACTACAACTTTCCGGTCGTGAAAAAACCCACTCGACCGTGACATCTGGGTCACGTCAGCGACCGTCGTGCCCGGCGACCGCAACGTGGTAGTACACCACATCCTGGTCGGCTCCACGGAAAGCGAGGATCTCAGCAAGGATCAAGAGGGTGTGTTCGAGAACTACATCATCGGCTTCATGGACCAGGATATGGACGGCAAGCCGGTATGGAGCGAGTTGCCACCGAATCTGAAGAAACGCCTCGTGCAGGGCTTCAAAGGCGTCGATACGAACGGCGACGGTGGTCTGGATGCGCGTGAGTTCGTGGCGATGCAGCGATGTGCCGCCGAGGCACGGCGGCAGCGTCGGCCGGAGCGCGCTGACCGGCGATCCCGGGCGTGGGGTACGCAACGCGTGCCTCCACCTCCATCGCTGCCACCATGAATTACGCAGGGCCACCCCAAAACAGGTACAGAGCGCGCTATGCTTCGTGATCCAATTCTCGCCCGGACGTGTGCCGCGTGCCTCCTGCCTTCGTCAGACGCTACATCGCCACCGCACTCGCAACGTTCGCGATTGCAACGGCGCTCGCGTGGTTCACTACTCCGATATGGGCACCTTCCGCAGTGCGGCAGGTTCTGCCGCAAGGATGGCGGCTCGACGCGTTTGACGTAGAACGCCCCAGCTTAGCGGGCCTGCATATTCGGCGCGCGGAACTCTTCGCCCAATTGGCAGACA
>DCWG01000014.1:17155-17480 GCA_002327525.1 Gammaproteobacteria bacterium UBA2168 | reverse complement strand
GGTCAAAGACCGCGCAGCCCTGTGGATGGTCAGGGAACACGAGAACAGCGGAGCCCTGAAACCGGGCGGTACGGTGGTAGAGGGCACGGCTGGCAATACCGGCATTGGGCTCGCACACGTATGCAACGAACGCGGCTACCCGTGCGTCATCTACATGCCCGACAACCAGTCTCCGGAGAAAGTGGAGATTCTGAAGACGCTCGGTACCGAGGTACGTGTCGTGCCGGCCGTGCCCTATGCCGATGAGATGAACTACCAAAAGCAGGCCGGCCGTTACGCGGATTCGCTGGACAACGCCGTGTGGGCCAACCAATTCGACAATGTG
>DCWG01000014.1:0-16854 GCA_002327525.1 Gammaproteobacteria bacterium UBA2168 | reverse complement strand
TGGGCCAACCAATTCGACAATGTGGCCAATCGCATGGCCCACCTCGAATCCACGGGCCCCGAGATCTGGACTCAGACAGGCGGCGCGATTGACGCTTTTACCTGCGCCGTCGGTACCGGTGGCACGCTGGCTGGTACGGCTCGCTATCTCAAGAGCCAGAACGAAGGCGTACGCATCGTACTTGCGGATCCACATGGTAGCGCGCTGTACAACTGGGTAACGACCGGAGAGGCGAAGATGACCCCGGGACCCTCCATCACGGAAGGTATCGGCAATTCACGTGTTACGGACAATCTTCTCGACATCCCCGTCGACGATGCGGTGCAGGTGCCGGATCAGGAGATGGTACCGATGGTGTATCGCATGCTGCGCGAGGAAGGCTGGTTTTTCGGTTCGAGCACCGGCATCAATCTGTGTGCGGCGGTAGAAGTCGCCCGCAAACTGGGACCTGGACACACAATCATCACCATACTGGCCGATACCGGCAGCAAGTATCAATCGAGCCTGTTCAACCCAGAGTTCTTGTCGGAACGCGGATTGGAATCAGGCTAGCCGCCGTATTCTCCGCGCGCGCTGCCACCTTCAGGGCGGGCAGTGATTGCCCAGATACGTCGCGGCGCTAAGCTCGCGGGTGTCCTTCAACCCGATGTGTAAGTAGCGCGCCCAGAGCACCTCGAACTGGTCGGACGTGTAGAGACCGGGAAACTCTCTGTACTGACGACAGTATTTGAGAACCTGGCGCAACAGGTGGGGGCGCAGGATACGGTCGGAGTGGTTCGCATTTATCGCCTCGTCCCAGAAATCGTTGACGTGATCGTTCCATGTGAACGCACGCCTTTGTTCTGGTTTACCGCCTCTCCAGACGAAGATTGGCGGCTTCTGGAAATTCGGGTTGTCGTTGAACAGGCTGCGGTAGAACCGGTAGCCCTCGAAATTGGCAACGACATCGGCGTTAGAGTATATGCCGGTGGTCAGCTGGCCGAATATCGCACTCTCCGTGTATGCAGATCGCCGCGCCGCTTCCGCCTCGTCTCCCGTGCGTACATAGCGATCGTAGAACTTACGGCCCTGAGAGAAGAAGTGCCCGAACTTGTCGGTGCCGACAAACACGCCCGCAACCTTTACCGTGGGGCCGAAGCCGAAGATTCCTGCGACTCTGTTGGCGTACAGCGGCACACCGTTGTACACGCTCTTCTTTCGTGAGTTTTCGAGCTTCTCTATGTCCAGCGAGTCGATCACCCAGCGTTCGAACTTGTCCACCCAATGCCGGCCACCCAATCTATTGTAAACCGCGCGCACGAACGCCCGTTCATCCTCGCCGCGCTTCCAGTTTTCAGCAATCTCTGCCAGCGTCGTGTTTACGCGCTCGTCCATCCGATCCGTACTGTCGGCAATCGGTATGTGCCGGTTGGTATAGGGGTCGGTCTCGTAGGCGTGGGCGAGCGCTACTGTAAAAACGACGCAAAGCGTCACGAAGGATTTGATCACTCCTGAAGGATATCGCGAAAACTCACTTGCGACATCAGCATGACGGCCCATGCCTAAATACCGATTATCGTCCGTTCACGCAGGCCAGCGATCTGCTCGGTCGTCAAGCCGAGAATCTCCTGCAGGTGACGGTCTGTGTCAGCATCGATACATGGAGCGGGCCGGCTCACACCATTGCGTCTGCGTGTGAGCCGCCAGGGAATACCGGCATGCGCACGCTTGCCGACCTCGGGGTGATCGAGCCGTTCGATGAATTTGCGGGAATTCAGCTGCTCGTCTTCCACGATATCCTGCGTGGACAGGGTGGGAAACGCCGCAATCCCCAGGGCCTGCAGCTCTTTGGTAATGGCCCACCGATCGCGTTCTGAAGTCCACCCGGTAATCTGTGCGTCGAGCTCGTCCTCAATGCGCTTGCGTCCCGCCAGGGTCGCTAGGCGGGAGTCTCCATCAAGTCCGTGGCCGACCAGAGCCGCCAGGGCCTTCCATTGTTCATCGTTGCGGCAGGCGATGGATATCCAGGCATCGTCCCCGGCGCACGGGTAGCACCCATGCGGCGCCATACGCGGATGTCGATTACCCATACGCACCGGCTCAGCCCCGTTGAACACGAAATCCATCCACGCTTCCACATTCAGCACCGCCGTCGCCTCCCAAAGCGAGACGTCCAGATGATCACCTTCGCCGGTGGCGTCGCGCCGGCAGAGTGCCGCTATCACACCCAGCGCCGTGGTAATGCCAGCAGTAGGGTCCGGCATGGACAATCCTATCTCCTCCGGTGCGCCGTTCACGTAGCCGGTACCCGCGGCAAGTCCGGTCAGAGGCGGGATGGCAGGACCGTACCCCATGTACTCGCGGTAGGGACCGGTCTGCCCGTAACCGCTCACGCTGGCCATGATGATGCCGGGGTTGATTTCACGCAGCGCATCGTACCCGAGCCCGAGCCGCTCCATGACACCGGTCGCATAGTTTTGCACCACCACGTCGCTGACCGCGACGAGCCTTTTCACCAATGCGAGTCCCTCGCTCGTGGCGAAATCGATCGTGATGCTAGATTTGCCCTGATTCCACTGATTGAACATGCCGGAGACGTTGAGCGTTGGTTCCACATCATCCGGATATACGGGAAAGCGCCTGTATAGATCGGCACGTTTCTCTGACTCGATACGGATCACATCTGCACCCAGGAACGCGAGGTTCATGGTAGCGAAGGGCCCAGCCCATGCCCAAGTCATGTCAAGCACGCGCACCCCTTTGAGGGGCAATCGTGTCGAATCGCTCGCACTGCTGCGAACGCAGACTTCCGGCAGATGGGACAGATCTGCATTGTGTTCGCCGAGAGCTGGCGCGCCCCTCGAGACGGGTGCTCGACCGCTGGTCGTGAGGATCGAAGAACCAGGGAACTGCACCGGCACTGATCCATCACGCGCCACCCAGGTGAAGAAATCTCTCTCGCGCAGATGCTCGTTGGCCGCGATCTCGCTCTGATTCAGCACCGGAGCGACACAGATCCGGTGCTTCTGCGCCGCGTGGTACAGATCGTTGGCCGTCCACTCGGACACGAATTCCTGAACGAAGGTGTGCACGAGATCCTGATTCTCGGCGCGGCTCGCCTGGTCGGCAAACACGTCCAGCCCGGCCCACGAAGGATCGCCCATGAACACCATCAATCGTTCCCACTGATCCTGTTCCACGCACACCAGATACACCGGCCGGTCCTTGGCCTGGAAGATCCGCCATGGAATCAGTGAACGTTCGTGATAACGAGTGATCACCTCGCTTCGATAGCTGTACGCCGGCACACCCAGTTCGAGCACGGAGGCGACATATGCCTGAATGCTGAAGTCTATGTACTCGCCAGCACCCGATCGCTGCGCTTCGCGGGCAAAGGCGAGCGCCGTCATGGCACCCCCGATCGCCGCCATCAGCGCGCACTGATCGCCGCAGACCTTGAGCGGAGGCAGGGATGGGTCGGTATGGGTGGCGGGACACAGATTCGCCCAGCCACCGGCATTGGTGAGCGTCAGATCCTCCGCCTGGTACTCGGCGTAAGGCCCGGTCTGCCCAAAGGCGGTGATCGCGAGTGTAACCAGATGTGAGGAGGTGTTCGCAAAGGTCTCGCGATCCACGCCTCTGGCTCGTGCTTCGAGAGAGGAAAAATCGTGCACCACCACGTCTGCCCACGCGATCAGCCGTTCGAATGTCTCTACCTCGTCATCTGCTACGCTCACCCCGCGCTTGTTCAGATTGAGTGCGAGGTAGAGACCGCTCTGTGCCGGATCCGGCTGGTTCGCGGGCCACGGACCGCACCGGCGCAATGCATCACCTTCCGGTGGTTCCACCTTGATGACATCCGCACCGTGATCCCCGAGTAATTTGGCCGCATAAGCCGACGCCACACCGCGGCCGAGTTCCAGAACACGTACCAACAAACCGCGAACTCCTCTGTGAACGAGAAAGCCTCACCTTCTCACGTGCCAGCGCCCGATTTCCAACCGCAGTGGTCAAAGATCGGAAACGCGCTGAACAAGTGCACCGGCAAACAGGATCACCGCAACCAACGGCGCCGCAGCGGTCATGACCAGCATTGAGGCCACGCAGCGATCAGCCGGCGCAAAACCGGCCCACAGCCGTCCCATAGTCGCGTATCCACCACGGGAGCACGGACGGTGGCCTCCCGCCAGATCGCAAATCCATTTATAACGTCGTTGCGCGCCGCCGCCCGGATGTCCATCGCGGCTGATGCCGGCCTATCTGCCGACGAACACCGGCTGCGTCTTCTCAACGAACGCCTTCGCCGCGTTGCGATGGTCTTCCGTCAGGCCCGCGTGCACATGGTGTGTCGCTTCGAGGTCGAGGCAGTCGATCACATCCCCTCCCATTGAGGCGCGGTTGAAGTTCTCCTTCATGTACCGGTAGGCCACCGGCGGGCCCTCAGCCAGACGCCGCGCCAGCGCCATGGTCGCACTCTCGAGCTCATCTGCCGGTACCACCTGATTGGCAATGCCAAGCTGCAGGCACTCCTGTGCGCTGACCCGGTCGGAGAGATAGTACAGCTCCCTGGCCTTGCCGCTACCGACCAATTGCGACAGGAAGAAAGTGCCGCCGTAGTCACCGGAGAAGCCGACCTTCGCGAATGCAGAGGTGATGAACGCGGTATCGGCCATGATGCGCAGATCTGCGGCCAGTGCCAGTGAAAGCCCCGCGCCCGCGGCCGGCCCGGGCAGCGACGCGATCACCGGTTTCGGCATCAGAAACATCTTTCCCGCCGTCGCGCGCTGATTGAGCCGTTGTGCGTGAATGCGCTCATCCAGCGAGGGCCCCTGCCCGCCGCCTCCGCCACCGGCAGCCATCCCCTTCACATCTCCACCGGCACAAAATGCACCGCCCGCTCCCGTCACGACGATCGCACGGATCTGGGATGCGTTCTCTGCGTACTGCAGCGCCGCAGCGAGTCCCTCGGTCATTCCGTCGCCCATGGCATTGCGTGCCTGCGGGCGGTTCAGCGTGAGCACAGCCACACCGTCTTCTTCATACGCCAACAGGGCTTCGCTGCCCGTTTCGATGGGTTCTCTCGCCATTTCTATCTCCTTCGTTTTTCGTCTTGAATCTCAGTCATGAACTTGTCGTCAGCGCCACTCGTGCCGGT
The DNA here is from genome assembly GCA_002327525.1 of Gammaproteobacteria bacterium UBA2168. Taxonomy (GTDB): domain Bacteria; phylum Pseudomonadota; class Gammaproteobacteria; order Pseudomonadales; family Azotimanducaceae; genus JASLQO01. The sequence goes on along the minus strand of DCWG01000014.1, from coordinate 11,720 downwards.
GGTACCGGCAGGCCGGGGAGGCTCGTGCGTATTCTGAATACCGCCCCTGCCCGATCGCCGTTCGCGCCATCCGAGCCGGACACGATGTAGAGTTCCCTGAGGTCCTCGCCGCCGAAGCACAGGCTGGTGCACATCGGTAGCGGAATCTCGATGTGTTCGCGAAAGCTGCCGTTTTCATCGAATACGCCAACGCCCTGCCCGCCACCGGCAAGCGCGACCCACACGGCCCCATCCTCTGAAACCACCAATCCATCGGGTACACCGCGTTCCGTAACGCAAAACTCGCGTTTCTCACCAACACTGCCGTCCGCATCCACGCTGTAGCAGAACACCGCCTGACGCCTGGAATCCGAGTGGTAGAGCGTGTGCCCGTCCGGCGAAAAGCCAAGCCCATTGGTCAACTGGACATCGCGGCCCACGACAGAAGCGCTGCCGTCGAGTTCGATACGGTACAAGTCACCCGCGGCAGGCTCCCGACCGTCATCGAACACGGGTGAGGATCCGAGCGATCCGGCGTAAATACGCCCGGCCGCATCAGTGGTGATATCGTTGTAGCCAACGAGCCCCGCGTCCTCGTCACGATCGAGCACGGTGAGGGTTTGCCCGCCATCGAACGGTTTGTAGGAAATGTTGCGGCCGCTGACGATCAGCCCTTCGGTCCCCTCGCCACCGTCGTAGAGCGACATGCCACCAATGCCGCGTCGATGCTCGAACACCGTGCTCACCACTCCACCCGCATCGAGACAGAACACGCCACCGTTTAATACATCGCTAAACAGCAGTCCGCATTCCGGGTCCCAGACCGGTCCTTCGATAAGCCCATAGCCTTCGGCGAGTTTTTCCAATGTCGTCCCCCCCAAACGAGCCAACTCCTGACCTTGTCACATGCCCACAGGGGAGGCAACTGTGATAAAAAGTCTCCCGTCAGAAAGGAGTCAGAAAGGACACACAATGCTCATCGAACAACAACAACTGACCGATTTCGTCACCGAAATCTTCACCACCGCAGGCAGCACTGAGGTCGTGGCCCGCGAAGTGGCCGATCATCTGGTATGGGCCAACATGAAAGGGCACGACTCGCATGGCGTGGGCATGATCCCCACCTACGTCCACAACATCGGTGTCGGCCACCTGAAGCAGGACGCCCACGCCGAAATCGTAAAAGACAACGGCGCGGTGCTGCTGATCGACGGACAGTTTGGTTTCGGTCAGGTTGTCGGCCGCGAAGCCACGGATATAGCGCTCGAACGTGCGAAAAACACGGGCATCGTGTGTGCCGGTGTGCGCAACTGTCATCACCTTGGCCGCATCGGTACCTACGGCGAGGTCTGCGGTAGCGCCGGATTCGTATCCGTGCATTTCGTCAACGTTGTGGGTCACGAACCACAGGTGTCCCCGTGGGGCGGCCGGGATCGGCGCATGAGCACCAATCCTTTCTGCTGCGTGGTGCCGCGTCCGGACGCCATGCCCATCGTGCTGGACATGGCGACCAGCGCGGTGGCGCTCGGCAAGGTGAGGGTTGCTCACATGAAAGGTGAGGCCGTTGCCGAGGGTTGCCTGGTCGATCACGAGGGCCTGCCTACCACCGATGCATCGGTCATGTACGAAGTGCCTTTCGGCGCGCTCGGACCTTTTGGCAAGCACAAGGGATATGGGCTGGCCGTTATGTGTGAGTTGTTGGGGGGCGGCCTGGCCGGCGAATGGACCGCGCAACCCGGGCGCGAGCGCAACAACAACGTCGTGAACAACATGCTGATGTTCGTGCTGGATCCCAACGTCTTCGATGGCATCGACGCCTTCAACGAAGAGGTACGCGAGATGGTCGCCTACCTGCACAGCACCACGCCCGCCAGCGGCTTCGACAAGGTTCGCATCCCCGGAGAACCTGAACGTGAGAGTGTGGTCGAGCGACTGGATGCGGGCATTCCCATCGATAACAACAGCTGGGCGGGAATCGTCGCCGCAGCCGGGCACGCCGGTATGAGCGAGCAACGCATCACGGAGATGACCGGGTAGTGGTCCAGGTATCGCAGGTCCGCCATCGAGAAGGGTCGCGTGGTTGCGAGAACGAGGGATTTCGGGCACATCGCGCTCATGCGCGCGGATATCGCACGCCATGGACGCCCTCATCGCTGTGATTACACGCCGATGGCTTCTATGTGAGGCGGGTTGGCTGGTTCTAGACCTGCCCCCGCACGTAGTGCTCCAGATGCTCGATGGTGTGCTGCTGTTCGTCGATGATGGCCGAAAACAGATCGCGTAACGACAACACCCCGAGCATACGCCCTTCCTCCATCACGGGAAGGTGCCGTGTATGGTGCTCTCGCATCAAAGCGACACAATGATCCATGTGATCGTCTAGCCCCACCGTGATGAGGTCGCAGGTCATGATTTCCGAAACGCGGGTGTGTTTCGATGCGCGGTCCCGCAGGATCACCTTGCGCGTGTAGTCGCGCTCGGAAACTATCCCCACCGGATGCCCTTCCTGCATCACCAGCAGCGCGCCAATTTCCTTCTCTGCCATGAACCGAATGGCTACGAACACCGACTCTAGCGGCGAGACGCTGTATACATGCGCTCCCTTGAACTTCAGCATCACACGTACTGTTTGCATGCTTAGCCTCCCCACGCATTCAAGCGTGTCATCCCACTACGACCATGCGCACAAATTCAAAAAAAACACGCGCCCGGCTGAGAGCCCCGTAAATCGGGAGGCGATCAGCGCAGGTTGGGTCGCATGACGCAGTAGCCAACAGAGGAAATGCGGCGTGCCATAGCGTGCAGTTCCTCCCGCTTGCCCGGCGCATCCATCAGGAATATCACCACCGGATGAGGCCGCCCTCCTCCGGATGGGTGATGAAGGTGTTCATCGTGCCATCGCCGGTGGCGATGTCGATTTCTCTGTCCAGCACCGCCATCCCCCTTCTTCGGTTTTCTAATCCAGATCCCGGAACCGGTATTCGCGCGACAGCTGCGCCACCGAGAAAATCCCACCGCTCTTCTCCATGACATCCGGATCCATCGCGAGAGCTGCAATACAGCGTCCGGTGAAACGCGGCGACTCCGCTGTATCTAGATCCATCCGTGCAGCCCCGCTTGCCACCGCATCGAGAATGAACTCGGTCTTGACCACGCCGGGTCTCAGTGACAGCGCCGCCACCCGGTGCGCCTTCAGCTCGATGGCCATATCCTGGGCCATGCGATCGACGCCCGCTTTGCACACCCCGTACGACGCGCTGAACGCATAAGTATCCCCGCCCCCCGAGGAAATGTTCACGATCAAACCGCTGCGATTCGCTACCATCAGGGGCGCACCCAGCACCGAGGCAACGTAGTAGCCTCTCAGACCCACACCACACTGATCATCCCACACCGATATGGGGTGCTCCCAGAAGCCACCGCCCCAGGCAGGAGGATGCGGAATCTTGTAGACGTTGTTTACCAGTACATCCAGACGGCCCTGCTCGCTCGCTACGCGATCGAACAACGCACGCACCTGGTCGTCGTCGTCGTGATCCACCGCCACGGGAATGGCTTTACCGCCGAGCTCCTCCACCAGACGCGCGGTAGCCTGGATGGTGCGCTCAGCGGGCAGGTCATCAAACGACTGGCTGCGCCCCGTCAGGTAGATGGTCGCTCCGGCTTCCGCCAGGCCCTCGCAGATACCCTTACCCACGCCACGGCTGCCGCCCGTGACCACCGCCACCTTCGAACTGAGATCTGCCATCAACGCAATCCGAAATCGAATCCTTCACCGCTCTGATAGCGACGTAGAACACGGCGTGCCGTGTTTTGCACGTGCACCTCGTCAGCACCGTCGTAGATACGCGCGAACCGGGCATGGCGGTACATCCGCTCCAGAGGCGTGTCTTCGGTGACGCCGAGCGCGCCGTGCACCTGGATGGCGCGATCTATAACATTGTGTAGCATCGACGCCCCATACACCTTAATGAGCCCGATCTCCACGCGCGCTTCATCACCGTCGTCGATTTTCTGAGCCGCATGTAACGTCAGCAGGCGGCTGGCCTGGATCTCCGCGGCCGAATCGAAAACGAACTTCTGAATCTGCTGGTGTTCGCCGAGCGTCTTGCCGAAAGCAACGCGATTATTGGCGCGCTCGCACATCAGGTCGAACGCACGCTGTGCCTGGCCGAGCCAGCGCATGCAGTGGAAAATCCGTCCCGGGCCGAGACGCTGCTGGGCGATCTTGAATCCCTGCCCGCGCGGGCCAAGGAGATTCGCCTTCGGCACGCGCACGTTGTCGTAAACCACCTCATAGTGCCCCTCGGCCTGCCCCATCACCTTCACGTCCCGAATGATGTTGTAGCCGGGCGTATCCGTCGGCACCACGATCATGGAAAAAGCCGAATGATCCGGTGTTTCCTCATCCTCGGTACGCACCATGGCTGTCGTGTAGGCGGCCGTCCCGGCTCCGGATGTGAACCACTTTCGTCCGTTGATGACCCATTCGTCACCCTCGAGCACCGCCCGGGTTTGAAGTTGTGTGGGATCGGAGCTCGCGACACCCGGTTCCGTCATGCCGAAGCTCGGGAACACTTCCCCGTCCACCAGCGGCTTCAGATACTTGTCACGCCATTCGTCACTGGCGTAACGATGCAACATTATGGAGTCCTGCAACGAGTGGGTGCCGAGTGCGACCATAGCAATCTCGGACCGGCCCACCACTTCGTTGACGAACACGTAGTCCATGAACGGCAGCCCGCCACCGCCGATTTCCTCCGGATGGCCGAGCGCCCACAGACCCTGCCCCTTGGCCTTGTCCATGAGTCCCCGCAGCATATCGCCGCGTCGGGAGCCGACCTTGTCTGTCACCAGGTCGGCTTCCACGGGATAGACTTCCTGCTCGATGAATCCGAGCACGCGCTCTCTCAGTGGACGAATGTGTTCAGGAATGGTCAGATTCAGCATATGCCCCTCTCACGGTGTCTCTCCCGTAACAGGACCAGCCATTGTATCAGCCACCAGACTCGGCTAGGGTCCGCTTTTTCCTTCCCGATCAGGAACCCTCTTGCCCGGTACAGATCTCAAACGCGCGGGACTCAAGCTCACCCTGCCCCGGCTGAAAGTGTTGGAGGTACTCGAGAGCGCCGAACCGCACCATCTGTCAGCGGAGGATGTGTACAAGCACTTCATAGATCAGGACGAGTCGGTGGGGCTCGCCACCGTGTACCGGGTTCTGACACAGTTCGAGTCAGCCGGTATCGTAGAACGGCACAACTTCGACGACGGCCACTCCGTTTACGAACTGGCTCCCGGCGTGCATCACGACCACATGGTGGACGTGGACACGGGTAGAGTCGTGGAGTTCATGAGTGACCGTATCGAGGCCCTGCAACGTAAAATCGCGGAGGAGCACGGATACCAGCTGGTCGATCACGAACTGGTGCTCTACGTTCGCAAGAAGACCTGATGCCCCATCTCACGATCAGCGACCTGCGGGTCGGCCAGTCCGCTTACGTCCTCGGATACGCAAATGATTCTCAGTACGTTCAACGCCTGGAACACCTCGGCCTGATCCCGGGAACGCGGATCACCCTGTTGCGTACCGCCCCTCTCGGCGATCCGGTGCAGATCCGCTTCCGTGGCTTTTCCCTGGCACTGCGCCCGGCGGAAGCAAAAGATCTCAGGCTCGGCACGGAGAGCGTGCAGTGACCCGTATCGCCCTGATCGGCAATCCCAATAGCGGCAAGACAACCGTCTTCAACGCACTCACCGGCACGCACCAGCGCGTCGGTAACTGGCCAGGGGTCACCGTGGAGCGCAAGACGGGTCACTACCACCACGCAGGGGGCGAGGTGGAAGTGGTGGACCTACCAGGCACGTACAGCCTAAGAGCGGCGGGGGACGCAATAGACGAGCTGATCGCCCGACAGTACATCGCCGGGGAAGAAGCCGAAATTCTCGTGAACGTGCTGGACGCCACCACGCTGCGCCGTGGTTTGTACCTCACCCGAGAACTACTGGAACACCAGATACCGGTCATCGTTGCGCTCAACATGATGGATGCCGCGAAGAGCGCGGGCCTGGACATCGATGTCGATACCCTCTCGGAGCACCTCGGCTGCCCCGTGATACCACTGATCGCTTCCCGTAGCGAGGGCATCGACGTGTTGCGTGACGCCATCGCGACACCCCCGTTGCCACCGTCGCCGACCGATGCTACGAGCGATGATCCGAGACGCGTGTACAGCGAAATCGACACACTCGTGAACGCCTGCGTCAGTGAACACGAGACGGAGCGGAGCCTTACTGATCGCATCGATGCCATCGTGCTGAATCGCTATCTGGCCTTTCCGCTATTCCTCGGTGCGATGTACCTGATGTTCATGTTTTCCATCAATGTGGGTTCAGCGTTCATCGACTTCTTCGATCTCACCGCTCAGGCCCTGTTTGTCGAGATACCCCGCATCGCCTTTCAGTGGCTGTCGCTTCCCCAGTGGCTGGTGGTGTTTCTCGCCGATGGCGTCGGCGGGGGCATCCAGTTGGTCGCCACCTTCATCCCCGTGATCGGTTGTTTACTTCTTGCGCTCGCCTTCCTGGAGGATTCTGGCTACATGGTACGCGTCGCTTTCATTATCGATCGCCTGATGCGCGCTATGGGTTTGCCCGGTAAGTGTTTCGTACCGCTGATCGTCGGCTTCGGCTGCAATGTCCCCGCTGTCATGGCGACCCGCACGCTCGACAATCAACCCGACCGGATTCTCACCACCATCATGGCGCCTTACATGTCGTGCGGCGCCCGCTTGACCGTTTATGCCCTGTTCGCAGCTGCATTCTTCCCCTCGAACGGGCAGAACGTGGTGTTTGCTCTGTACCTCATCGGCATCGCCGTGGCTGTGCTGTCGGCCCTCGTCACGAGGCGATTCCTCATCGCCTCGGAGCCCGGAGTGTTCCTGATGGAACTGCCGAGCTACCACAGGCCGACGTTCAGGGGACTCGTCACGCACGCCTGGCAGCGTCTGCGCGGATTCGTCGAACGGGCGGGCAAGGCCATCGTAGCGGTGGTGGTCGTCATCAACGTGATGAACTCCATCGGCAGCGATGGGAGCGTGGGCAACGAGGACACCGACAAATCGATACTTGCCGCCATCGGTAAGACCATTACACCCGCATTCGCCCCGATGGGAATCGACGAGGACAACTGGCCCGCAACGGTCGGCATCTTCACCGGCGTGTTCGCCAAGGAAGTCGTGGTCGGAACGCTCGATGCATTGTATTCCCCCGTACAGCAGGAGGAAGCGATCACGATAAGCGGATTGCTTGGTGAGGCCCTCGCCAGCGTTCCCGCCAACCTCACCGATCTCTCCGCTCAACTGAGCGACCCCCTGGGTCTGAGTGCCGTGGAGTTCGAGGACGTGGCGGACGCAGCCGAAGAACAGGAGGTGGCCATCGATACCATCGGTGTGATGCAACAGCTGTTCCATGGCGAGCTGGGCGCATTCAGCTACCTGCTGTTCATCCTGTTGTATATGCCCTGTGTAGCCACCGCGGGGGCAATCTACAAGGAGATCGGCGCATTCTGGGCGGTGTTTTCAACCACCTGGTCGCTGGTGATGGCCTACGCCGTGGCGGTCATCTGCTACCAGGCCGGCATTCTCGCAACCTCCACATCCGATCCGCTGACCGCGGGGCTCACGCTGCTGGCCGCCCTGGCACTGGCGGCTCTCTGCTTCACGGCACTGATTCTCTGGGGCCGCCGCAAGGCCCCAATCGATCTGATCCCGGTGATCCAGGTCGATTGACGCACGCACAATGCCCGTACGCAGGCAAAATTTTTGCCAATCGCGAGCGACATAAGTAATCAACGAATCTGGGTCAGGTAATGCTTGGGACGACGGCTCCGGACGAAAAGCTCGTTGCGCGCGCGCCGACGGGGTCCAACAATGCCTGGACGAACCTGGTGAAGCGGTATGAGCAACGTGTGTAAAACTATGCGCTCAGGATGGTCGGTCATCCCAATGATGCCCTGAATCTCATGCAGGAGGTCTTCGTCGGCGTGCACCGCAATCTCGCGCGTTACCAACCCTGGCTAGCGCTGCCGCACCCATCATGGTGGTGGTCATCTACTTCAAGCTAGCGGATACCGTGCAGCTGACCGTGCCTTCCGCCACACGAATCACGCAGCCGGTGAGTTATCGACCCGCAGAAGACCCCGTGCTGCCGGAGACGCTTGTGAAAGCCAGCCGTGATCAGCGCGAGCAGGAATTGTCCTCACTAGTGAAGCTCCTGAAGATGGAGATGGACCGGCGCTCCATCGAAACCGAGGAGAGCCTGCGCTACATCATCGCGCATCAGATCCAGGGACAGCAGCACGTCGACGAACGCTACGATCGGGTGGAACACATCGACTACGAGGATGAACCGCCTGCACATGCGGGGAGCAAACTGCAATCAGGCGTATCTTCTCGCCCATCGTCTTGCTCTGTGCGGTCGTAACCCCATTTGGCACCCCGCCGGTTGACGCCCGGGAAGTCGATGATCTGGCCGTGCTGCAGCGAAAGGTGGCGGTTGCCGAGGAGGCGATCAGCTCGTCGATGCGCAGAACCCTGCGGGACACCCTCAGGGTGTCCAATGTCGAGAGTGGCTATCTGGCACGACGGGGCGTGCTCATATTCATGGACGTATCTGCAAGCTGGGTGTCGGTGAAACGCCGCAATTCCGATCTGCAGATAAGCGCCGACCTCGATTCACTGGCGGATATTCCTGAAATGGTGCAGGACATCATCGAACAGCTCGATATCACCATAGCCCCCTATGCGCCGGAGGAACTGGAGGCGCTTGGCGAGCTGCGCAACGAACAGCGAGAGTTACGCGACCAACGTCGTGACATCTACGCGGATCTTCGCCGTGACCGGCGTGCCATGGTACGCGCCAGGGAGGAAGAACCGTGCGAAAACGAAGAGCAGGTATCGACGGGCAGTACCGCCTGCTCAAGGAGGTAGCTTCGAGCAATTCACGCCAGACCTCCTCCGCATCGAGTGCCCTGGTACTGCGCGAAGTCGCCGCGGAAGCTGTCTGTGACTACGAATCTCGCTCCAATCGCTCAGCAGCGAACATTACCAGATCCTGAAACTGAGCAAACCTTCCGAGACAGAGTATTGCGTCTTCCAAATGGACCACGTGCGAGCCAGCCAGCGCGGCGACATCGACGCCGCAACGCTCCTCGAACGGTCTTATACCTACTAGTGCGCTTCGCGCGCGACAGGCAAAAGGTTAACCCTCGTCCAGCATCTGCCGGTACTCGCGCATGTGCCGCAAGGCCGACACCTCATCTCCCTCGAGCTCATAGATTCTTGAGAGATTATAGTGGGCATCGGGAACATCCGGCGCTTTGAGGTAGTAGGAGCAGGCTTGTCCCACTTCATCCAGTTCGTCGAACAATGTGCCCAGGTTGTAGTGCGCGAGTTGGTGGTTGTCCACCGCCTCGAGCGCCATCTGGTAATGTCGTTTGGCGCGTTTCAGATCACCTTTTAGCTGACAGAGGCGGCCCAGATTGACGTGGGCGTCGGCGTTGCGCGGCTCAAGCTCAAGAGCCTTGCGGTAGGCGTCCGGCGCCTTCTCGGGATCCACTTCCTCGAGATCGAGCCCGAGGTTGTACCACTCGTCGCTGTCCAGCGCGTCCGCTTCTTTCGCGATGACGAGATTGCGATTGGCGAGGCTGGCCACGTTGTCGGCCAGCTCCTGCACCGAGAAGTCGATGTGACCCTGGCCGGATTCCGCATCCCAGACGCGATTGTCGTCGCGCACGACCACGTTGCTGCCATCGGCAAATATCTTCACCGAGGACAACGGACCTGCGTGACTCAGCTCACTCTTGAGCTTGAGCAACACCTTGTAGGCTTTACGGGTGGTGACCTGAGCATCGAGCAGAGACTTGGCGGTTCGCAGCAGCACCACATCCTGAAAGGTGAAGCGGAATTCGCCGCGCTCGCCACGATGCGGATCCAAAAGATCCCGCCTCACATAGTGACGCACCTGGTCCGGCTTCATGCCGATGAGGTCCGCGACTTCTCGAGTACTGTAACCACTCATCGGCGGCTATTGTAGAGGAGCCGTTTGGTGCGTGCTACGCCTGCTTGCTTTTGCGGGACCCGGAAGTTGTCTTTTTGGCACGGGCGGCCGGTTTTCGCTTCGCCTTCTTCGCACCCGCCTTCGATGCACCGACAGACGCCTTCAGTGCCTCCATCAGATCCACGATCCTCGCCTCCGAGGTCTCCTCGGGGGCAATGGCAATCTCCTGACCGTCGACCTTCTGCTGCACCAGGGTGATGCGATGGCCGCGATTCTCGACCAGAATCCGGATCTCGAACGCGCGCTGCGGCGGTTGCAGGAAATGCATTGACCCACATCCCGCACTCGCGGAGCATGACCCGGGCATCACGACCTACCGACCCGCGGAGCGAGACATGAAAGATCTGAAACTCGGACTGATGCTGGGCTACTGGGGCGCGCAGCCGCCGAGTAATCTGGTGCCGTTGGTGCAACACGCCGAGAAGCTGGGCTACGACTCGGTATGGACCGCCGAGGCCTACGGCTCGGACGCCCTCACGCCGCTCGCCTGGATCGGTGCCCAGACCGAGAAGATACGTCTCGGCACGGGCATCTGTCAGATATCCGCGCGCGCACCAACCGCCATGGCCATGGCGGCCATGACCCTCGATTACATGTCGGGCGGGCGTTTGATTCTCGGCCTTGGCGTATCCGGCCCACAGGTAGTGGAGGGCTGGTATGGCGCTCCTTTCTCCAAACCGCTGGCACGAACCCGCGAGTACATCTCCATCATCCGGCAGGTGCTCGCACGGAAGGAAGGCGTACACAACGAAGGAGAGCACTACCCGCTGCCCTACACAGGAGACGGTGCCTGGGGACTCGGCAAGCCATTGAAGTCCATCGTGCACCCGTTGCGCGCGGACTTGCCCATATTCCTCGGTGCCGAGGGCCCGAAGAACGTGGCCATGACCGCTGAAATCGCGGATGGTTGGCTGCCCCTGTACTACTCGCCGTTCCGACAGGAGGTCTACGAGCCCTCGCTCTCAAACGCAAAGCCCGATTTCGAAATCTCCCAGGGTGTAGTGGTGAACGTCACGGACGATCTGGAGCAGGGGCTCCTGCCCGTGAAACAGATGCTCGGACTCTACATCGGCGGTATGGGCGCCAGGCAGCGGAACTTCCACAAGGAACTGGTCGGTCGCATGGGCTTCGAGGGAGAAGCCGACAAGGTACAGGAACTGTATCTCGCCGGACGCAAGGAGGAAGCCGTGCTGGCCGTACCCGACGCGCTGGCGGACGAGATCTCGCTGGTCGGACCGAAAGAGCGCATCCGCGAACGAGTGCAGGCCTGGCGCGAGACGCCCGTCACCTCGCTCAACATTTCCGCACGTTCAGCGACCGAACTCGAGGCGGTCGCTGAACTTGTGCTCGGCAGCTGAGCGGACGACGGCCGGTCTGTCCATGAGTATCGCCAGCCAAAGGGCCTTTGCCCAAGCATCGCGTACACTCGGTTCAGCCACGGGCCATCCCAACCTGGCGGGCCGCACACACTTCCGCGCTCAGGCAACTGCCTTCGACACTCCCTTGCGAGCGTCTGAAGCCGCCGGGGCGGCTCTGGCGGCCACCGGCGCGATTGCCAATGACATCGGCGCGTTGAGAGCGCAACCGCAAGGCACGGTGGAAGTCGTGACCTTTCCCCTGCATCTTGT
>DCWG01000068.1:23013-23206 GCA_002327525.1 Gammaproteobacteria bacterium UBA2168 | reverse complement strand
CATGTGTCTGGTGGAGATCGAGGGCCGGCGGGGTATGCATGGCTCCTGTACCGAACCCGTCGCTGAGGGTGCCGTGATTCGCACGCATAGCCCTGCATTGGAAAAAGTGCGACGCGCGGTGATGGAACTCTATATCTCGGATCACCCTCTCGATTGCCTCACCTGTGCGGCCAATGGCGACTGTGAGCTGCAG
>DCWG01000068.1:11802-22699 GCA_002327525.1 Gammaproteobacteria bacterium UBA2168 | reverse complement strand
GCCAATGGCGACTGTGAGCTGCAGGACGTGGCCGGGCGGGTGGGGTTGCGGGAAGTACGCTATGCGCCCGGCTCGACCCATCTCGGCGCTGAAGTGGATGTATCGAATCCGTATTTCGCCTTCGATGCATCGAAGTGCATCGTCTGTTCGCGCTGTGTGCGGGCCTGTGCCGAAGTACAGGGCAGCTTCGCCATTACGGTGGACGACCGCGGCTTCTCATCCGCCATCAAGACTGGCGCGCGGGACTTCTTCGGATCGGAGTGCGTCTCCTGCGGTGCCTGCGTGCAGGCCTGTCCCACTGCCTCGCTCATGGACAAGAGCGTGATCGATCACGGCGTGCCGGAACGGAGTATCGACACCACCTGCGCATACTGCGGCGTGGGGTGCTCCTTCCGGGCAGAGTTGAAGGGCGAGCAGGTGGTGCGCATGGTTCCCGACAGGGCGGGTGGCGCCAACGAGGGGCACTCGTGCGTCAAGGGGCGATTTGCATGGGGCTATGCCAACCACCCGGATCGCATCACCAAACCCATGGTCCGTGAGAGTACTTCTGCGTCTTGGCAAGCCGTTTCGTGGGAGGAGGCCATCGGTTTTGCAGCGGAGCGCCTCGATGCCATTCGCACCCATCACGGCGTGAAGGCCATCGGCGGCATTACGTCGTCGCGTTGCACCAATGAGGAAGTGTGGGTGGTGCAGAAGCTGGTGCGGGCGGCATTCGGCAACAACAACGTGGACACCTGTGCACGGGTTTGTCACTCACCCACCGGATATGGCCTGAATCAGACATACGGCGCTTCTGCCGGAACGCAGCACTTTGCCTCGATCGACAGTGCCGACGTCGTCCTCGTGATCGGTGCCAATCCCACCGATGGCCACCCGGTATTCGCATCCCGGATGAAAAGGCGTATTCGCGACGGCGCGCGGCTTATCGTGGCGGATCCACGCAGAACGGGGCTCGTGCGCTCGCCGCACGTGCAGGCCGATCATCACCTCGCGCTGCTGCCGGGTACGAATGTGGCGCTGATCAACGCATTTGCACATGTGGCGGTGACGGAGGGGCTCATCGATCAGGCATTCGTGGATGCACGCTGTGATACGGCATCGTTCCGCGAATGGGTGTCTTTCGCTGAAGGCGAACAGAACGCACCGGAGCGAGTGGCCGCCATCACGGGGGTGCCCGCCGACGAGCTGCGCGCGGCGGCACGTCTCTATGCGAGCGCGAACAACGCCGCCATCTACTATGGTCTCGGGGTCACCGAACACAGTCAGGGCTCGACAATGGTGATGGCGATGGCGAACCTCGCCATGGCAACCGGCAACATCGGCCGCGACGGTGTGGGGGTGAATCCGCTGCGGGGCCAGAACAACGTGCAAGGATCGTGCGACATGGGGTCGTTTCCGCACGAATTCTCGGGTTACCGTCCAGTGGGAGACGACGCCGTGCGCGCCACCTTCGAAAAACACTGGGATGTGGCACTCGACGGCGTGAAAGGATTACGTATTCCGAACATGCTCGATGCGGCGTGCATGGGAGAGTTCAGGGGTATCTACATCCAGGGAGAGGACATAGCGCAGTCCGACCCGAACACCCAGCATGTGGAAGCCGCACTCTCGGCCATGGACTGTGTGATCGTGCAGGACCTGTTCCTCAACGAAACGGCGCGCTTCGCGCACGTATTCCTGCCGGGCACCTCCTTCCTGGAAAAGGACGGCACGTTCATCAACGCGGAACGCCGCATCAATCGTGTGCGGCCGGTAACCGCACCGCTGCCGGGTATGGCGGAATGGGAAGTAACACAGGCGCTCGCTCAGGCAATGGGCTATCCCATGCACTATGAAAGTGCGTCCGAGATCATGGAAGAGATCGCGGCGCTGACACCAACGTTCGGGCGCGTGTCGTTTGAGCGTCTGGATCGTGAGGGCAGTATGCAGTGGCCGTGCAACGATACGGCGCCAAACGGCACGCCCGTCATGCACGTCGACGAGTTCGTGCGCGGCAAGGGGTTGTTTGTACTCACTGATTACCAGCCGACGGAAGAGCGCGCCAGCCGAACCTACCCGTTGTTGCTGACCACGGGTAGGGTGCTGATGCAGTACAACGTGGGTGCGCAGACACGGCGAACGGCAAACGAGACGTGGCTCGACGAGGACCGCCTCGAGATGCATCCGGCGGACGCAGGGCTGCGAGGCATCGAGGCTGGCGACCGGGTTTCGGTCACCAGCCGTATGGGTGAGATCACATTGCGTGCCGAGGTAACCGATCGTGTAGCACCAGGGGTGGTATATACTACCTTCCATCACCCCGACACCGGTACGAACGTTGTCACCACAGAGATCAGCGACTGGGCCACGGAGTGTCCGGAGTACAAGGTGACGGCGGTGGAAGTACGACCGGCAAGTCAGCGCTCTGATTGGCAGCGTGCGCATGATCTGGATGCCGCGACGCAGGCTGCACTAGTGCCGGAGCGGCTCGATTAGCGAGTCGGGATACAGACACGAGCGCGTGGAAACACGGGTGTTTGCGCCCGAGGGGCCGGAACACGCCAGCGACATGCTCAGCATCGAGGAGCCGCTGGAAATCCGACTTGTCTATTGGGTGCGCGGCGAGCGCATCGAGCAGAGCGTCTCGGTGACCATGCGCACACCCGGCGATGATGTGGAACTCGCCGTTGGTTTCCTCGCCGGAGAAGGCATCGTTGATGACGCCGGTGATATCGTGGAGGTGGCCCATGCCGCGGCACCTGTCCCGGACAGCGGTATTGGCAACATTGTTCGTGTGGAACTGGCGGAACACGTCGACGTGGATGCCGGCGGATTGCTCAGAAACTTCTACACCGCATCCAGCTGCGGTGTGTGCGGCAAGGCGTCGCTGGAAGCCATACACATGCAGATCACGCCACGCGAACAGCAACCGTTCAGCATCTCGTCTGATCTGCTGCGGGGACTACCACAAGCGCTCAGTGCCGTTCAGAGCGAATTTGCCCTCACCGGCGGTCTGCACGCGGCGGCGGCGTTCGATGAGAGAGGTGCCATCGCGCGTGTGCGCGAAGACGTCGGCCGGCACAATGCACTCGACAAGCTGACTGGTTCGTACTTCGCTCAGGGCGGCATGCAAGGGCTGTGCGTGCTCCTCAGCGGGCGTACCAGCTTCGAACTGCTGCAGAAGGCGGCGATGGCGGGCATCCCCCTGATCGCCGCCATCGGACCCCCGTCGAGCCTCGCGCTGGAACTGGCGCGCGAGTATGACATCACGCTGATCGGCTTCCTCAAAGCAGATCGATTTAACGTCTACTGTGGCTCGTCGCGCATCGCGAATTCCTGACTTTCCCGAGTATCTCTCCCGACGGAATTCTGTAGTTCGGCTTTGTTCAAGTTGCGTGCCGATTGTTTCTCAAACCGGATACTGGAGATCCTGATCAGTGCGCGAGGAGGCACTCGGGGTTATGCTCGGGGTCGTGGTCGAAGACTGATGTCGGGATGGTCATTGGGGGAATTGTATGCAGTTTTCGGAATATGCATCACGCGATGGACTGGCACTTGCGAAACTGATTGCCGAAGGTGAAGTGACATCCCGGGAGGTAGCGGATTGCGCGCGCAGCGCGATCAGCGAAAAGAATCCTGCCTTGAATGCCGTGCTCGCCACGCTCGATGATCAGTCGTTTGAAAACGGTCGGGCCTTCAGCGGGGTGCCTTTTCTGGTCAAGGAGCTGATCGTGCATGCCAGGGGTGCGCCGTGCCGTGCCGGATCACGTGCACTCCCGGCAGTGCCGATTGAGGCCGACACCAACCTCATGCGGCGCTTCCGTGCAGCGGGCCTGCACCTGATCGGCACGACGCAAACACCGGAGGCCGGCTACAACGCGACCACGGAAACGGTGGCCTTCGGACCGGTGCACAATCCCTGGCGCGCGGGATACAGCGCCGGAGGATCCAGCGGCGGTTCGGGTGCCGCGGTGGCGGCGGGATTGGTGCCCATCGCGCATGCCAACGATGGCGGTGGTTCCATCCGTGTGCCCGCGTCGTGCGATGGCCTGGTCGGTCTGAAACCCACACGCGACCGAACGCCCACGGGGCCGGACTATGGAGAACCGCTGTTTGGCCACGGCATCGAATTCGTGGTGACCCGGTCCGTTCGCGATTGTACGGCACTGCTCGATCTCGTCGCGGGACCGGATGTGGGTGCGCCGCATATCATCGCCCCTCCGGCACAGACTTTCGCCGAGGCCGCGGCGAAACCACCGGCAAAGCTGAAGATCGCCTACGAACCCGGTTCCATGTTCGGCACCGCGGTGCATGAAGAATGTACGCTCGCTGCTGAGAAGACGGCCCGGCGGTTGGAAGAGCTTGGTCATACGCTGATCGAATCCCCCGTGAAACTCGATTTCGAAGAGTTTGCCGAGCACATCAACGTCACCTGGTGTGCCTTTAATGCCCAGTTCGTCGAGCAGGTGTGCGTGGCGACGGGGTGTGCCCCGGATAGCGATCACTTCGAGGCGGTGACCCTGACCACAGCCGAGTTCGGGGCGCGGTGCAAATCGACCACGCTCATCTCGGCACTGGAGTACATCAACCGGATATCGCGGGAAACCGGCGAGGCCTTCCGTGATTTCGACATGTTGATGAGCTGCACGCTGGGTGCACCGCCGCACAGGCACGGCGTGCTCGACCAGAACAACCCGAACATCTCCGCCATGGACTGGACGCGGCAGACCTTTCAATACGCCACCAACACGCCGCTGTTCAACAGTACCGGTCAGCCCGCGATTTCGCTCCCCTTGCATTGGACCGAGGACGATCTTCCCGTGGGTGTTCAGTTTGCCGGCCACATGGGCGCGGAAGGCGAACTGCTCAACCTCGCGGCACAGCTCGAAACCGCCTATGACTGGGGCAGGAAGCAGCAGGAAGTCTTCGTGCTGCGAGACGCTGCCTGAAGGACTTGTGGGGCAGCGCTCCCGTGTGATCAGGCGCGCCGGTCGAACTGGAGTTGTAATCGAGGCAGGTTGCGCAGGACGAAACTCGGTTCGGCCTGCGGCTCCGGGTGCCCGGAAGAGAGCCGGATGTTCTCCATGCGCCGCAACAGCTCGGGAAACCCGAGGTTCAACTCCTGACGTGCGAGCGGTGCGCCGATGCAGTGGTGTACACCGGGCCCGAAGGCGAGTTGCATCCGGGCTTTGGTCCGATGCAGGTCAATCCCGGTCGGGTGATCGAACTGGCGCTCGTCGCGGTTGGCGGCGCCATAGCGCGTGACGTAGTGCACGTTCATCTCGGGCACGTGGAACACGGGCGCCTCGTCGCGCAGTGTCCGGTAGGCATCGTATGGATCGATCAGTGTGTCGGTGTCGAAGAGGCGGACATCGTCGAGGGCTACGGGGGCGGTTTCGATTCACTCATGACGGGTCGTAGCAGCTACTGAATCGAGCGGCCGCCATCCACGTCGAGGCAGACACCGGTGAGAAAAGAAGCTTCTTTCGAAGCCAGAAAGACGTACGCGTTGGCGACGTCTTCCGGTGTCGCGCGCCGGCCCATTGGGATCCCGGAGATGACCGATGCTTCCATTTCGGGGCTCAGGTTCTGGGTGCCCATGGCCTGCAGATCGAAGTTGGTGGGCGATGACACCGGGCATACGCAGTTAACCCGGATCCTGGGTGCCATTTCCGCAGCCATGCCGCGGGTCAGCATGATGGCGGCAGCCTTGGAGGCATTGTAAGGCGTCATACCCGGGCGCGGCCGCTTGCCGCCAATGGAGGCCGTACTGATGATGCTGCTACCCTCATCCATATGCGGCCAGCAGGCTTTCGCGCCGAGAAAAATGCTGCGGACGTTCACGGCCCACATACGATCGAATTCCTCCGTCGTGACCTTGACCATATAGTTGCCGCGATGAGGCACGCCGGCATTGGCGCAGAGTACGTCGATACGACCGAAGGCATCGAGAGTGGCCTGTACCATCGCGAAATTCTGATCCTCGTCGGCGACATCGACCTGGCAGGCCATCGCGCCCGGCAGACGGTCTGCCACAGCTTGTGCGCCAGCCATATCGATGTCCGCCGCCATAACGGATGCGCCCTCAGTTGCGAACTTCTCGGCAATCGCGGTGCCGAATCCGGATGCGGCACCCGTTACGATGATGGCCTTGCCCTCGAATCTGTTCATGCTGATCCTCCCGCGGCTTTGCACCATATGCTAACTGAATCGTGGAGTCCGATGGGTAACGCGGCCCGGAGTCAATTCCCGATCAAACGAGATTGCGGAACTGGTTGGGCCGCAGATCGAGACGATTTGCGCGATCGAAGTAGCGCACCGCGCTCGCGCATGGCGGCACCAGCGCATCGATGCGCTCACAGTCGTAGGCGGTCACCTCGACGCTGGTCGCCCCGAGGTTGTCGGAGACCTGATCCAGCGTGCGGGGACCGATGATGGGAGCGGTCACACCGGGTTGCGCCGCGCACCAGGCGAGGGCCAGCTGCGAGACGGAGCAACCTTTCTCCGAGGCGATATCGCGCAGCAGATCGATCACGTCCCAGGCGAGTGGCGTCGCCTCGCGATTGAAGTTGTCCTTGCCGTCCTGCCAACGAGCGCCTTGCGGAGAGCTGTCACGCCGGTACTTGCCACTCAGCAGGCCGCCGCACAGCGGTCCCCAGGGGATAATGCCGATTCCGAACGTCTGTGCGGCCGGGATCATCTCACGTTCCGCAGTGCGGTCGAGCATGTGGTAAGCGGGCTGTTCGCATACAAACCGATTGAGCCCGAGCTCCCGGGCTACCCACAGCGATTCCACCATTCGCCAGCTGGGAAACATGCTGGCGCCGATGTAGCGCACCTTGCCGGCCCGGATGAGGTCGTCAAGCGCACGCAGGGTCTCATCGATGGGTATTTCGGCTGTGGAGCGATGCATCTGATAGAGATCGATCCAGTCGGTTTTGAGACGCTTCAACGAATCGTCGCAGGCTTTCAGCAGGTGGCGCCGAGTGGGTCCACGATCGTTGACGTCCTCGCCCTGGGGCATGAATGCCTTGGTGGCGAGAACAATGTGCTCCCGCTTGCCATCTCGGGCCAGAGTCTTGCCCACGATGCGTTTGCTCTTGTTGGCGGCGTAGACGTTCGCCGTATCGATGAAATTGACCCCGGTATCGAGCGCGTGGTCGATGATCTCGATGGAGTCCTCCTTGTTGGTGCGGCCACCGAACATCATGGTGCCGAGGCAAAACTGGCTGACTTTGATTCCGGTTCTTCCGAGCGAACGGTATTCCATCACTGCCTCTGCATACCCGGGGTGTGTGGGCTCATCGGGGTTTCGGTTCTTTCCACTTCGCGAGAGACGATTACCCCCATGATCTGACTGATGCCTTCCAGAATCTGATGCACGCGCAGATCGCGCACGATGCGCTCTACCTCGTAGTCGACCGGGTAACCGTAGCCCCCCCCGTGCAGCTGTAGTGCCTCGTCGGCCAGGTCGAAGCCGAGTTCGTTGAGCACCGCCCGGTCGAGGCGTTTCTGCTCTTCCCACATTGCGGCGTTCGGCCGCAGACGATCAGCCGCGAAATTGGCGGCCATCTCGGCGATCATGGTTTGTTCTTCGCTCGGCATGCCTTCTCCCTCTGCCCGCAGGTCGGCTACTGCATCGTGGGTATTATGAATGCCTGGTCGCCGACATTGCCCTTCGGCCAGCGCTGGGTGATGGTCTTCACCTTGGTCCAGAAACGTACACCCTCGGGTCCATGCTGGTTGGTATCGCCAAACGCGGATCGTTTCCAGCCGCCAAAAGTGTGGTAGCTCATCGGTACCGGAATCGGCACGTTGACACCGACCATGCCAACATTGACCCGTGCGGCGAACTCGCGGGCGGCCCGCCCGTTGCTGGTAAAAATCGCGGTACCGTTTCCGTACTGATGTTGAGAAGGAAGCGCTGCCGCCTCTTCGAGGCTTTCTGCCCGCACGACCTGAAGAACCGGTCCAAAGATCTCGTCATTGTATGAGCGCATGTCGGGCGTGACGTTATCGAAGAGGCTCGGACCGATGAAAAAGCCGTTTTCGTAACCCTGCAGCGTGTGGCCCCGCCCGTCGAGGATGAGGTCTGCACCTTCATCTACGCCCATCTGTATGTAGTTTTCAACACGTTCTTTGTGGGCCGCGCTCACCACGGGGCCATAGTGCGCATCCGGGTCTGTAGTGATTCCCACCTTGAGTGCGCGTGCGGCTTCGACCATCCGTTCGGTGAACTCATCGCCGGTCGCCTTGCCCACGGTGACGGCGACGGGCAGCGCCATGCAGCGCTCACCAGCAGAACCGTATGCGGCACCCACGATGTCCTGTACGGCCTGTTCCATGTTGGCGTCTGGCATGATGATGCCGTGGTTCTTGGCGCCACCCATGGCCTGGATGCGTTTGCCATTGGCGGTACCGCGCGAATACACATACTGCGCGATGTCGGAGGAGCCGACGAAGCTGACAGCTTTGATGTCCGGGTGATCGAGAATAGCGTCCACCGCCGTCTTGTCACCGTTCACCACGTTCAGCACACCTGCGGGCGCACCGGCTTCCATGAACAACTCCGCCAGGCGCTGGGGTACCGATGGGTCTTTCTCGGACGGTTTCAGCACGAATGTGTTGCCGCATGCGGTGGCGACGGCGAACATCCACATCGGAATCATCGCCGGGAAGTTGAACGGCGTGATACCGGCTCCCACACCGAGCGGCTGGCGCATGGAGTACACGTCGATACCCGGACCGGCGCCCTCTGTGTACTCACCTTTCTGCAGGTGTGGGATGCCACAGGCGAATTCCACGACGTCGATGCCGCGCTGGATATCCCCGGCGGCGTCGGCGATCACCTTACCGTGTTCGCTTGACAGCAACTCCGCCAGCTGAGCCATGTTCTGCTCCAGCAAGCCCTTGAAATTGAACAGCACGCGGGCGCGGCGTTGAGGATTGGTGCTGGCCCAGTCGGGCAGGGCTTCTTTCGCGGCAGCTACCGCTGCGTTCACTTCCTCCGCGGTAGCGAGCGGCACAGTGGCTTGCACCTCGCCAGTATTGGGGTTGAAGATCTCGCCGCTGTTACCAGATGTACCCGCGACGGCTTCCCCACCGATGAAATGTCGTACTTCACGCATGTGCCTGCCCCTGCCCCCAAGAGTGGCTCCCGATTGGAGCCTGTAAGTGTATTGGCTTAAAAAGCAGTTTTGAACCGATCGATGGTCAACCGGGGAGTGCCACAGGTGAACGGTAGCTCCAGATGTTGGTCTTCCAGATGCCCAGGATGCACAGGGCGAGGGAAACACCCATGGCGGGTATCAGCGCCGGAAGTGTTCCAAACGTCTCGATGATGAAGCCCAGTACGATGGCGCCAATGGGCGCGCTGCCCATCATGCCGAGCGTGAAGACGGACAGGATGCGGGCGCGAAAGGCTTCTTCAGCCGTCTCCTGGACGATGGTGCGTGCCAGTGTGGTGGTGAAACCCATGTTGATACCCCATGCAACGATTGCAGCGAGAAAGACCGGCCAGCTCGGTTCGATCCACAGGACGAACAATATCGCGATGCGGCTCAGCTGCATCATCAGGTACAGTCTCCCGGGACGTGTGAACGGCATAAGCCGGTACATCAATACGTTTGCCATCGTCGCACCAGCGAAAAAAACCGCCATCATGGTGGCGAGCACCGCCGCATCCCCGTCGTAGATGCGTTTGACGATGAAAGGCAGGACAGTCATGAACGCACCGGCGTTGAAGATGCTGGAGATGAAGTTGATGACGAGCACGTTGAAGATGGTCCTGTTCCCATAGGTTGCTCTGAAGCCCTCCAGGATGTTGCGGGTCTGCGAACCGTGGGGCGCGCCCACACCGGGGGACCAAGCATCGATGCGTCGAATCATGAGAGCGGAGAGACCGAGACAGAGCGCCTGAACGCCGAGTACGGTGGTCAGACCGATGTGTTCCATCTGACCCGCCAGCACGATGCCTGTGATCTGAACGAGAAAAGCCGCGGCAGTCGAGGCCGACACGCCCTGCTGGATGGCATTGCCTGATACGCGGCTCAAAATGGCCTGCTGCGCGGGTGTGGAAAACGACATGGCGACACTCATACCGAGGCCCCAGAGCACGACTGACCAGATCGCTATGCCCATGCTCTGATCCATGGCGATCAGGAAAACCGGGCACAGCGGCGTTATGGCATAGACACCGACGAGCAGGCCGCGTGGGTCTCGCCGGTCAGCGCTGGCGCCGCCCCACAACATGAGGAAAATGCCCGGCAGACCCATCAGTGCCTGGAGCAGACCCACGTTGTCGGCCGGCAGCAGCAGCACGCCGATCAGAAGCCAGCTGACCAACAACTGCTGCATTGAAAACGCCATGCCGGAGAACGCCGTGCTCTGCAGATAGGCGAGAAATCCCGGGCGATGCCAGACGCCCGCGTGGGGATCAGGGGTTTTCAAGCGATGGAGTCGAGTTGCGACCAGAGCAGGCCGGTATAGTCTCGTAGCATTCTGGCTGTCATGGCCCAATGACTCGTTGTCCGGTACAAATTGTAATGTGTTCCGCTCCTGCTTGCAGAGGAGTGCCTGCGCACAGGAGTGTGGTCAGATGGCCTGCCGCGGACCCATGCGTTTGTGCAGACGCTCGAATCCCCACCAGGAAACGGCGCTCAGAAGCGCCGAGAACACGAACACGTAAGCCCCGATTGCATCGAAACCAGGCAACCAGGCACGCGCGTCCCAACCGAGGTAGGCCACGATGCCGAGAAACGGCACGAACGCACCGCGAAGTCCAGTGAGTGTGACGTGCGCGCCCATGTAGGCGGACAGGTTCTGCTGATCGGCGAGGTCATTGTGACCGAGCTGCCAGGCCAGCGATCCGCCTCCGCGAGCGATGCCCATCACACCGCCGCCCGCCGGCACCGGCGCA
>DCWG01000068.1:0-11500 GCA_002327525.1 Gammaproteobacteria bacterium UBA2168 | reverse complement strand
CCGCCCGCCGGCACCGGCGCAGAGCATGGCAGGTGAGGGGGCTCTACCGAGTAGTGCCCTGCTTGTTGGCGTAGTGTGCCGCTACGACACCCCATACGGCCTTACGCTCGCCGCGCTCGGAGACGAGCCCCTTGCGATTGAAGTAGTCCTGAATGCCCGGTAGTGGTCTCTTCGGTGTACGGAAATCCTTGAGAATCCAGGGGGACGTGCCGCGCAGGAAAGGAATGCGGTCCTGCATGGCGAACTGCGCGCGGTAAACGGCCATCTGATAGTCCTCCGTCCAACGCTCGGTATCCGCGCCCCGGCGTCCGAGAGGTGCATCCGCGCCGAACTCACTCATGATCAGCGGTTTCTCCACCTCGGAGTCCCAGCGTGCATCCTGCATATCCTCGATTTTCGTGTAGTACCAGCCGAGGTATTGATTGCAGCCCATCACATCGAGTACCTCGGCGAGCGGATCGTCCATGGTCTGAACGCGAATCGTTCCCTGATCCGATGTTTCCTTGGAAGGACGCATGAACAGGGCGGCTGTGAACATCCGCGTCGGATCCAGAGCGCGTCCATGGTTGATCAGGCGCGTTAGGAATGCGGTGCGTGCGTCGCCCACGGGCGTTTCATTGGCCACTGACCAGAGCGCGACGCTGGCCCGGTTGCGGTCGCGCAGGATGAGTTCTTGCAGCTGGTTTTCTGCATCCGCGTAGGTACCTGGGTTTTCCCAGTCCACGGCCCAGTACACGGGGATCTCCTCCCAGAGCAGAATCCCCAGCTCATCCGCCACGCGCGCCATGTGGTCGCTGTGTGGATAGTGGGCGAGGCGCGCAAAGTTGCAGCCGAGGTCCTTCACCGTCTGGAGCAGTGCTCGCGCGTCTGCTTCTGAGTGCGCGCGCCTGGGCTCAGTGAGCGCTTCCTCGTGCAAGCTGATTCCACACAGATGTATGGGCGCGTCGTTCAGCCGGATCTGATCACCGGTCTGCGCGAGACTGCGGAATCCGATACGGTCGCGGAGGATGTCCTCGCCACATACGAGCTGCACGTCGTGCAGGACGGGGTTGTCCGGCGACCACAGCGCGCCGGCGAATGGAACGTCCACGACACAGCGGCCGTCATCATCCGGGGTGAAGGTGACCTTCACCGCGCCGATGCTCAGCTCCACATCCTGCACGGGGCCGTCCAGCCGGATCTCGCCGACGATGCGCTCACCGTTCGTGTCCAGATGCAGAAACCAGTCGCGAACGAAACTCGCCGGTGTTGCGACCAGAAGCACTTCACGGGTCAGGCCACCGTAGTTCCACCAGTCGCTATCGAGGGTAGGCAGGCGCTCACGACGGCGTTGGTTTTCGACTCGTACGACGAGATAGTTGCGTTGATCGATATGGTCCGTGATCTCGAAATCGAACGGCGTGAACCCTCCGCGATGTACTCCCAGGTGCTGACCATTGAGCCATACCTCGGTTT
The DNA here is from genome assembly GCA_002327525.1 of Gammaproteobacteria bacterium UBA2168. Lineage (GTDB taxonomy): Bacteria > Pseudomonadota > Gammaproteobacteria > Pseudomonadales > Azotimanducaceae > JASLQO01. Next base: position 10,045 of record DCWG01000068.1, on the reverse strand, counting down.
CGTAGTTCGAGCCTCCGAAGCGCAGGAAATGACGCTCGCCTTCAGGCAGAACAGGCACATCACGCTGGTACCAGAGAGTGCCCTCGTACCACAGCAGATCATCGCGCTGGGTGTTCCAGTCACCAGGTACGTCCAGCGTGGGTGAGTTGGCGAAGTCGTACTCGGCCGACCAGTGAGTGGCAGGAGAGCGATTGAGGTGATAGCCGAACGGGTTGGGCTCGCCGAACATGTTTCGGGCGCCGGTCTCGTATGGATCGATGATGATGTGCCAGGGTCCGTCCAGACTCACGCTGTTGCGCAGATGAGGACTTTGCACGGACAGATCGGACAGAGGCAGCATGACGGACCCCGAGAAACGTGAAATGTCACCATAGCCCCTGGGCTGGCCCTCGGCCAGCGGGGGATCGCCCCTCGAAACAGGTGCTGCTACCCTCGACTAGTGGGGCTCTGAGAGTCGTCGTACTCGAACCCTCTGTCGATACGAGTGGCTAATAGAGGCCGCTCTGGCAGCTGGGCTGGACCTGTTGTCTCAGAGATCGTGAGTATTGCATCCTGCACCTGTGGAGCCCAGGTAGGAGCACATGTCGAGCATCGATAACCAGCAGTTGTATCGCGCATGGATCGGCAAGCGCGACGCAGACCGTGTGCCTATCGTAATGATGCACGAGGGGCTGGGGAGTGTCTCACAGTGGCTTGGCAGCGGTTTCCCACAGACGTTGCACGAGGCGAGCGGACGCGCCGTGTTTCTGTACGATCGGCGCGGATACGGTCGTTCGGTTCCGCGCAACGAACCCTGGGCAACCGATTTTCTGACAACCGAAGCACTCGATTGGCTGCCGAGGGTGTTGGACAGCGAGGGGATCGACGCGGCGTTGTTTTACGGCCACAGCGATGGCGCGACCATCTCGCTGGAGTTTGCGGCGTCCAATCCGGGACGTGCCCTGCGTGTGGTGGCCGAGGCACCCCACACGGTTGTGGAGGAGCGCACCCTGCAGGGTATTCGTGATCTGCGCACACGATTCTCGCAGGACGGACGGTTGCGCGATGAACTGAGCCGGTATCACGGTGCGGGTGCGGACGCACTTTTTGCCGGCTGGAGCGGCATGTGGCTTCATCCTGGCTTTAGCGGCTGTGATATTCGTGCAGCGCTCGAATGTCTCGAGGTGCCCGTGATGGTTATTCAGGGGGGCGAGGATCCCTACGGCAGCGACACCCACATGCGCACTATCGCCGTGCTCAGTCGCGCCCCCGTGGCACAAGTGTGGTTGGCTGATACCGGTCATGCACCCCATCGCCAATGCGACGCTTGGCTTGATCGCGTGATACGTTTTCTGTCGAACGAGGAGCGCTGACAAACCGCTACGAACTGCTGCCGGAATCTCGGCCGCCGCCGCGTTTGATGGTGACGTGGCTATATGACATGGCTTTCCTCATACTTTATGCGGGTCCCGGAGGGATCGAAGACGGACACGTACTTTCGGCCGGCCTGAGCCTCTCATAAGATATTGTGAAGGTCGCACCCATATCGTCAGTATCGTCCGGTTGTCGTGGTGCTTCAGGGTCAAACAGGAAGTTCGAAGAGGGGACAATGGCGCTGGTAGAAGAGATCGTTGCGGTACAGGAAGAGTTGGCGGCCTGGCGCCGCGACATTCACGCACATCCGGAGTTCGGATTCGAAGAAGCGCGCACCGCGGATTTCGTGGCCTCCAAGCTAGAGCAATTTGGCGTGACCGTGCACCGAGGCATGGGCAAGACCGGCGTGGTGGGCGTGTTGCGTGTGGGTAACGAAACCGCCTCCATCGGTCTTCGCGCGGATATGGACGCCTTGCCGATCGTCGAGCAGAACGATTTCGCGCACCGCTCTGCCAATGAGGGATGTATGCATGCATGCGGTCACGATGGGCACATGGCGATGCTGCTGGGTGCTGCACGCTACCTGTCGCGCACGCGTAACTTCCGCGGTCAGGTCAACTTCATCTTTCAGCCGGCAGAGGAGGGTATCGGCGGTGCGCGCGCGATGATAGACGACGGGCTGTTTCACGACTTTCCCTGTGACCGCCTATTTGGTATGCACAATGCGCCGGGTATGCCGGTAGGCCAGTTCGGAGCCACCGCCGGTACGGTGACCGCGGCCGGTGCCTTCTTCGATATCGAAATCGCGGGCACTGGCGCGCACGGAGCGTTCCCGCACGAGTCGGTAGATCCGGTGATGATCGCGGCCGAACTCGCGCTGTCGCTGCAGACGGTTGTGTCGCGCAATGTTCGTCCAACAGATACGGCCGTGGTATCCGTGACGCAGGTACGCTCAGGGGATGCCTACAATGTCATTCCAGCCTCCGCGAGGCTTTCCGGCACCGTGCGCACCTTGTCGATCAAAGTGATGGAACTCATAGAGCGCCGCCTCATGGAACTCGCCCAGGGCATTGCGCGAGCGCACGGAGGGGTGGCGAGTGTGGACTTCAGAACCGTGTTCCATCCGGTGGTGAATGACGCTGAGGCGGCATCGGTGGCGGCGGACGTGTGCGATGAATTGGTAGGCGAGGCAAACGTGCACCGCGATCTGCCGGCGGGTACCGGCTCCGAGGATTTTTCCTTCATGCTGGAAGAGGTTCCAGGCTGTTATCTTCTGCTTGGGAACGGCAATACGTCGCGACCGGTGCACAACCCGAGTTATGACTTCAACGACGATGCGCTGGCCTATGGGGCGAGTTTCTTCGCCTCGGTGGTGGAATGCGAATTGCCCACCGACTGAGAAGAGAATGGGCACACGATTCGCGTGCCCGTCAGAGGAGGAACGAAGCACGCGTTCAGTGTTGTCCTATCTGCGTGATGTCGATGTGCGTTGCGCTCGCGCGCCCCGTGAACACGACGGCTTGATCGGAGTCCGGTGCCTGGTCGATATCGAAGCGCTGTAGACTGTGGTGGTACTGATCCCCGCGTTGTGTAAAACACTGACCGTAAAAGGTATGGCCGAGGCGCGCCCTGACGATGTCGGTGTCATTCAGATGATCCGGCAGATTGAAGCTCCACGTGGTGGGAGTGTCGAGCCGCTCTACGTATTTCCATATCGAGGGCATCAGAGTGCGCACGTTCTGTTCCATCCTGGCGAGCGACTCCGGGTTGAACGAACGCTCTGAATTCCACTGCTCATGGTCCTGGTACGTCATCCACTGTGACAGGGCGATGGCGGGGATACGCGCGATGTTGGCCTCGAAGCAGGCGCCGAGCGTGCCCGATGCCATGAAGAAGGCGAGTCCGGTGTTGGTGCCGATGTTGATGCCGGAGACCACGATGTCCGGCCGCACGTCCATCAGATTGTAGATCGCTAGATTCACACAGTCGGCGGGAGTCCCGGATACCGACCAGGCCGGAGTACCGTGCAGGTCGATACGGTCGACGTACAACGCTCCGAAGCGGGTCATCGACTTTCCCTTCCAGCTCTGCTCCTGCGCGGGTACGACGACGGTGACCTCGCCGAGTTCTTTCAGGATACGAATGGTGAACAGAAACAGCGGCGAATCGTGGCTGTCGTCATTGGTTAGCAGAATGTGCATGGGCGCTCCGGCAAAACCGATAGCCTACCTGATTCGGTGCCGTAACAACCCTGCCTCCGGTTCCACATGCAGATTGGCGACTATTGGGACGGGAACAAGCTAGCCGGCGCGCCGTCCTGCCGGTAGAAACCGGAACGGCGTTTCCCAGTTGGTCGGGTACTCCACCATGGTGCCGCCTTCTCCGACCGTGTAGATGAGCGACAGTGCGGTGCGTAGAATTTCCATCTGCATGCTGCGATCTCCCGGCGCTCCGAAGTTGTTGCCCATCGGGTGATTGACGAACAGGCATCGTGGCGGGTTGACCAGCGATGCCAGATCACGCCCGGTTGCCACGTACGTGGTGGCGATGCCGCGTTCCTCAAGTAATCTGCAGACCAGACCCACGGTCTGGTGATCCAGCGGTCAGCTGGGTGCTGCGATCAGTATGTCGACACCATCTCTCTCCAGCTCTTCGGCGAACGCGGGGCCGGATTCCTCGAGCACCTTCGAGCGGTTGTAGATGCGACCCATGAATCCACTCCAGAGTCGATTCGCCAGGGCGCCGATTTCACCGTCTTCCGCTAGTTCGCGCAGGCGTTGCAGCGGAAAGATGCAATTGATGTCGCGGTCGGCGTCCGTGTGATCGTAGTAGCTGTCGTGGATCTGAAAATCGTCTTCGGGTGTGCCATTGGCGACTTCGTCCAGGCGATGGTCATTGCGGGCATCGGGATCGAACGGCAATTCACATGTGCGAGATACACCCCCGGAGGTGAGGAGACTGACAGTGCACTCGTTCAGGGGTCTGTCCAGGCGATACAAAGGTGCCGAGTCGTTTATCGTCCACTGATAAGGGGGGTGGCCGAGAGAACCGTAATACTCGTTCAGTTCGTCTACGTACTTGATGGGTTGGTTCATGGTTTGATTCCGCTAACGCGTGTAAGGGTTTCTGGTATGAATTCTGTGATGCTGATGTCTGTGAAACCGGCGGCCTCGAAGTAGCCGGTGCAGTCGGACTCTGAGTGGGCGAGACCCGTCGAGCGGCTGACGGCCTCCGAGAGACCCCACAGTGCCGGTGCGAGCGGCCCGGTCCCTTCCGGGTTGATCATTTCGCCGATGAGATGAAACTCGCCACCTGGCAGCAGTGCGTCGAACACCCGCTGTACGACGCCGGCGATGATATTACGGCTGTATTGCGGCAGGTTGGAGGCCATTATGGCCACGTCCGCATCGGTGGGCAGCGCATCGCGGGTGAAGTCGCAGGGGCTTGCGATCACACGGTCTTCAACGCCGTTCTGGTCGATGTAGTCGCGTGTCACCACCACGACTGGCGGTAGGTCCAGTACCTCGGCGCGTATGTTGTCGTTGGTTTGCGCCGCGACGATGCAGTAGCAGCCCGATCCGCCGCCCAGGTCCATGATCTTTCGTCGCCCGTTCAAACTCACCTGCCGGTGAAAACGCCGTGCAGCACCCATGCCGATGGAATAGGTGGCCTCGTGGTATTCGCGTGCGCGCTCCACGGTGAAGGTGTCGTCATACATTCCGAGCAAGCGCTGATCCGGCTGCTTTACCTTGAGGTGCTCGGTGAGGCGCCCCCAGGAATCCCAGCGGGGTTTGCCGAACAGCATCCACGGGCCCGCGTACGTTGGTTTGCCCCTGACCAGGAAGCGTTCGACGTCATCGGCGTTGGTGAAACGCTCTCCCTCCCGTGACACCAGTTCCATGGCGGTGAGCACCACCAGCAGGCGCTCTGCATTCACTGGTTCGATATCAAGTGTCCGCGCCGCCGAGACGATGTCGTCGTGTCCTTGCGAGATGGCCGTGAAGAGGTCGAGTTCAACGGCGCTCATGAGCGCTGCAGATTCCCAGGACGCCTTGCTGATGCGCTGCAGGCGGACGGTGTCCGGTCTCTTTTCCGTCATGTCGTCGCGCCTGTTTTTTCGCCGCCTTTAATGTCCGCTATGCTAGCAGTCCGTAAGATCAGACTCACCTGTCGTGGAGTAACGCTGGTGTGAGTCGAATCCGAGGATGGACAGGGCGCAGATGACTTCGGAGGTGGCGTGCCATATCAATCTGGGTTTCGTGATGGTTTATTCAGCGGTTCGACGGTTTTCATCCCCGGAGGCGGGGGTGGACTTGGCCGTTGCATCGCTCACGAGGTGGCGGCACTCGGTGGCAAGGTGGTGCTCGCCGGGCGCACGCTGGAGAAACTCGATCGCACGCGCGTGGAGATCGAGCAAGATGGCGGTGTGGTACTCGGTTGCTACACAGTGGAATTACGCGATGAAAGCCAGGTGCAGAGCCTAGTCGCCAGGGTGTTGGATGCACACGGCCTCGTGCACGGGCTGGTGAACACGGCCGGCGGCCAGTTTCCGGCAGCACTCGAGGACCTGAGCCTCAATGGCTGGAATGCCGTACTCGGTAATAACCTCACGAGCTATTTTCTCACAGCGCGGGAAGTCTATAAGCAGTGCATGACGGACCATGGCGGCAGCATCGTGAACATCGGCGCCGACTGGGAAGGCGGTATGGCGGGGATGGGCCACAACGGTGCCGCCCGTGCCGGTCTTTCCAATTTCACCGCCACAGCAGCATCGGAATGGGGCCGCGATGGTGTGCGCGTGAATTGCGTGATTCCGGGTTTCATCGCGACTACCGGGTTAGAGCGTTACCCGCGCAGTGATTGGGAGGCGATACGCAATATCGACAAGCGGGTGCCCCTGGGCCGTCACGGGACCGCTGCAGAAATCTCCGCGATGGTGGTGTTTTTGCTGTCAGAGTTGTCGGCGTATGTCACCGGGGTGGATATTCGCGTGGACGGTGGTATTCACAACGGCGCTGGCAGTTTTGTGTACAAGCCCGGTCCGCCCCGCAATATCAGGCGCTTCGAAGGTTTTCATCGCGACGAGCCGCCATCGATGTTGTCGGACTGAGCGTATTCAGCGTACCTCCTCGGACCAGACGAACCCCCTGCGGTTTGGCATCTCGATGTTGGGCAGGGTACGCGCGCTGAGGCGGGTGTCCTCATCGATGATGTCGTTGATGTAGAGCAGCCAGGCAGTAACGGCGTACGTTTGATCCGCACTGAGGCTGCCTGGTGCGGCATACGGCATGGCCCGGCGTATGTAGTCGAACACCGTGGTTGCGTAGGGCCAGAAACTACCCACGGTCTTCACGGGCTTAGCACTCGTGAGGCTGCCGAGGCCGCCTGCAAGGGCATCGTTGCTACCCGATTGTCCGTCTTCGCCGTGACAGGCCTGGCAGTGCTGTGTGTACAATTTCGCGCCTTCCTCCACGCTCCCGGAACCTGGTGGTAATCCGGCACCATCGGGCAGGATGGTGAAATCGTGCTTCTGAAGCGAGCCTGGGTCGAGAGAGTCACCGAGGCCGGGGCCTTGCGCCGCATGCGCGTGGCCCATGATCACGAACAATGATGCGAGGGCGAATCTATACATAGACATTGCTCACCTCGCCCGAATCAGAGACCTGCCATGCCTGGATGGCGTTGTAGTGATAGTAGGAACCCGGCGGCCGGTCACGCATGACCACCTCACGGCTGGGCTGCACGGAACCTGATTCGTCCGTGGCCCGGCTCAGCAGCGTTGCCGGAGATCCATTCCACTGCCAGGCGGTCCGGAAGCGCGTGACGGATCTTGACAGTACATGTGCATCGAGTTGCGCGTCAGCCCACGTGCGGCCGCCATCGGCCGACACCGCTACACTTTGCACACGACCGGCTCCCGACCAGGCCAGGCCCGAGATCTGATACAGCCCTGGTTGATCCAGAATCAGCCCGGGTGATGGAGTGGTGATGACCGATTTCACTCCCATCTCGAAAGTGAACATTTCTGCGCTGCCGTCTGCGCGCAGATCGGAGTATTTGGACGTCTCGTCCTTGGTCATCGCGGGTTGATCCGTGACGCGCAGTGAACGTAGCCACTTTACACTGGCGTTACCTTCCCAGCCGGGCAGGAACAGACGCAGTGGGTAACCGTTGGCGGGCCTCAGGGGCTCGCCGTTCTGATAGAGCGCGACGATGGCATCGTCCATCATTTTCTCCAGCGGAATACTGCGTGCCAGTACCGCTGCGTCGGCGCCGTCGGCTACCACCCAGCGCCCCTGGGGCATGAGACCCGCTTCGTCGAGGAGGATGGACAGTGGTACGCCGCCCCATTCGCTGCTTGAGAGTAATCCATGTAGTTGCCCGCACTCGAGTCGTGGTGGTTCAGGAGCCGTCATCATTGCGCTGTTACCGGAACATTCGAGAAACTGAATTCGCGACACGATGGGATAGCGGTGCAGCGCATCCACGCTGAAACTCAGAGGACGTTGCACGAGACCATGCAGCATCAGGCGATGCCGGTCGGGATCGATGTCCGGGATGCCCGCGTGATGACGCTCGAAGTGCAGACGGGACGGCGTGATGATGCCGTCAAGGTGCTCGTGTGGCGTTGCCGAGGTACCAGCACCGGTGGTTCCGGGTGCGGAAGCGAACAATACGCGCTGCAGGCCGGCCTCGTGGCGCGACGGCACGCCACTCTCGCTCATGGGTGCGCCGGGCGCGCGCATCCATGGTGTTCGCTGCGCACCGGCCGCACTCGCGCTCAACAGTGTGGCTGCGGTGCTCGCGGTGGCGGTCATGAAAGCGCGGCGTCCCATCAGGCCGTTGCCCGCCTCGGGAATCAACTGGTCACCCATACATCCTCCTGATGCTTGATTACGAAGATTCTACGTCGTCGAGAAGCTCGTCGAGGAGCTCGAGGCAGTCCAGTACGGCACGGCGCGTTTGAAAGGTGGCTTTATGCACACTGGCCTTAACGCCATGGGGTACTGCATCGAGGTCGACATACTCGAACCATTCGCCATGGGTCCAGTCAGCCTGATAGCGGTAGATCCAGTCAAGCGTGCGATTGAAGCAAAACGCATACTGGCCTTTACCGAAGCAGCGGTAGAGATACAGCGAGCACAGTAGTGCCTCGGCCTGTACCCGCCACACTTTTTCGGGATCGGACACGCCACCGGAGATGATGTCCGAATGGAAAAATCCGCCGCGGTCGTGGTCCATACCGCTGGCGACCGCATTGCAGAACACGGCTTCAATGATTTCCCGGTAACGCTGAGGTTGGCCTCCGAGCTGTGATACTGCTCGGGCAATCAGTCGCGTTAGTTCGAGGTAACCGGTTTCATCATTGCAGTGCTGGCGTAATCTGTCGAAGAACTGGTCGGCGTGATAGCGGGCGCCGGGATCAGCGCTTGTGAGCGCATATTCGGATAAGGCAGTGAGAACCGTTGCCTGCGCTGCGACGTTTTTTGTGAACGCGTACGGAGCGTTCGACGGCGTGTGGAGGTGAGAGTCGTATTGCGACATGAAACCGCCGTGGCGGCCATCGAGATGGCAATGCACCCGTGTAGCCGTGACCGCGTGCCAGCAGTGACAATGAGATGAGCGTATCCCGAACCTGATATTCGCCGCTGTAGGGGCCCTGGTCATCCATTGGTAGCGCCTTTCGGTTGTGCTACATTCAGTCTGGTTTCTGGGCCGGAAAAGACCTGACGAAAACCTGAACAAAAGTGGAAAAATAGATCACATGGCAATTCGGCCCGTTCGTTCTGGATCGTGAACAGCGCTACCCGTATCAGGATGGACAGCGCGTGCATCTGGCCAAGCGCCCATTCGACGTGCTGGAATGTCTGGATCCGCTCTCACCGCTGTTCACTGTAGCGCAGGGCCTTTCCGCCCGTTTTTCGGGCGAGTGGGAGGCGGCTGCCTCCGTGTTTCGCTCTGCGCTCGACACCTTTGCGGATTTCGCGTTCGTACGTTTTCAGTTCGCTCTGGTGGAGTCTGCGCTGGGACATACGCATGAGGCGATCGACCACTTCGAACGTTCGATGCCCCGGATGGGACTGGCGCTGGTCGGCGTATCGCTTGCGTATGAGTATGTTCGCGCAGAGAGGAGAACAAAGCCCGCGCGATCGAAGTGCAAGTGCACGACCTTGCGTCCAGCGGTTACGTGGCCGCCAGCACGTTTGCATTGCTCACACTGGGGTTCGGCCGCAAGGAGGAGTGCTACGAATGGCTGGAGCGTTGTTTCGAGCAGCACGATGACCTGCTCGTGACGCTGAGGGTGGAGCACCACTATCGGGAGTTGACTGAAGAGGAGCGGTTTCAGCACATGCTGGCCCGTCTTGGTCTGATTTGATGCGCAAGACTCGCCTCGTTGCGGCGGTTCTCCTAGCGATGTTGTGTGTTTCGGCGCTGGGTGCTGAAACATTCAGTGTGGGTGCGGCGAGTGTGGTCATCACGCCGCCTCAGGGAACGATGCTGGCGGGCTATGGGCGTGACCGGCCCTCTGAGGGTGTGTATGACGACCTCTATGCCCACGCAGTGGTGATCGGCGATGGCGACTCCGTGCTCGCTCTTGTGACCCTCGATTGTATTGGACTCACGCGTCCGGACATCGTACTGATACAGCGGGCGGTGGCCGAGACGGTGCCGGATATCGATCCGCGAGCCG
>DCWG01000052.1 GCA_002327525.1 Gammaproteobacteria bacterium UBA2168 | reverse complement strand
CAAGATGCAGGGGAAAGGTCAGAACCAGCGAATGAAGTTGAGCCTATCAGCCTCGTTCCGAAAGGCACCGTAAAAGCACCTCAGGGTCCTCGCTACACTAGCTTTGAACGTCTGCAGGATGCAGCGTCATTAGATGAGGCTTTTTGACGATTCAAATTTCCGAATAATCGACCACACATGCTTTCCCTGAAATTCCTTCCCTCGAGGAGTCAGATAGCCACGTTCATTCAGCCACTTGGCAATCTGTGGATCGTTCCAACCCTCATCCCTGAGCCGTTTGATCGTTTCAATCAGGAACTGTTGATACTCAGAACGAGGTCGAAAGCTCAGTAAGACAGGTCCAACCAGGACCGTAAATCGAAGGTAGACGGATGGCTTAAAAAACCATCCGTTCGAAATTATTCCACCGTAACCGACTTAGCCAGGTTTCGCGGCTGATCTACGTCCGTTCCCTTCAGCACGGCAACGTGATAGGCCAGCAGCTGCAAGGGCACGGCGTATACTATGGGTGCCAGTACGGGCGCCACTCGCGGCAACGCTATCACGGTAACACCCTCGCTTTCCCGGAAGCCCGAATCCGCATCGGCGAATACGATCAGCTCACCCCCGCGAGCGCGTACTTCCTGAAGATTCGATTGCAGTTTTTCCAGCAGTTCGTCATTGGGCGCCACCGCGACCACCGGCATATCGTCGTCGACGAGCGCCAGCGGTCCGTGCTTCAACTCCCCCGCCGGGTATCCTTCCGCGTGGATATAGGAGATCTCCTTTAATTTCAGTGCGCCTTCCATGGCCACCGGGTACATGAGCCCTCGGCCGAGGAACAGCGCATGATGACGGTCGACGAAGCGCTCGGCGAGTGCACAGATCTGCTCATCGAGCCTCAGAATCCGTTCGAGTACCGAATCCAGCGTGTGCATCGCGGTGACGAGCTCTGCCTCGCGCTGCTCGGTCAGCCCATGTCGTCGGCCAAGCAACAACGTGAGCAAGAACAGATTGAGCAGTTGCGAGGTGAACGCCTTCGTGGATGCCACCCCGACCTCGGGGCCCGCCTGCAGCATGACCGCGAGATCGGATTCGCGCACTGTTGAAGAGGTCGCCACATTGCAGATCGTCAGCGTCGCGAAGTAACCGCTTACTTTCGCTACACGTAGCGCTGCAAGCGTATCTGCTGTCTCGCCAGACTGGGTGATAGTGACAAACAGATGTCCGGGGGCAACCGCCACCTTGCGGTATCGGAATTCGCTGGCTATTTCTACCTGGCACGGAATTCCAACCAGGTCCTCGATCCAATAGCGCGCCACACTGGCAGCGTAAAAGCTGGTTCCACACGCAACGATGGTCACCCCTTCCGTTGCGTCGAACACCTCGGCCGCGGTCAGTCCAAATGCCTGCTCCAGCACCCGATGCCGTCCGACCCGTCCGTCGAGGGCATTTTTAAGCACCGCGGCCTGTTCGAAGATTTCCTTCTGCATGTGGTGGCGGTAGTTACCCTTGCCAACTTCCTCCGCCGCCATCTCCACCTTCACAGTCGAGCGGATGACGGATTCATCGGCCAGGTTCCAGATCGAGATATCGTCCGCCGTGATTTCCACCAAATCACCTTCCTCTAAGAAGATGAACCGGTCGGTGACCGCTTTGAGTGCCAGCACGTCGGAGGCGATGAAGTTCTCACCAATCCCCTTGCCCACCACCAGCGGGCTTCCCGCACGCGCCGCCACGATACGGCCAGGCTGATCGTGTGCGATCACACCAATAGCGTATGCCCCCTCGAGACGTTTGACCGCTTCGCGTACCGCATCGAGCAGCGTTCTGCCATCGACATAGCCGCGGTCGATGAGGTGCACGATGACTTCCGAATCGGTATCGGAGGCAAAGCCGTATCCCTGCTCGGTCAGTTCCTCGCGCAGGTCTTCGTAGTTTTCGATGATACCGTTATGCACCAGGGCCACACGCCCGCCAGAGACATGCGGGTGTGCGTTCTCCTCACAAGGCGGGCCGTGGGTGGCCCAGCGTGTGTGCGCGATACCGGTAGTCCCGTGCACGGGTCTGTCCGCGAGATCCATCACTAACTCATTGACTTTCCCGGCTTTTCTTCGAAGCTCAATGGCCGAGACAGTCCCCGACCGATCGTTCGGTAGGACGGCGATTCCCGCGGAATCATACCCGCGGTACTCAAGCCGCTGCAGGCCCTCTATGAGAATGGGGGGGACGTTTCGATCGGCTGCCGCCCCGACGATACCGCACATGTTTGAGTTCCTGCTATGAGTCTTCCCCGGTGTCGCGCGACCGCTCTGCGGGTGCGACCCAGTTCTTGATGTTGCGTTGCTTGCCGCGCCCTACCGCGAGGTCCGCATCTTCTACTTTCTTGGTAATGGTGGAACCCGCAGCGATGAACGCCCCGTCTCCCACTTCGACTGGCGCCACGAACGTAGTGTTGGTACCCACGAACACCTCGTTTCCAATATGGGTTTCGTGCTTGTCCGCACCGTCGTAGTTACAGGTCACGGTACCGGCTCCCACGTTACAATCCTCGCCAAGCGTCGCATCGCCAAGATAGGTCAGATGGCTGGCTTTCGTTCCCCTGCCGAGCTTCGCTTTCTTGGTCTCGACGAAGTTGCCGACTTTCACTTCTTCGCCAAGTTCGGTCCCGGGGCGAATCCGGGCAAAGGGTCCCAGCTGACAACGCGCCGCAACCATCGCGCCCTCCACCACCGTATGCGGTTCTACCCGTACAGCATCTCCAAGTGCGCTGTCGCGGATCACCGAACCGGGGCCGATGTGTACCCCGTCGCCCAGCACTACTTCTCCACCGAGCACCACATTGACGTCAATGAAACAGTCCTTGCCGGCGCGGACCTCGCCACGGATATCGAGGCGTTCCGGGTCCGCTAGTGTCACACCAGCCGCCATGAGCCGCTCCGCCTGCATGCGCTGAAAGCGGCGTTCGAGCGCAGCGAGTTGTATACGATCGTTGACCCCGGTCACCGCCCAGGCATCTGCCAGAACACCCCGCACCGGGATGTTGGCCCTCCTCGCCAGCTCGATGATGTCGGTGAGATAGATCTCACCCTGAGCGTTGTCAGTTCCAACCCCGTCAAGCAGGCGTTTCATGGCCCCGGCCTCACATGCAAGGATTCCCGAATTGATCTCGGTGATGGCCTGTTCCGAGGGGCTGGCATCACGATCTTCCACGATGCGCACTATCTGCCCGTCCGAGCGAACGATGCGGCCAAGACCGGCGGGGTTTTCGAATTCGGCCGTCACGAGCCCGAGCGATCCCTCGCGGGCATGCTCTACACAGGCTTCGAGGGTTTCAAGCGCCACCAGTGGCACATCGCCGTAGAGCACCAGCACTGTGGCGCCCTCGCCGATACCGGAAAGCGCCAGAGCCACCGCGTGTCCCGTGCCTTTCTGATCTGCCTGCACAACCCAGCGGATTCGGCCGGCATCGTCATGCGCCGCCATCGCTGAGCGCACTTCGTCGGCCTGGTAACCAACCACCACATGCTGACCTGCGGCACCCAATCCGAGGGCACGGGAGATGACGTGTTCCAACAGGGGCCGGCCTGCCAGGGTGTGCAGCACTTTGGGCTTCGAGGATCGCATGCGCCTACCCTGGCCCGCGGCCAGAATGACGACATGCAGCGTATCAGAACCAGGCATCGTTGGGCGGAGTCTCCCTGCCACAAATCCCGGGATTATAGAGGGTAAGCCCCTCCTTTGGCGTGACTCAGTTGGTCTCCACCCGCGTTTGGCATCCCGAAATGCGAATACGCGCAGTTTTCTGTACGTATCGGACGACTCAGCGACGACGCTTGCGCAGTTCGTCGAGCGTTCGCTGTTGCGCCATCGCTTCCGCCAATTGCGCGGCGGCTACCGAAAAGTCAAAGTCGGCCGCTTGCTCCGACAGAGCCCTTTCCGCTGCCTCACGGGCTTCCACGGCAGCCGCTTCATCGAGGTCCTCTGCACGCGCGGCAGTATCCGCGAGAATCGTCACCATGCCTGGCTGCACTTCCAGGAAGCCGCCAGAGGCGAAGAATACCTCTTCCTCGCCGCTTTCCAGGCGCAGCTGTACGGGGCCCGGGCGTAAGCCGGTCAGAAGCGGTGCGTGGCCAGGCAGGATACCCAGCTCACCGACGGTGCCCGTGGCACTGACCATGGTCACTTGGCCGGAGAAGATCTCCGTTTCGGCACTCACGATGTCGCAATGTATGGTCGCCATGTCTAAGCCCTGTTGTTGCTACAAACCTCTCTGCTATCAGCCTTCGATGGTCTTCGCTTTCTCGATGGCATCCTCGATGCCACCTACCATGTAGAACGCGTCTTCCGGCAGGTGGTCGTACTCGCCGTCGAGAATACCCTTGAAGCTGCGCACGCTGTCGTCGCGAGACACGAACGCCCCCGGCTGGCCGGTAAACTGCTCGGCCACGAACATCGGCTGCGAGAAGAATTTTTGTACCTTGCGAGCACGATACACGAGCTGTTTGTCTTCCTCGGATAGTTCATCCATACCCAAAATCGCAATGATGTCACGCAGCTCCTGGTAACGTTGCAGCGTCTGCTGCACCCCTTGCGCCGTATCGTAATGATCCTGACCCACCACCAGCGGGTCGAGCTGGCGGGACGAGGAATCCAGCGGGTCCACCGCAGGGTAGATTCCAAGGTCGGTGATGGCGCGCGATAGCGTCACCGTCGAGTCGAGGTGTGCGAAGGTAGTCGCGGGCGAGGGGTCAGTAAGGTCGTCCGCCGGTACGTACACTGCCTGAACCGAGGTTATCGAACCGGTCTTGGTGGTGGTGATGCGCTCCTGCAGCGTACCCATTTCTGCCGCGAGATTGGGTTGGTACCCAACAGCGGACGGCATACGCCCGAGCAGTGCGGAGACCTCCGTGCCGGCTAGCGTGTAACGGTAGATATTGTCCACAAACAGCAGCACGTCGCGGCCTTCATCGCGGAACTCTTCCGCGAGGGTCAAACCCGTCAGTGCCACGCGCAAACGATTGCCCGGCGGCTCGTTCATCTGTCCGAAGACAAGCGAAATCTTATCCAGAACCTCCGCTTCTTCCATCTCGTAGTAGAAGTCGTTGCCTTCGCGGGTACGCTCTCCCACACCGGCAAACACGGACAGGCCCGAATGCTCGATGGCGATGTTACGGATGAGCTCCAGCATGGTGACCGTCTTGCCCACGCCCGCGCCACCGAACAGACCCACTTTGCCGCCCTTGGCAAACGGACAGATCAGGTCGATCACCTTGATGCCTGTCTCCAGCAGCTCGTTTCCGCCTCTCTGGTCCTCGTAAGTCGGTGCTTTGCGGTGAATCGGCATCTGTTTTTGAGCATTGACCGGGCCCTTCTCATCGATGGGATTACCCAGCACATCGAGAATACGTCCGAGCGTCTCCTCACCCACGGGAATGGAGATGGGCTGACCCGTGTTGGTCACTTCCAGCCCGCGCGACAAACCATCTGACATGCCCATGGCAATGGTGCGCACTACCCCATCACCAAGTTGCTGCTGTACTTCCAGCGTCGTACCGGAAGAGGTGACCGTTAGTGCATCGTATACGCTGGGCACGTCCTCTCGATTGAACTCAACGTCAATGACAGCGCCAATGATCTGTACTATTCGACCGCTCGACATGTTTTTGCCTCTTTACCTGATTCTCTTTGGTCTTGACCGGGGGCGCGCTACACGGCTGCCGCGCCGCCAACAATCTCCGCAATTTCCTGTGTAATCGCCGCCTGACGCGCGTTGTTGTAAATCAGCGTCAGTTCGTCGATCAGCGTTTCCGCGTTTTCCGTGGCCGCCTTCATGGCCATCATCTTGGCTGCCTGTTCACAGGCACTGTTCTCGACAACCGCCTGATACACCTGCGACTCGATGTAGCGCACCACCAGCCCTTCAATGAGCTGGCGCGCATCGGGCTCGTAGATGTAATCCCACCGGTGCCGGTATGCTTCACCCTCTTCCGGGGAAAGCGGCAGCAACTGTCGGATCGTCGGCTTCTGCGTCATCGTGTTCACGAATTCGTTGCTGCAGATGAACAGCCGGTCGACCGCGCCTTCCTCATAGGCGTCGAACATCACCTTGATTCCGCCAATGAGGTCAGACAGCGAAGGGCTTTCCCCGACGTTGCGCACCGCCGCGACGATGTTGCCACCGACGCTTCGGAAAAAATCGGCAGCCTTGTTTCCAAGCAGCCCGAGGTCCACCTCGATACCCTTTGCGTGCCATTCGGCCATCTCTTTGACCAGCGGGCGGAACAGGTTGATGTTCAGCCCTCCACACAGCCCGCGGTCGGTCGATATGACGATGTAACCCACGCGCTCGACGTCGCGGGTTTCCATGTAGATGTGACGGTACTCCGGGCTGGAGTTGGCAAGGTGGCCGATCACCTGGCGGATACGCTCCGCGTAGGGCTTACCCTCACGCATGCGATCCTGGGTTCTGCGCATCTTGCTCGCCGCCACCATTTGCATGGCAGAAGTAATCTTCTGCATATTCTCGAAGCTGCCGATCTTGTTCTTGATTTCCTTGCCGACGGCCATATTGCCTCCACTGCTGCGACGCTTGCGCCTAGTAGGTCTGGGTCGCTTTGAATGCCTCGATCGCGCTCTTCATCGTATCCACGATATCGTCGTCGTAGGCGCCGGTCTCATCGATGTTCTTCATGAATTCTCCATGCTCAGCGGCCATGTAATCGAGAAGAGCTGCTTCGAAATCGAGAACTTTCTCCACCTCCACATCGTTGAGATAACCCTCGTTGGCTGCGAACAGCGCGACACCCATCTGGGCCACGCTCATCGGCGCGTACTGCTTCTGCTTCATTAACTCTGTGACACGCTGACCATGCTCAAGCTGCCGGCGCGTGGCGTCATCAAGGTCGGAGGCAAATTGCGAGAAAGCCGCCAGTTCACGGTACTGCGCCAGCGCATTCTTGATGCCGCCAGATATCTTCTTCATGAACGGTACCTGTGCCGAACCCCCTACGCGGGAGACGGAGATGCCCGGGCTCATAGCTGGACGCAAACCCGCATTAAAGTTCTGCGTCTCGAGAAATATCTGGCCATCGGTGATGGAGATCACGTTGGTCGGCACGAATGCCGATACATCACCCGCCTGCGTCTCGATGATCGGCAGTGCAGTCAGCGATCCCGTCTGGCCACGCACCTCGCCATTGGTCAACTGCTCGACGTATCCGGCGTTCACGCGCGCGGCGCGCTCGAGCAAACGGGAGTGCAGGTAGAAGACGTCACCGGGATAGGCTTCGCGGCCAGGTGGGCGTTTGAGCAGCAGTGAGATCTGGCGATATGCCCAGGCCTGCTTGGTGAGATCGTCATAGATAATCAACGCATCTTCACCTATATCGCGGAAATACTCGCCCATCGAACATCCGGAGTAGGGAGCAATGAACTGCATCGGCGCCGGGTCGGACGCGCTGGCCGCCACGATGATGGTGTTGTCGAGCGCACCGTGTTCATCCAGCGTGCGCACCACGTTTGCAATGGTGGACATCTTCTGCCCGATGGCCACGTACACGCACTTAATACCGGAGTTCTTCTGGTTCAGCATGGCGTCGACGGCGATGGCCGTCTTGCCGATCTGGCGGTCGCCAATGATCAGTTCTCGCTGGCCGCGCCCGATGGGTACCATGGAATCGATACACTTGTAGCCGATCTGCACGGGCTGTTCCACGGATTGCCGGGCGATGACGCCGGGTGCGACTTTCTCGATTGGTGCAGAAGAGCTGGCATTGAGCGGGCCCTTACCGTCGATGGGGTTGCCAAGCGAGTCAACCACCCGACCGAGCAGTTCGCGGCCAACGGGCACCTCCAGGATGCGCCCGGTACAACGAGCCGTCATCCCCTCGGACAAACCTTCGTAGTCACCCAGAACGATCACGCCTACCGAATCGCGTTCCAGGTTCATGGCCATGCCGTAGATGCTGCCGGAGAATTCGATCATCTCTCCGTACTGTGCGTCAGCCAGGCCGTGTATTCGGATGATGCCGTCCGATACACCAACAATGGTGCCCTCGTTCTGTGCTTCAGCCTGCACATCCAGCCGCTCGATGCGGCCTTTGATGATGTCGCTGATCTCTGAGGGATTCAGTTGCTGCATGTCGGTTTCCTTTGTCTGATTCCTTCGTGTTTGTCTATCTTTCCAATTGTGACGCTCTTCGCGCCCGCCAGCGCCGGCTCAGGCCCGCTGTAGCATTTCTGCCAGCTTTTCCAGCTTGCCGCGCACCGAGCCATCGATGACCATGTCGCCAGCGCGGATAACCGCGCCTCCCAAAAGGCTCTGATCGACACTGCTCGTGACGGTGACCTCTTTGTCGAATTTCACCACCAGCGCGTTCTTCAGCGTTTCGGTTTCGGACTGCGATAGCGGGTAGGCAGACAACACTTCCACGTCCAGCGACTGCTCCGAGGCCGCTTTCAGCGCCTCGTACTGCAATGCTATCTCCGGCAACAGGTCGAGGCGCTGATTCGCGGCAAGTACCTGTAGCAGGTTTCTTGCCCGCTCGTTGAGCTCATCGCCGCAAACCTCGGCCAGCTTGTGCGCCTTCTCCGGGCCACTAACATCCGGCGAGCTCAGCAGTAAACCCATTCCCTCGTCAGCTGCGACCACGCCGAGAAAGCCCAGCATGCGTGACCATCCACCGAGGTAATCATTGTCACTGGCTATCTGGAAAATCGCATTGGCATAGGGCCTTGCCAGGGTCGCCGCTTCTGCCATCGTCTAGAGCTCCGCCGCCAGTTTGTCCAGCATGTCGCTGTGCCGGCCAGCATCGATGCTACTCTCCAGCACTTTCTCGGCACCGGAAAGTGCCAGCGCCGCCACCTGAGCGCGCAGCGCTTCCTTGGCGCGATTTACTTCCTGATCGATTTCAGCCTGAGCAGCTTCTTTCAGTCGTTCGCCTTCTTCCCGGGCCTCGTCCTTGGCGGCTTCCACCATCTGGTTGGCACGGTGCCTGGCTTGCTCGATGATCTGTGCGGCCTCTTCCTTCGCCTTGATCAGCTCATCTTCCGCGCCACTCCTGGCTTCAGCGAGCTTCTTGTCCGCCTCTTCGGCCGATGCCAGGCCTTGCGCGATTGCAGCCTGACGCTCATGCATGGCCGTCTTCAGCAGCGGCCAGATGAACTTCATGCAAAACCACACGAAGATGAAGAAAGTGGCGGTTTGACCGATGAGCGTCAGATTCAGGTTCATCGCGTCGTCTCCCGATTAGTCAAAGTACTGATGCGTTCCAGCGCTAGAGGGCGAATATGACGTAGAGTCCGATACCGACCGCAATCATCGGTACTGCGTCCACAAGGCCGAGGACGATGAACAGCTGCGTTCTGAGCATCGGCAGGAGTTCCGGCTGGCGCGCAACCCCTTCCAGGAATTTACCTCCCAGCACACCCACACCGATGGCCGCGCCAACGGCACCCAGACCCATCATGATGCCGCCCGCCACATAAAGAAGAACCGCTAGTTCCATGTTTACTCCAAGCTAATTGTAGTTACTGCTTTGTTACCGCATGGCCGCACCGGCTCTTGCCATGCGGCCTTCGTTGGTCGTCCGCCTCCATATCCGGCAGACAACCCCAAAATTAGTGCTCTTCGGTGTCGTGCGCCTGCGCCATGTATACGATTGTCAGCACCGCGAAGATCAATGCTTGCAGGAAGACGATCAGCAGGTGGAACATCGCCCAGACCCACTGCATCGCACTACCGGCAAGGAACAGCACCGCGCCGCCGCCGAACATGATCGCCAGTAGCACGAAGATCATCTCGCCCGCGTAGAGGTTGCCGAACAACCGCAGACCCAGCGAGAGTGGTTTGGCAATCAGGGTGACGAACTCGAGCGCGAAATTGATGACGATCGCGAAAGGCGCGAACACTCCCTTGGGCGGAAAAGGATGAAACGAAAGCTCCTTCAGAAAGCCGATCGCTCCCTTGCATTTCACGCTGTAGTACAGAATCAGGCCGAAAACACTGAGCGCCATAGCCATGGTGATGTTGGGATCGGTGCTCGGCACTACCTTCATGAAATGAATACCGACTGCCTGAGCAAGGAGCGGTATCCAGTCCACCGGTACCAGATCCATGAGGTTCATGAAGAACACCCACACGAAGATCGTGAGCGCCATCGGTGCGATCAAATCATTGCTGTGCATAAAGATGCTCTCAGCAAGGTCATCGATGAATTCCATGACCATTTCGACCGCGTTTTGCAGCCCGCCCGGAACGCCAGCGGTGGCCTTCGCAGCGGCCGCCCTGAACAGAATCAGAAAAACGAGACCAAGGCCCACCGACCAGGCCATGGAGTCGACGTTGATGGACCAGAAGCCCATGGAACCGGCTTCCTCGGCGCTGTGCGCAAACCCCCACGAACCGTCGGGCAACTGACCGTAGGTCAGATTCGTGAGGTGGTGTCTGATGTATTCAGCACTGGTTTGGGCTTCGCTTGCCATACTCTAATCTTAACAACCTGAACCTATCTGAGATGGGGTCACCGATCGATTACCTGCTTCGTAATAAGGCCATCGCCGCGACCCACCCTGCTCCATTGTCTTCTTCTATCCGGACTCTTACGTTCTGGTTCGTTCCGCTCAGTTCTGCCCGCGCCACACCAGCGGCGCGACGACGTAGGCGGCCTGCGCCACTACCAAAGTGGCGAAGAACCCAAACGCCTGCGGCCTGAAGGCGGCAAACGCGATCGCCATCAACACTACCGTCAGCACCATCTTGCCGACACCCTGGCCAATCAATCGCGCCGCATGGCGAGTGTTCGCCGAGAGATGAGCGAACAACGCCGTCGGCACCACGCACACCACGCCCGCCAACAAAGCCGCCTCGACCTGTCCGGCGCCGACAAGGCTCATAACGGATGCCGCGACGAACACGGCCACGAGTTGCAAAACAACTATTCGATAGGCCACCGCACCGACCCTTGATTCATACCACCGGGTCCAGCGCCGGGAAGGTATGCGGCCGGCAGATGGGCGCCCGCGCCGCTTTATTCTGGGGCGTTTGCGACCAACCATCCCTTCATACATTCTTCAGACTGCCATCAAACCGAGTCTGCACCGAAGGGGGGAGCCTCAAAAGCGGCGCGTATTATAGGCGCGGCCAAGCCCCCATTCAATGCAATTGCGAAGGGAATGACGCACATTCGCGCTTTACCCGAACCGTGAGATTTTCGCGTCAAACGCCTAACCCGGATTGCGTTAACGGATATGCTCCAGAATGCCCTGGAGTTCGTCGAGGCTTGAGAAACGGATCAACAACTTGCCCTTACCAGCGGCATTGGCATCAATTCTCGCCGGCGCCCCGATGCGATCGGTCAGATCCTGTTCGAGGCGCAGAGTATCCGGATCTTTCTGCCTCACCACACTATCGCCGGGCTGTTCGCTACTTGTCAGCATCCTACGTACCAGCGCTTCGGTTTGTCGCACCGAAAGCCCCTTCTCCACAACGACGTTGGCAGCAGCGAGTTGGGCATCGACTTCGAGTGTGAGCAGGGCGCGGGCATGGCCCATTTCCAGTTCGTTAGCGGCGAGCATCTGGCGCACGGGCGCAGATAAATTGAGTAAACGCAGGAGGTTGGCCACCGCAACGCGCGACTTGCCAACGGCCTGCGCTACCTGTTCCTGCGTTAGGTCGAATGCTGTTTTGAGGCGGGCCAGCGCTCCAGCTTCTTCCAGTGGCGTGAGATCTTCGCGCTGTATGTTCTCGATGAGCGCCATGGTGCTCGCCCGTTCATCGCTTACATCCCTAATGACCGCGGGGATATCGGCGAGTCCTGCTAGTTGGCAGGCTCGCCAGCGCCGTTCTCCCGCGATCAGCTCAAAACCACCCTGAGCACGCGGGCGAACGACGATCGGTTGTAGCAAGCCTTGCGTGCGAATGGAATCGGCCAGTTCGGCGAGCGCTTCCTCGTCAAAGTCCTTACGCGGCTGATAGCCGCTTCGGTAAACCTGGTCCACCGGCACGCTGTCGGATCTGGCAGTCTGTTGCCTCGCCTCTCCCTGCTCGCTGATCGCGGCGACGGGTTCGGATCCAAGCAGGGCGTCCAGCCCCCGACCCAGCTTCTTTCTACTCACTTAACAACTCACTTAGCCTGTCCTTTTGCGCGCACCACCAACCGCTGTTCAGGCGCGCCCACCATCTTCGTGCTTCTTCTTCAGTTCGCCCGCCAGCGCCATGTAGGCCACCGATCCTCTCGCGTGCCGGTCGTACAAAATGCCAGGCAACCCATGGCTCGGCGCTTCGGCGAGTCGCACATTGCGCGGGATCACCGTGCGGAACACCCCCTCACCGAAATGCTCGATCAACTGCCGGGAGACGTCTCGCGTAAGCCCGTTGCGCGGATCATACATGGTGCGCAACAGACCCTCTATCTCAAGCCTAGGGTTGGCCTGCGCACGCACACCCTCGATAGTATCAAGCAACGCCGTTAGTCCCTCCAGGGCGTAGTACTCGCACTGCATCGGGATCAGAACACCGTCCGCCGCGATCAGCGCATTGAGGGTGAGGATATTCAGCGTAGGTGGACAATCGATGATGATGTAGTCATAGCGCTCGCGACAAAATGCCAACTTGTCACGAAGACGCACTTGACGCTGCTCCTGGTTGAGCAATTCCACCTCGCCGGCCGTGAGGTCGCTGTTGGACGGGATCAGATCGTAGTTGCCGGAGCAATGTTGCACGACCTCGTCGAGATTCGCTCCCTCGATCAGCCAGTCGTAGATATTACGTGCGACCCGGTATTTGTCGACTCCCGCACCCATGGTGGCATTGCCCTGCGGATCGAGATCGATGAGCATCGTCCGACTGCTGGCCATGGCCAGGGATGCCGCCAGATTGACGCTGGTCGTCGTCTTCCCGACACCGCCTTTCTGATTGGCGACAGCAATGACCCGTGTCATAAACGTACCTTCCTCACCACCAAAACGCCGTGTTCCTGCATCTTCCGCCCGGATTCGAGCCATGTTCTGCTTTCGATCTCTCCGCCTGCATAGTCTGTCAGGGAAATTTCCTGTGGCCTATCATCCGGTTTGTCAACCGGGCCACTTGTTCGGCGTCTGCGGTCCATCGCGAGCATCCGGCCTCCCTCGATCAGCATCGGACGCGCAAGTTTCCACAACCGCGCTGGTCCCCCAACGGCTCTTGAGACCACCGCGTCAACTCCTTCGACAGGCGCGCTTCGCGCGTCCTCGCAGACTACATCGACACCGGTCAACTTAAGCTCAACTACCACCTGGTGCAAGAAGGTCGCCTTGTTCGCACTGCGCTCTATGAGAACCACGCGTATCCGGGGAAGCGCTATCGCAAGCGGTATGCCGGGCAATCCTCCACCGCTGCCGATGTCGGCCAACAACGGCTGTTCCACGGATTCCTGTCGAAACAGCGATTCGAGCAAGGGTGCTATCGAGATTGCTTCCATCAGATGTCGGTCGAAAAGGTGCTCCTCATCACCTTTCGACACCAGATGCAGGAGGTGGTTGGCGGCCAGCAACCGCGCAGCGTAAGCGCTTAGCTTTGCGCAACCCGCCGGCGTCAGCTCTACCCCAACCCTCCTGGCCGCCGCTGCCGTATCCTCGAAGTCGCGCGACCAATCAGCCACTCGCGTCTAGCTTCCGGGAGTACACCAGCAACACCGACAGCGCCGCCGGGGTCATGCCGGGAATGCGGGCGGCTCGTGCCAGCGTCTTAGGCTGTGTTTCGGTTAGCTTCAAACGCAACTCACTGGACAGCCCGTCAATGCACCGGTAGTCGAGTTCGCTGGAGAGCACCATGTTCTCGTGACGCCTGATGCGCGCGATCTCCTCATCCTGGCGCTTGATGTAACCCTCGTATTTGACATCGGTTTCGAGCTGGGCCAGCGCCGCGCCATAGTCGTCGCGCTCCGTCACAGTAAACGGAAATCCCGCGAATTCCACCAGCCGTCCGATTTCGACAGCCGGTCTTTTCAAAGTCTCGAGCAAAGTCGTATCCCGCGATAATTTCTCCCCGAACACTTGCTCGAAGCGTCGTCCCCCGACATGGTCAGGATGCAGGCGAACGCCGGCCAATCGGGCCCTGATTTCCTCAATCAACAGACGCTTAGCATCAAACCGCGTCCAGCGTGCGTCGTTCACGAGTCCGAGTTCGCGCCCCTTTGCTGTCAATCGCGCGTCCGCATTGTCCTCCCGCAGGCGCAGGCGAAATTCCGCCCGGCTGGTGAACATCCGATATGGCTCATTGGCTCCGAGGTTGACGAGATCGTCTACCAGCACCCCGAGGTAGGCCTCGGCCCGCCCCGGGCACCATGGTTCGCTGCCACCTACGAGGCGCGCCGCATTGAGCCCCGCCAGCAATCCCTGGGCTGCCGCTTCCTCGTAGCCCGTAGTGCCGTTGATCTGGCCGGCGAAGAACAGGCCTCCCACCGTCCTTGTCTCGAGGGAGTGGTGCAGATCCCGCGGATCGAAAAAATCGTACTCAATCGCGTATCCGGGTCGGGTGATGTGTGCCCGTTCGAAGCCCCTGATGCTGCGCACCAACTCAACCTGCACGTCGAAAGGCAAACTCGTCGATATCCCGTTGGGATAAAGCTCGCTCGTCTCAAGCCCTTCCGGTTCCACGAATACTTGGTGCTCTGTTCGCTCCGCGAAACGCACCACCTTGTCCTCGATGCTCGGACAATAGCGAGGCCCGGTACCCTCGATGGCACCCGAATACAGCGGGCTGCGATCAAGTCCTGATTCGATGATCGCGTGTGTCCGTTCATTGGTATGGGTAATGTGACACGGCACCTGACGCGGGTGCGGTTCTGGAAGAAACGACATCGATGGCAACGGATCGTCGCCCGGCTGCACATCCATCACACTGAAATCGACTGTATTGCCATCGATGCGCGGGGGGGTGCCCGTCTTGAGCCTGCCGACGCTGAAAGGCAATGCTCGCAAGCGTTCGGCCAACGCGTTGGATTGCGCATCGCCTGCGCGCCCACCGGGCTGGTTGTCCATTCCGATATGGATGCGTCCACCAAGGAAGGTGCCGGTGGCCAGCACCACCGCGGGTGCCGAGAAATCTATGCCTGCCTGCGTCTTTACTCCGGCCACACAGCCACCCTTCACGATAAGATCCACCGCCGACTGCTGGAACACGTCGAGACCGGATTTCGCCTCGATGAACGCACGCACGGCGTTGCGGTAGAGTACCCGATCTACCTGTGCCCGGGTGGCGCGTACCGCCGCTCCCTTGGCCGCATTCAGCACCCGAAACTGTATGCCCGCGCGGTCGGCCGCCTTTCCCATGACACCACCAAGCGCATCAATCTCGCGCACCAGATGACTCTTGCCGATACCGCCTATGGCCGGATTGCACGACATTTGCCCGAGCGTCTCGACACTTTGCGTGAGCAGCAACGTACGCGCACCAAAGCGAGCCGAAGCATGGGCCGCCTCTGTACCTGCGTGACCGCCGCCGATGACTATGACGTCGTAATGTTGCGGATGACGCATGTCGGATCTCTGGTACAGGGTTTCCTGGGGCGCGCAAGTATAAGGAACACGACTACATTTCTCACGAACCGTACACCCGAGATCCCTCTGCCTTCCGGGTGCGGAGAATCACCCCCCCTGCGCAAAGATCCATCGATGAGCGCGCGGGCGCTATTTACCAACGCAGAATGTCGAAAAGATCTCTCCCAGCAAATCGTCAGTCGTGACGGTTCCGGTAATGCTGCCCAAAGCGTCGTGCGCGACGCGCAACTCCTCGGCGATCAGCTCCGATGGTGAACCATCCGAACCAAGCACCAGCGCGTGGTCGAGCGCCGAGAGCGCTTCGCGCAACGCCTGCACGTGCCGGGTACGGGCGGTGAAGCCCTCTTCCTGGTCGTGGAATCCGACCACCGCCTTCACCCGCTCAATGAGAGCGCCGATACCGGCACCCGTTTTGGCGGACACACACACGGCCGTTTCCGACTCATGAATTCGACCCGTCTCGAAATCTCCGAGATCCGCTTTGTTCGCGACCACGATAGTCGGTATCTGCCCTGCCGCCTCGGTCTCAAACGAAGCGTGACGCATATTCCGGACATCACACACGACAAGCACCAGGTCCGCCCGCCCGGCTTCGGCGCGAGCACGACGCACCCCCTCGCCCTCCACCGGATCCTCCGTGTCTCTCAAACCGGCAGTATCCACCAGGGTCACGGGCAAACCCTCAAGCACGAGGTCTACCTTTAGTAGATCCCGCGTGGTGCCCGGAACGTCGGTGACGATCGCGGCGTCTTGTCCCGACAGAACATTCAACAAGCTCGACTTGCCGACATTGGGCGCGCCCGTGATGGCTACACGGATACCCTGGTTGAGCAACGCTCCATCGCGGCACTGCGCGAGCAGGGTCGCAAGCTCTGCATGCAGTTGCCGGATACGCTCTTTCACCTTCCCGTCACCCAGAAGATCCAGCTCCTCTTCCGGAAAGTCGATCACCGCCTCGACGAAGACGCGCAACCCCAGCATGTCACCCGCCAGATCATCTACACGGCGTGAAAAGGAACCGGTCAGTGAGCGTAGTGCTGCGCGCGTTGCAGACACGGACGCAGCACCGATCAGGTCCGCCACCGCCTCCGCCTGGGCCAGATCGAGTTTTCCGTTCAGAAATGCTCTTTCACTGAACTCCCCCGGTCGTGCCATGCGCGCACCGGCGTCAAGGCAGGCTTCGAGAACCCTCTGCACGACCACGGGACCGCCGTGCCCCTGCAGCTCCAGGACGTCCTCGCCGGTAAACGAGCGAGGCGCTCGAAAAAATAGCGCCACGCCTTCGTCGAGAACATCGCCCCCCCCATCACGAAACGAGCGGTAAGCCGCCAGACGAGGTTTCAGGGGAGCACCACATAGCAGGCGGCCAATGCCCGCCGCCGCCGGCCCCGAGATTCGCACGATGCTCACACCACCCATTCCGGGCGGCGTGGCCACCGCGGCAATGGTATCGACATCGAGGCCCGACATGACGTCAGGCCTGCGCCGTCGTCTCCTCGGTCTGCTTGATGACCCACCACTGCTGGGCGAGTCCGAGCACCTGGTTGACCAGCCAGTAAAGGACCAGACCGGCAGGAAAGAACAGGAACAACACCGTGAACATGACGGGCATCATTTTCATCATACGCACCTGCATAGGATCACCGACCGCCGGACTCAGCAACTGCTGTACGTACATACTCGCCCCCATCAGCAACGGCAGCACGAAATATGGATCCATGGCGGCCAGATCGTCGATCCACAACATGAAAGGTGCATGCCGCAGTTCCACGCTCTCATATAGCACCCAGTACAGGGCGATGAAGATTGGCATCGGCAGCAGCATGGGTAAGCAACCACCAAGAGGGCTGGCGCCCTCTTTCTTGTACAGCGCCATCATTTCCTGGGATAGCTTCTGCCGATCGTCCGAGTGGCGCTCCTGCAGTTTCTTCATCTGCGGGGCGATTCGCCTCATGTTGGCCATGGATTTATAGCTCTTGGCCGACAGCGGGTAGAGCAGTCCTTTCACCAAGATGGTGAGCAGGATGATGGCAACGCCCCAGTTCCCGGCAACCGAGTTGAACCAATCGAGAAGCGTGAAGAGCGGTACCGCGAGCCACCACAGAAACCCGTAATCGACGGTCAGATTCAGGTTCGGCGCGATCTGCTCCAGGCGCTTCTGGTCTTTCGGTCCAGCATAGAAACGCGCCTGCCATTTCCCGGTATCACCGGCCGCCACGGTCTTGAGCGGACCGGTGTATCCTACGATGTAGGTACCGTCGGAACGCCTCCGCCCATAGTAACGGTTGTTCTCCTCCGGCTCCGCTACCCAGGCGCTCAGAAAGTAGTGCTGCAGAAACGCCATCCAGCCGCCAGTGACATTAGTCGTGAAGGTGCCCTCGTCCAGGTCATCCAATTCGAGCTTCTCGTAACGCGACTCCGGGGTGGTGAGGGCCGCGCCCAGATAGGGTTGCGGGCCCATGCTGAATCCCTCGCTGCCCGGCGGCTCCCGTCCATCCCGCTTGATCTGGGCGAACAGGCTGGCCTGAAACGCTTCCGCGCGCGCATTGTCAATTTCGTAGCGTACCTTTACGAGGAAGTCGTCCGCCGCGAAGTCGAAAATCTTGCGTACCGTCACGCCCTCCTCGGTCACTGCGCTCAACACCACCGACTTTACGCCCTCGTCGATGTCGTAGTACTTGCTCGTGCTGATAAAACGCGGCCGTTGCCCAGACCCGTCCAGCCCGTTCGGTCCTATCAGCCCGCTTTGACCCACGTATGTGTATCCATTGCCGACATCGAGCAGCTGAAAAGGTACGTCAGGCCTGTCGATGGCCACCGGATAACCCGGCAACTGCACTCGCACGAAGTCACCGCCGAGCTGGTCTATCCAGACCCGCAATGAGGGAGTGCGCACCTCGATGAGGCGA
The DNA here is from genome assembly GCA_002327525.1 of Gammaproteobacteria bacterium UBA2168. Lineage (GTDB taxonomy): Bacteria > Pseudomonadota > Gammaproteobacteria > Pseudomonadales > Azotimanducaceae > JASLQO01. The sequence continues at coordinate 22,335 of DCWG01000052.1, read as the reverse complement.
TCATTGTTGGACGCCGCCGCCTGCAATCCCGATGGCTGGGGAGTTTCCGTTTCAGTGCCTATGAGCGAAGCATCCGGCACGTCTGAGATCTGATCGGTTGTATCTGTAGTGGCACCCACCCCGGGGACGTCGTCCCGCGCCTCCCCCGTCACTTGCGGCGCCTGGCTGTGTTCAGTGGGCGCGCTGGCCTGCATGTAGTCGTCGTTCCACGTCAGTATGAGCAGATAACCCGTGGCTGCCAGCGCCACGAGCAGGATGATGCGTTGTACTTCAGCGGAAAACATGGTCGTCAGGCCTGTCAGTGTTGGTGTGTTTCGGGCACTTCGTCGATACCGCCGGGATGAAACGGATGGCATTTTCCCAGCCGCTTGCAGATCAGCCACCCACCACGCACGCCGCCATGACGATCCAGCGCGTCCAGGGCGTAGTGCGAGCACGTTGGATGGAAGCGGCACTGACCACCAAGCAAGGAACTCAGGGTGAGCTGGTATGCGCGCACGAGCGCGACAAGCAGACGGGCAAGACCCCGATTCAGATGTACTCCCAACGACGAGAGCGTGTATACAGGTGTTTCTGATGAATTCAAACGCTCTCGTTCCTCTTATTCGACGCCACCGCCTTACCGGTGCTCCTTATCGCCAGCTCTTCGAATGCTTCGCAGACCAACGCCGCGAGCCCCCAAGCGGCCCGTCGTCCGGGGTTAGCACCACGCACCAGCACGATCACATCTAGTGCCGGTAGCTCATCGCGCTTGTGGCGGAAGGCTTCTCGCACGATACGCTTGACCTGGTTGCGTTCGTTTGCACGCCGTATATCACGCTTGGCCACGACCAGCCCTAGCCGGGCGCCGTGCATTGTATTCGTATTCGCGAGAATTCGTAACGTTCCCCGATGCACAACGTGCTGCGGCGCGCGCAGTACGGATTGGAACTGGCGAGGATGGTTCAGGCGATAGTGTTGTGGAAAGCCGTAACCCAACAGGAAGGAGGTGCGTTAGACGGCGAGGCGCTTGCGCCCTTTCGCACGACGAGCGTTGAGCACTTTGCGGCCACCCTTGGTCGCCATGCGCGCCCGAAAACCATGAGTGCGTTTGCGCTTCAGATTACTGGGCTGAAATGTTCTTTTCACTTAGAGAACCTCGCGGCTTGAGCCGTTTCTCGGTTGAGCCAAAGGGGGCGCGATTTTAGGGACGCACGCGATGGGTGTCAAACGCACCGTCGGCTCCGCCAAAATGTTTGGAGTAGGGCCATTCGAAAAGTGCTCAACTAAAGAAGTATATATAGAGAAAAAAGATTGTGGTTGTTGTTTGTTGAGGCGTGGTTAGGCGTTGATAACCTGGAAAGTTCCCTTGGGATCGGGCACTTAAGCCTGGTTCGAATCTGTGTAAAAAGTGTTGATCAGCGCGGTAGAGAATCGGGAAAAGGGGGGATAAGGCCCGAGCGGGTAATACCGAAAAAAAACTATCCACAGGTTCTTCAGGACGTTGCCCACATCGAGCGTTACTCAGAAACGTGTCGGCTCTTTTGTTAGTGGCTGTTAAGCTTTTGAAATTTCTATTGATTAGAAATTTCGTCTTGTTTTCGGTTGTATGACATAGCCAAGCCGGAGGTGAAGTCAGTAGAATGCCGCCAAAACCCATTAGAAAAAATCTCTTTCGGGGGGGGCATACTAGGTGGGACGATCTGTTTGGCAGAAATGCCTCGACCGGCTTCAGGACGAGTTGTCTTCTCAGCAATTTGAGACATGGATCCGGCCATTGCACGCGCAACTCGAAGAAGACCGGCTCCGGCTGCTCGCACCCAACCGATATGTGAAAAACCAGGTACAGATCGCCTACATGCAGCGCATCTATGAGCTGCTTGATCAAGTCGGTGATCCGGCCCGTCCGCTGGAGCTCGACATAGAGATAGGCACCGCTGAAGCAGCTGCGCCAGCCGTGGGCCCTCTGCGAGCGAACGGAAGCAGCGAGGAACGCGGGCGCAACGCGCACGACCTCAACCTGGATTTCACCTTCGTGACCTTCGTTGAGGGTAAATCCAACGAGATGGCCAAGGCGGCGGCGTTACAGGTAGCAGACAAGGCGGGACAGTCCTACAACCCGCTACTGTTGTACGGCGGTGTGGGACTAGGCAAGACGCACCTGATGCAGGCAGTGGGTAATCGCATCAAGGAAAATGATCCAAGCGCGAGGGTGGTGTATCTGCATTCGCAACGTTTCGTGCAGGACATGGTCAAGGCGTTGCAACAAGGTACTATGTCGGACTTCATGCAGTACTACCGCTCCGTTGATGCGTTACTGATAGACGATATCCAGTTTTTTGCGAAAAAGATTCGCAGCCAGGAAGAATTTTTTCACGTTTTCAACGCACTACTGGAACGCGGCCACCAGATGGTGCTCACGTGCGATAAGTACCCGAGGGAGATAGAGGGCCTGGAGGAGCGCCTGAAATCTCGCTTCGTATGGGGACTAACGGTGGAGGTAGAGGCACCAGAACTCGAGACACGTGTGGCGATTCTTATGAAAAAGGCGGAGGCGGAGCAGGTGGATCTCGATTCCGCGGTGGCTTTTTTCATAGCCGAAAGAATACGCTCCAATGTACGGGAGCTCGAAGGTGCGCTGCGCCGCGTCATCGCGAATGCACGCTTCACGGGTTGTCAGATCAGCATAGAGCAGGTCAAGCGTGCGCTGCGCGATCTGTTCGCAATACAGGATCGTCAGGTCAGTATCGACAACATCCAGCGCACGGTTGCCGAGTACTACAAAATCAGGATTTCAGATGTTCTTTCCAAGCGTCGCAATCGTACAATTGCGCGCCCGCGGCAAATGGCAATGTACCTCTCAAAGGAACTCACCAACCACTCATTGCCGGAGATAGGGGATGCCTTTGGCGGTCGGGATCATACGACGGTGCTGCACGCATGCCGCAAAATCACTGAACTGCGCGAATCCAGCGCCGATGTATCGGAAGATTACCGGAACCTGAACCGTCTCCTCTCGACTTGAGTGCGGATGTAGGCTCACCAAATGAAATTCACGACTAATCGGGAAGCGCTGCTCAAAACGCTGCAGCTGGTGACCGGCGTTGTAGAGCGTCGACAGACGCTACCCGTGTTGTCCAACTTGCTTGTAGGTACTAGCGATGCCGGTGCATTGTCTATTCGGGGAACGGACCTGGAGGTAGAGCTGATTGCGGACATCATGTCGGTGGAGGTACAACAGGCAGGTGAGGCCACGATACCAGCGCGCAAGTTAGCCGACATTTGGCGTTCGCTGCCGGATGGGGCAGAGGTTAGCGTTGCGCTAGAGGGCGACCGAGCGATCGTTCGGTCGGGTCGTAGCCGCTTTACGCTCGCGACTATTCCAGCCTCGGAGTTTCCCTTGACGGACGGTGGGCCGGGAGATACCGAGGTTCGGCTCAAGCGAGAGGATCTGAAGCGTTTGCTCAGGCGCGTGAGTTTTTCGATGGCGCAACAAGACGTGCGTTACTTTCTGAACGGGATGTTGTTGGAAATTACCTCACAGCACGTCCGCGCGGTGGCGACGGACGGGCACCGGCTGGCTATGAGCACGATGGATCAGGGGGTTGATGATGTAGAGCTGGTGCAGTCCATCGTACCGCGAAAGGGCGTGTTGGAGCTGTCGAGGCTGCTCGATGGCGAAGAGGATGAGGTGGTTTTGGTTGTAGGAGACAATTATCTGCGCGCCACGCTCGGGTGTTACACGCTCACTACTAAGCTGGTAGACGGCAAGTTTCCTGACTACGAAAAGGTCATTCCCGGGGACATATCCAGAACCGTAGTAGGGGGCCGGGAGACGCTGCGCCAGGCGTTTCAGAGGACGGCGATTCTCTCCAACGAAAAATACCGGGGTGTGCGCATGAGCGTAGACGGCGAAAAGCTCACGATAAAGGCGAACAACCCAGAGCAGGAGGAAGCCGAAGAGGTGGTGAGCGTGTCCTACGACGGAGAACCCATGGAGATAGGGTTCAACGTCAGCTATCTACAGGACGTACTTGGCGTATTGACTACGGACGAAGTGCGGCTGGGAGTGTCTGATGCTAATAACAGCGCATTGATTGAGGCTGGTGGCGGCGAAAACTCGCTGTATGTGATCATGCCAATGCGTCTGTGATCTTCTGTGGCCATTACCCGGCTGGAGATCACCCAACTTAGAAACGTGAAAAGGGCAGAGATTGGGCTCGGCCCAGGGCTCAATTATTTCTACGGTGAGAATGGGGCAGGTAAGACTGCGATTCTCGAGGCGGTGCATCTGCTCGCGCGGGGACAGTCGTTTCGCGGCCGTGATAAAAACAATCTCATTAGAGAAGGTGGCGAACGAATGGTCGTTCGGGCACTAATAGAGGATGAGGCGCGCGGCGCTTGCAGTGTTGGCGTTCAGCGAAAGCGAAACGGTGACGGGCGCCTGCTGATAGACGGCCGGGATGGTGGAAAGCAATCAGAGATTGCGGTGCTTGTTCCGGTGCAGGCAATGCTGCCGACGGTAGGCGATCTGGTTTTCGGCAATCCTTCGGTCAGGCGCCGATTCCTGGATTGGGGCGTGTTTCACGTGAAACCATCCTACATCGAGGGATTGCGGACATATCTGCGGCTGTTGAGACAGCGCAACGCACTGTTGAAGTCCGTAGCAACGGGGCGTGCAACGTTGGCGGAACTGGGCGTATGGGATGTAAGGCTTGGAGAGGCGGGAGAGCGCGTGTCGGAAGATCGCTCGCGATATATGCTAGATCTCGAGCAGGCGTTCCAGAATATCTTGCAAATTCTGGAGCCGGATCTGGATATTGCTTGTATTTACCGGCGTGGTTGGTCTGATCTGCCATTGGTCAAAGTGCTGGGAGAAATGGCGGCTAAAGAGGTAAAATGGGGTTCCACGCGTGTCGGTCCACAGAGGGCCGATCTTACTCTTACCTGCCAGGGGGGCAAAGCGAGCGCTATTCTGTCCCGAGGCCAAGGCAAGCTGGTAGCGACAGCAATGGTGTTGGCTCAGGTACAGTTATTGGTAAGCAGTCAGGGGCGCCGGACTGTCTTGTTGATCGACGATTTGGGGGCCGAAATCGACCAGCCCAGAGTGCGGAGGATGCTGAAAGTGATAGCCGACACCGGCGCCCAGGTGCTTGCAACCTCCACGATGACACCGGATACCGTGTCAGCGTTTTGGCACGACACGCCACCCAAGATGTTTCACGTGAAACAGGGCGAAGTGTTTCCGGAACCCTGAGCGGGTCTATCGACCCGTTCGCTGAGTCAAAGCAAACAGAGCAGGCTTATGAATGACTGACGAAACATACGATTCCGGCAGTATCAAGGTACTCCGCGGTCTTGACGCAGTGCGCAAACGCCCGGGAATGTATATCGGTGATACCGAAGACGGCACAGGGCTGCACCACATGGTTCAGGAACTCGTGGACAACTCTATCGATGAGGCGCTGGCGGGCCATTGCGATCTGGTAGAGGCGGTCATTCACCCCGGCGAGTGCGTAACGGTGCGGGACAATGGGCGCGGCATTCCGGTGGGCATTCATCCCGAGGAGGGCGTATCCGCCGCGGAAGTGATCATGACCACGCTCCACGCGGGGGGAAAATTCGACGACAACAGCTACAAAGTCTCAGGTGGCCTACATGGCGTCGGTGTTTCGGTAGTCAACGCGCTTTCGGAAGAACTAAAGCTAACGATCCGTCGTGACGGCAAGGTCTACGAACAGGCCTATGTACATGGTGTGCCACAGGCCCCTCTAAAAGAGGTGGGTGAAACCCAGCATACGGGCACCGAGTGCTTTTTCAAACCTTCTGAACAGACGTTCAACAACATTGAATTCCACTACGACGTACTGGCGAAGCGCTTGCGGGAATTGGCATTTCTAAACTCCGGCGTCAACATCTCCCTTGAGGATGAGCGTAGCGGAAAGAAGGAAAACTTCTTCTATGAAGGAGGGCTGCGTGCCTTTGTGCAGTACTTGAATCACAATAAAACGACGTTAAATACCGTGTTTTATTTCAGCCATCAGCGCACTGATGGCATCGGCGTCGAAGTGTCCATGCAGTGGAACGACGGTTTTCAGGAGCAGGTGTTTGCGTACACCAACAACATTCCCCAGGGCGATGGCGGTACTCATCTGGCCGGTTTTCGCGCAGCCCTTACACGAACACTCAACGCTTATATCGAGCGCGAGGGGTTTGGGAAGAAGGCGCAGGTGTCCACCACCGGAGACGATGCGCGGGAAGGTCTGACAGCCGTGGTATCGGTAAAGGCCCCGGATCCCAAATTTTCTTCACAAACCAAAGACAAGTTAGTTTCCAGTGAGATCAAAACGGCCGTGGAACAAGGGCTTGGCCGCTTTTTCACGGAGTATCTCGACGAACATCCCCAGGATGCCAGATCGGTGGTTTCCAAGATGATCGACGCGGCACGGGCGCGCGACGCGGCTCGCAAGGCTCGTGAGATGACGCGTCGTAAAGGCGCGCTTGATATCGCGGGCCTTCCGGGCAAATTAGCTGACTGTCAAGAAAAAGACCCTGCGTTGTCAGAACTTTACCTCGTGGAGGGGGATTCGGCAGGTGGTTCGGCGAAGCAGGGGCGTGCGCGACGCACACAGGCAATACTGCCTTTGCGGGGCAAGATCCTGAATGTAGAGAAGGCGCGTTTCGACAAGATGCTTGCTTCCAAGGAGGTCGGAACGCTGGTTACTGCTCTTGGTTGCGGTATCGGCCGAGATGAATTTGATCCCGACAAGCTGCGCTATCACCGCATCATCATAATGACCGACGCCGACGTCGACGGCTCGCACATTCGCACGCTCCTGCTCACCTTTTTCTTCAGGCAGATGCCGGAGCTGATCGAGCGGGGCCACGTGTACATTGCCCAGCCGCCCTTGTACAAGATCAAGAAGGGTCGCCAGGAACGGTACGTGAAAGATGACGACGAGCTGTCCGCGTATTTTATGCAACTGTCGCTGGAAGGCGCCGAACTGCACGCAAACGCGGACGCGCCGCCGCTATCGGACGAGGCCTTCGAGGAGTTGGCGCATGGCTATCAGGGATTACGCCGTCGATTGGAAAAGCTCTACCGCGTATACCCTGTGTCGGTTACAGAACCGCTGGTCGATCTGCCCGTCGTGACCGATGCCATGCTGCACGACGAAGACACGATGCGCGCCTGGAGCAAACAATTAGAAGTTCGACTCGAATCCGATGACGGGACTACTTCTGTCACTCTCGAATTCGATTCGGAACACCAGGTCTATTGTCCGGTGGTGGCAGTGCAAATTCGCGGCCTCACGGAACACATAAGGCTTGGACACGGCTTTTTCACGGGTCCTGACTATCGCGCCATCACGCAAGTGGCGGAGCCACTGAACGATCTGCTCGAAGACGGCGCGCGGGTGGTTCGGGGAGACAAAGCCCAGAACGTCAGTCGTTTCGGAGAAGCGCTCGACTGGGTACAGGCAGATGCAAGACGAGGAGTAGACATACAGCATTACAAGGGTCTTGGCGAGATGAATCCGGATCAGCTATGGCAGACGACGATGGATCCTGCCGAACGTCGCATGCTGAGAGTAACGGTGGACGATGCCATTGCCGCCGATCAGATGTTCACCACGTTGATGGGTGATCAGGTGGAACCGCGCAGAGAATTCATCGAAGCCAACGCACTGTCGGTCGTGAATCTGGACGTTTGATTTCGAGCTCTGGCTAGAAGATTGTCGCGATCGCCGCTCTAGATAATGCTCCGCTGATGGTTAGCGAACGTAGCGAGATTGTCGAATACAATGGTGTTTGACACCGTTTTCTCGGTTGCGCCACCGTTGCCAGTGCGAACGAGAATGCCCTCACAGCCGGCGCGCTTCGCGGCTTGCAGGTCGCGTGCCGAGTCCCCAACGAAGCAAGCCTCGCGGGCATCGCAACCGAAATCGTGCAGGGCGTCCAGAAGCATGCCGGGCTCGGGTTTGCGGCAACCGCACCCCGCATCGGGACGATGTGGGCAGTAGTACACCGACACCCGCTGGCCACCCAGCTCTTCGATGCATCGCTGCAGCGTATCGTGAATCTCGTGGAGACTCGACGCGCTCAATAGTCCCCGGCCCACTCCGGACTGATTGGTGCATACGGCGACCACAATGCCTGCCTCCTGCAGCGCGACGATCGCCTGTAAAGCGCCGGGTATGGGTGACCACTCGGAGGCGTTCCTGATGTAGTCGGCGGAGTCATGGTTGATCACGCCGTCCCGATCGAGCAACACGAGCTTGAATTTTCTGGCTGAAAGCATGCCTTGGAAACCGGTTACAATCGTGCAAGCGCGCGAAACATAAGAGATAACAACGCAATGGTCAAAGTTCAGCGGTGTGACTGGTGCACGGCGGACGATCTATACACTCGATACCACGACGAGGAATGGGGCATACCCGAATTCGACGATCATGCGCTGTTCGAGCGCCTGATTCTGGAGAGTATGCAGTCGGGGTTGTCATGGCTGACCGTGTTGAAAAAGCGCGAGCGGATGCGAGAGCGGTTCTTCGAATTCGACCCCGGGCGGTTGGCTCGAGCGAATCGCAGCAACGTCGAATGCTGGCTGAAGGACGAGGGCCTCATCCGTCACCGTGGTAAGTTGGAGGCCATGGTCGGCAACGCCAGAGCCGTTCTCGAAATGGACGCAGCGTTCTCTGAATTCGTCTGGTCCTACGTCGGCGTACCCGTACAGAACCGGTGGCGGCGAAGCGCCGAGGTGCCGCCAATGACGGAAACGTCGAAGCGTATGGCACGTACCCTTAAGAATTGTGGCTTCTCGTTCGTTGGGCCCACTACCTGCTATGCCTTCATGCAGAGTGCGGGACTGGTCAACGATCACCTCGTCAGCTGCTTCGCGCATGATGAGTGTGCGCGGGTAGGGCGTGAATGAACCAGGCCATAGGAGCCGCCTTGCGCGTGCTTACATTATTGATCGCATTGCCGCCGCTGGCCTTCAGTCGGTCGGCGGCGCGCCTGGTCGCTCGCGCGGCGGCGAAATTCGGCATTGAATCGGCCCGTATCAGCCATATCAACCTGTTGCGCTGTTTTCCTGATCAGAGCCAGGAGAGCGTGGCTGCCCTGGTCCGCGACAGCCTCTGTCATACGGCCTGCCTGATGGCGGAAGCCGGCATGCTCGCGCATTGGTCGCGTGAGCGCATCCAGCGATGCGTACTTTCGTTGGAAGGGATCGAGCCGCTGCGTGAGTGCCTGCGGCGCAGCCAGAGCGTGTTGCTTCTCGTGCCTCATTTTGGCAACTGGGAGATGATCACCTTTGTGCTGGGTGGAGAAGGCCTGGTGGCGGTTTACGATCCCCCGCGTATCTCGGCGCTCGAAGGGCCAATCAAGGAGAGTCGGGAGCGCTTCGGCGCGACGCTCGTCCCTACGGATCGGGCTGGATTGCGGGCGGTCTACCGCGCGCTCAAACACGGTGGACTGATAGGTATCCTGCCGGACCAGGTGCCGGATACCAGTGCGGGTGTGCATGCCCCCTTTTTCGGTCATCCGGCGCTGACCATGACATTCGCTCATCGTCTCATTAGACAGACCAGCCCGGCCGTGTTTATTGGAAGTGCGACGCGTGCGAAGGGTGGCTTTCACGTCCGCATTGTCGCAGCCCCGGCTGGTGTCTGTGACGAGGATGTCTCGGTGCACGCCGCGAGCCTCAATGCTGCCATAGAAGAGCTCGTACTCACCGATCCGGGGCAGTACCAGTGGGAATACAAACGATTCAAGCGACAGCCCCAGGATATGGAACCGGTCTACCCGAAAGTGAAGGCAAACGAGATCTGACGTCCCGCGCCGCTACCGCCGCCAGAACGCGGGCGACAACAAGACGAGCACGGTGAAGATTTCCAGGCGACCGAGCAGCATTGCGAAGATGAGCAACCACTTCGCAGTGGCTGGGACACTGGCGTAGTTGAGCGCCACATCGCCGAGACCTGGACCCAGATTGTTGAGACACGCACCTACGGCCGAAAAAGCGGTGATGAAGTCGAAATCCGAAATCAGCATCATCGCCGTCACCAGGGTCAAAAAGATGATCACGTACGCGGCGAAGAAGCTCCATACAGCCTCGATGACACGATCTGGTACCGGATTGCGTCCCAGCTTGATGGGAAAAACGCCACTCGGATGGATGAGACGACGGATTTCCCGAACACCCTGCCGATAAATGAGGACTACGCGCACCATCTTGATTCCGCCCGCGGTAGAACCAGCGCAACCACCGGCAAAGGCTGCGAACAGCAGCAGGACAGGAGCCGCCGATGGCCACAGACTGTAGTCGCTGGTCGTAAAGCCGGTGGTGGTGGCGATGGATACGGTCTGAAACACACCGTGTGCAAAAGGCGATGACGAAGCCTCCGGGTGCTGGGAGAGGATACCGGTCACAATGGCGCTGATCACGAACAGGACCAGCACGTAGAGGCGCACTTCGGGATCACCGAGATAGACGCGTAAGCTGCGGTTGTTCCAAGCGATGAAGTGCAGCCCGAAGTTGATACCGGAGACGATCATGAACACCACGGCTACAGCCTCGATGGCGCCGTTTGAGAAAAAGCCAATGCTCGCATCGTGGGTGGAAACCCCGCCGATCGCGACAGTGGAGAATGCATGGCACACGGCGTCGAACCAGCTCATGCCGGCGATGCGATAACACACCATGCAGGTGAGGGTCAGGCTGAGATAGATGTACCACAGCGCCTTCGCAGTTTCGGTGATGCGGGGTGTGAGCTTGTTGTCTTTCACCGGCCCTGGGGACTCGGCGCGATACAGCTGCATACCGCCGATGCCAAGCATCGGCAGGATGGCAACCGCGAGGACGATGATGCCCATGCCCCCGAGCCATTGCAGGAGCTGGCGATAAAAAAGAATCGAGCGCGGCAGTTCGTCGAGGCCGGTAATCACGGTTGCACCGGTTGTGGTGAGTCCGGACAGTGATTCGAACGCGGCATCCGTGAAACTCATGTCGGTGGCATCGGCGAAATAGATGGGAATGGCGCCGAACAGCCCAAGACCGAGGTAGAAAAGAGCGGTGATGAGAAATCCATCACCACTGCGCAGCTCGCGCTCTCCGCGCATCGATAGCCACAGCGCCAGTCCCGAGGCCAGCGTCACGAAGCCGGCCGCGCCGAAAGTGAGAAAGGTGTTTTCACCATAGTGCAACGCGACTCCCATCGGTACCAGCATAGAGAGACTGAACAACGTCAGCAGGATGCCGGTCACGCGCAATATGACGGTGAAATGCATCGGCGTGGTCAGAAAAAGGTGATACCGACTTGGAACAGGCGCTCGACCTGAGGTACGTGCTTCTTGTCGATGAGAAAAAGAATGATGTGATCGTCCGAGGCAACTTCCACATCGCGGTGAGCGATAATGACCTCATCCCCTCGCACGATTGCGCCAATGGTCGTGCCGGGAGGTAGTTCGATGTCACGAATGCGTCGACCGACCACCTTCGAACTCCGGGCGTCGCCGTGCGCGATGGCCTCCATGGCCTCAGCCGCACCACGGCGCAGGCTATGCACGCGGGCGACGTCACCCCGGCGCACATAGGTCAGCAGGCTGGACGTGGTGGCTTGCTGCGGGGAGATGGCAATGTCGATATCGCCGCCCTGCACCAGGTCCACATAAGCGGGCTTACTGATCAGCGACATAACCTGGCGTACGCCGAGACGCTTGGCCATGAGCGAGGACATGATGTTGACCTCGTCGTCGTTGGTGACCGCGCAGAACGCATCGCAGTTTTCGATGTTCTCCTCGACCAGGAGATCGCGGTTGGTGGCCTCACCATGCAACACTACTGAGCTGTGCAGCGACTCGGCTAGCGCCTCACAGCGTTCGCGGTCGTACTCGATCACCTTCACGGAAAAGTAAGGCTCGATGGCGCGCGCGAGACGTTCTCCGATGTTGCCCCCGCCGGCGATTGTGACACGCTTGAAGGCGCGCTCCACATGGCGCAGTTCGGCCATCACCGCGTTGATGTGTTCACTCGCCGCGATGAAAAACACCTCGTCGTCCGGCTCGATCACTGTGTCGGCTTCCGGCGTGATCGGCCGTCCGCGGCGGAAGATGGCGGCCACCTTGGTGTCGTTTTTTGGCATATGCTGGCGCACGCGCCGCAGTTCCTGGCCGACCAGTGGTCCGCCGAAATAGGCGCGCACGGCGACCAGCTGTACGCGACCGTCGGCAAAGTCGAGCACCTGCAGAGCCCCGGGGTGTTCCAGCAATTGCCGGATATGATTGGTCACCACCTTCTCAGGGCTGATGAGCACGTCGATGGGCATGTGCTCGCGAGTGAAGAAGCCGTCGCGAGAAAGGTAAGAAGAAGAGCGCACGCGGGCAATCCTGGTTGGTGTGCGGAACAGGGAATAGCAGACCTGGCAGGCAACCATGTTCACCTCATCACTGGCGGTTACTGCCACCAGCATGTCGGCATCGTCCGCACCCGCCTGGCGAAGAACGTGTGGATGGCTGGCGTGGCCCTGGACGGTCTGGATGTCTAGACGAGCTCGCAGCGCCTCCAGCATGTCGGCACGTTGATCGACCAGTGTGATGTCGAATGCTTCGTTGGCGAGGTTTTCGGCGAGCGTCCCGCCCACCTGACCGGCACCGAGAATGAGTATCTTCACGCGCACCTCATTTGGATTTCACCAGAGCCGCGAAATAGAAAGCGTCAGTGCGCGGATCGAGCGGCAAGAGCTGCCAGCCGTAGCGGGTAGCAGCGCCTGATGGCAGTTCAATCGGCGCAGCGCTGGCGTCGGTATGGGTATTGAGGAAAACGGCCACGATCGAATCGTTCTCTTCTCGTAACAGCGAACAGGTGCAATACAGAAGGGTACCGCTGGGACGCAGCGCATGCCATAGATGTCGCAGTAGAAGGGCCTGTACGCGCGCGGTTACCCCGACGTCGGCGGGTTCGCGAAGCAGCTTGATATCCGGATGCCGGCGAAGGGTGCCTGAACCGGAGCACGGTGCATCGAGCAGTATGTGATCGTAACGCGCCGCGAGGCGATCGTTGCTGGCGTCTGCGCACAGGGTTCGAACCTCGTGCCCGAGGCGAACAGCCGACCGGCGGAGCGTATCCAACCGGGATGAGTTGACGTCCATAGCGGAGACCTTCGCGTGAGGCGCCCGTTCGAGGAGATGAAAAGTCTTGCCACCGGGCGCTGCACAAGCATCCAGGATGGACGATGGTGCCGACAGGCGCTCTGTGAGCAGGTAGGCGGCAAACTGGGCGCCCGCATCCTGAACGGAGACCAGGCCTTCGGCATATCCTGGTAGCTTCGCCACAGGCATGGGTTGTTCGAGAATCACAGTCTCGGGCAGCCAGCCAGGTTGCGAGGCGATATTGGCGCTGCCGAGCAGGTGCGTATAGTCCTGCACGCTGGTCCGTGTGAGGTTGATACGGATAGCCATGGGTGCCCGGGCATTGTTCGCACTCAGCAGATCCCGCCATTGATCCGGGTATTCCTTGCTCACACGCTCGATCAGCCAGGAGGGATGATCGTAGCGGACGCTGTCGTCCTGAGGGGTTGGCGTGGGCGAGCGCTGCAGTGAGCGCAGCACACCGTTGATAAGGTTCCTGGCCCAGGGTTTGCCTAGCGGGTGGGCGGCAGCGACGGTCTCGTTAATGGCTGCATGTGGCGGAATCTGTAGATGCCGAAGTTGGTAAGCACCCACCAACATCAATGCGAACAGGTCCAGGTCCCGATCGCGCAAGGGTCGTTCGAGTAACGGCTGCAACTCTGCCGAGAGTGAGTAAAAATGGCGTGTCACGCCATACGTCAACTCCCGGGCGAGGGGGCTCTGCTTGCCGGATGCGAGCACCTGATCGAGCATGCGTCGTCCCGGGCTGCGGGTTGCGTCGAGTAGGTGTGCCAGATTGCGTGCCGCCCTGGCGCGTTCCTCGCCGCTCACCGAAAGCGCCGCCCGGCGGCAAAAGTGTCTGCGAAGCCATTCAGCACTGCGGCGACATTGAGAATCGTTCCCTTGCCGCGGTTGAGCGCAAGCTTTTTGAGGCGCAGTGGGACGTCACCGCAAAGGACGTCGATGCCGTCTTTGCCAGCGGCGAGAATGGTACCGGGCGGGGTATCCGCCGTATGGGCCTGCGTGCGGGGTCGTTCCTCGGTTTCGAACACACGCACACGCAGATCGCCCAGGCAACTCCAGGCGGTACGCCGGTGAGCCAGGGCGCGGACCTGGCGCTGAATATCCGAAGCCGGGCGGGACCAGTCGATTACAGCGTCAGTGGCGGTGAGTTTGTGCGCATAGGACGGCTCTCCTTGCTGTGGAACAGCCTCCGCATCGTGCAGTCGAGGCAGGGTTTCCAGCAACAGGCGAGCGCCGATCTCAGCGAGCGCATTTTCCAGCTCGGCACCGGTCATTCGCGAACCGATATGCATCGCCTCGCGTGCCAAAACGTCCCCCGTATCAAGCCCTTCGTTCATTTGCATGATGCACACGCCCGCGCGCTTGTCCCCGGCCATGATGGCGCGTTCCACCGGCGCCGCACCGCGCCAACGAGGCAGCAGGGAGGCATGCACGTTCACGCAACCGTGACATGGGAGAGCCAGTACCTCCGCTGGTAGGATCAGGCCGTATGCGGCGACCACGAGCACGTCGAGAGCCGCCGCGGCAATGATCGCCCGGCTGTCCTCTGGTTCGAGTGAAGAGGGCGTGGCCACATTCAGCCCCGCGCTTTCGGCAAGCGCCTTCACAGGGCTCGCCCGGGGGCGCTTGCCGCGGCCTGTAGGCCTGTCCGGCTGAGTGAGCACGAGAACGGGCCTGTGCCCGGCGTCCAGCGATGTCTGCAGGATGGTGCGGGCGAAGGCGGGGGTTCCCGCGAAACCGATACGGTATTTCATGCGCGGATGCGGTGTTGGCGCCCCAGTTTCTTGCGAATACGCGTTCGCTTCAAACTGGAGAGGTAGTCGACAAACAATTTGCCTTCCAGGTGGTCGCACTCGTGTTGTATACAGACCGACAGCCTGCCTTCGGCTTCGAACTCATTGGCGTCACCATCGCAGTTGAGGTGGCGCACACGCACGCGTTCCGCCCTTGTCACGGGCTCGTAAAACCCGGGTATGGACAGGCAGCCCTCTTCATTTTCGACCAGCTCGCCGATGAGGGTCAGTTGCGGATTGATGAATACGTGGGGCACGTCTTGTGTCTCGGAGACGTCAACCACGATCATGCGTTTGTGCACGTTCACCTGACTGGCAGCAAGGCCGATACCGGGAGCGGCATACATGGTCTCCAGCATATCGTCAGCAAGTTTGCGAATCGCGTCGTCGACCCGGGCGACTGGTTTGGCCTGCTTGCGCAGGCGCGAGTCGGGATACTCTAGGATATTGAGAATGGTCATGCGGACTGAGAGTGATCTATCTCTAGTATTGGTGTAATTTGTGCTGCTAAGATGGTGAAGATTATCACTTTTTCGGCCACTTTGAGTCTGGCACTCTGCTCTGGCTATCTGTTGTAACAGGGCGCGCAACGGGACCTTGCGGCGCCACCAAAACTGGACGACAGACTGGATGACAGACCGAACGACAGCGAGTGGCACCAGAGGAAGTCACGAGCGGGACCTCGTTTTGAGACAGGATAGCCGACCGACCGTTATGCTCTCGTATTGCGCTGCTGGCGGCAAACGGTACGGAAAACAAAGGGACAACATCATGCGGAAACCGTTCTGCGTTCGCCACCTATTTTGTACATTGGTGCTGGCACTGGGCACGATGGGCGTGCAGGCAGCCGATCTCGCCCAGTATCTGAAACCCGGCCATCCGGAAGTCTACACCGTGGTCAAGGGTGACACGCTATGGGGCATCTCGGGACGCTTTCTCAAGCGGCCCTGGTTGTGGCCAGAGATTTGGCAGGTCAATCCGCAAATCGAAAATCCCCATCTGATCTACCCCGGTGATCGTATCTCATTGGTGTATGTACAAGGACAGCCACGACTGGCGCTGACACGCGGGGATGCGGGGAGGACCGTGCGCATGTCTCCCTCCAACGACGTCAAGCTGAGTCCGCAGATAAGGGTCAGTCCGTTGGATTCCGCGATACCAACCATAGGGCTGGACGCGCTGCGCGGGTTCCTGGTGCAGAATCGGATCGTGGAGCCATCGTGGCTGATCACCTCCCCCTATGTGGTAGAGGGTGCAAGCGAGCGAATCGTGCTGGGTGCGGGCGATCGGCTGTATGTGCGCGGTGAGCTCATGGATGAGCGCTCTTACAGTATCGTTCGGCGCGGACCGATTTATGTCGACCCGGTGACAGAGGAGGTACTCGGGCAGGAAGCGACGCACATCGGCCTTGGTACCGCCAGCGCACAGGATGGTGAAATAGCCACTATGGAGGTGTCCTCCACTCGCGAAGAAATAAAGATTGGCGATCGCGTCATGCCTACCGAAGAGCGCAGAGTGCAATCGACCTTCTTCCCAAGCGCTCCTGATGAAGAGATCCGGGGAGAGATCATCTCCGTATTCGGCGGCGTCACACAGGTCGGCACCTACGATGTCGTTGTCCTCAACCGGGGCGAGCGCGAGGGGCTGGAGAATGGCAACGTGCTCGCCACCTATCGCAAGGGAGCCCTCGCGCGCGATCGCATCGCCGGCGACACCATCAGGCTGCCGAGCGAGCGAGCGGGCCTGTTAATGGTTTTCCGGGTGTTCGAAAAGCTCTCTTATGGCCTGATACTAGAGTCCGAGCAGGCGCTGGCTGTCGGAGATGAGATCAGAAACCCTTGAGCCTCGTCTCCCGGAGCCGTTTTCACCCACGTGATGCGGTGCTAAACGCTCCTCGCAGCGCGGGCTGATCAGCGATTTTGTACTCGTCTGTCCGGGGGCATGCTGAGCGTCATCTCACTGTGGCCGAGGTCGAGCTGGAACACGACTCCCTGTTGGAACTGGCACAGCGCCTGCAGCGTGCTGACCTCCGCCGCCACCTGCGAGATGGGCTTCGCACCGGGAGGGTGGTGAAAGCACTCTCCGGTGTGCCGCCGCACAGAATCTGGAAGGATGCGGATCTCGAGGCGAAAGATATTGGATGGCTCGGTGACCGGCTTCCCATTCCGCGTTTCCTTCGGGAGATTCCGGATCCGCCCATCGTTCTCTACTATCGAGGTGGTATCGAATGTCTTAGCGCCCCGGCAGTGGCGATTGTCGGTGCACGGCGATGTTCCGCTCGCGGCCGGGAACTGGCACGGGAGATGGCTTGCATGCTGGCAGATCACGGCCTGGTCGTTGTATCCGGGTTGGCGGCAGGCGTCGATGGTGCGGCGCATCGCGGGGCGCTGGAGAGCGGCAGAGCAAGATCGACGGTAGCCGTGCTCGGCCATGGGTTTGGCCGCATCTATCCAGCCAGCCATCGTACGCTCGCTGCGAAAATCGAGCTCGCCCATGGAGCGCTCGTCACAGAGTACCCTCCGCTGACACCTCCGGCACGCTGGCGTTTTCCGGAGCGCAATCGCCTTATAAGCGGGCTCGTACGGGCCGTAGTGCTGATCGAGGCGTCGACCCGAAGCGGCAGCCTCATCACGGCGCGTATGGCGCTGGAGCAGGGCCGCGATGTGTTTGCCGTGCCGGGCGGTGCCGGAGATCCGCTGTACGGTGGCAGCCACAGGCTGATACGCGAGGGCGCTGCGCTGGTCGAAACACCAGCCGATGTGCTTGAAGAGCTTGGTCGCGATGCCGTTCATGCAACCGGAAAGGCGCCAGAGCCGGTACCGGCGGATCTTCAAATGATACATGCAGTGCTGGGAGCACAACCGCGCGATGCCGATGAGATAGCGGCAGCCACGGGTGCAGCCGTGACCGGCGTCAACGCTGCACTCGTGCGCCTCGAACTAGAAGGATTTGTCCGGCAGTTGCCCGACGGGTATATTCGCGTGCCTTTTCGTTGAGCATTTGTGGGCGCTTGGCTCCTCATATAGCTTGGATTGTGAGGGCACAGCGCGAAACGCTTGGAGGTGAATTTGAGTTTTGTTGCCATTCTCATGGGTTCTGAGTCGGACTGGCCGGTGATGCAGGCCGCGACGGAGATTCTGAAACAGCTGGAGATCGAGTTCGAGGTTCGTATCTCTTCGGCACATCGCACACCGGAGGCAACCACCAGTTACGTGGTCGATGCCACGGATCGAGGTTGTGCTGTCTTTATTTGCGGCGCGGGTATGGCCGCACACCTCGCGGGAGCCGTTGCGGCGCACACCCTTCGACCGGTGATTGGCGTGCCCATAGACAGTGGTCCACTCGCGGGTTTCGATGCGCTGCTCGCCACGGTGCAGATGCCGGGTGGAATACCCGTTGCCACGGTAGCCGTCGGCAAGGCGGGGGCGAAGAACGCGGGCTATCTGGCCGCCCAGATGCTGGCGGTCGATGACGCTGATCTCACCGGGCGCCTGGCCGCAGATCGTCAGACGAACCAGGACAAGATCCGCGCGCAGAATGACCGGCTGCAAGCAGAGCTTTGATTTCGCTCTCAACGTGGCGGTGCGCTGCCTGCGTGCCGGCGGTGTGGTCGCTCACGCTACCGAAGGTGTCTGGGGTCTGGCTTGCGATCCGTTCAACGCCCATGCCGTGGGGCGCATCCTCGAGCTGAAAGGCCGTGCGCTGAACAAAGGTCTGATAGTGGCGGGCGCGAATGCGGGTGACTTCAAGGTGGAGCTTGGCGGTCTGGATGCGCGTTACCGGGCGCAGGTCGAGAACAGTTGGCCAGGAGCTGTGACCTGGCTGCTGCCCAATGTGCGCTTTCCCATGTGGATTACTGGTGGCAGAGCCACGGTGGCGTGCCGCGTACCGGGCCATGCGCAGGCACGGGAGCTGACGGGTGCTTTTGGAGCACCGCTCGTGTCCACGTCGGCCAATCCCCACGGATTGCCGGCGGCGCGTTCTATATGGCAGGTGCGCCGCTGGTTCCAGAACCGGGCGGTCCTTATCCTTCACGGCGAGACACTGGGTCGACAGGGACCCAGCGAAATACGCACACTCGAAGGGAAGCGTGAGCGATGACCGACCGCTATGCGGTGATCGGCAACCCGGTGGCACACAGCTTGTCGCCAGAGATTCATGCGCGTTTCGCCAAACAGACGCAGCAGACGCTCACCTACGACCGCGTGGAAGCACCCATTGGTGAATTTGGCCCGAGCGCGAGCGCTTTCTTTGCCTCCGGTGGGGCGGGCATCAACGTCACCGTGCCCTTCAAGGGCGATGCTTGTGTGTGGGTGGATACGCTCGATGAATTGGCTGGCGAGGCTCAAGCGGTTAACACCGTCGCGCTCAGGGACGAGAAGCGCGTTGGTTACAACACGGATGGATTGGGGCTGGTCAGAGATCTGGCTGCGCTGGGAGTGATGCTCAATGGTGCGAGCGTTTTGCTGGTCGGTGCCGGTGGTGCGGCTCGCGGCGTGGTTCGTCCTTTGCTCGACACTGGCATCGTGCGGCTGGTGGTTGCCAACCGTACTCGCGAACGCGCCCTTGCCCTGGCCTCTGAGATCGCCGGTGTCGAAGGCGTTGGCGTGGAAGAGGCGCGAGGCGCTTTCGACATAGTGATCAACGCCACGTCAGCCGGCCTGGTCGGACAGGGAGACGTGGTCGCGCCGTCCCTGGTCGTTGATGCGGTGTGTTACGACATGCTGTATAGCCGGGATGGCGAAACGGACTTCTGCGCGTGGGCACGTACGCATGGTGCGCGCCGATGTCATGACGGCCTGGGTATGCTCGTGGAGCAGGCGGCCGAGGCGTTTCGTATCTGGCGGGGCGTGCTACCGGATGCACGGGAAGTGCTCGCGATGCTCCGTGAGTAGCCGGCGCTTCATTGCCGGCGCTGTGTGTCCCCGGTGCCGGGCGGAAGATCGCATCGTGACGCGGGTGCAAGGCGGGGAACTTGTGCAGTGGTGTATCAGCGGCAGCTACGAACGGGAGGCGCAGCCAGGCAGTTCCGTACCGCACGGCAGGCTCGAAAACCGGGATCCCGGTGCGGTCGAACAGGCGCGGGTACGGCTCGTGACAGCCGAAGGAGATCCCTCACGAGAACCACCCGCTCGTTGAGGAAGGGTAGTGCGTTGATATAATCGCACCGCTTTTCGCGCGGGGACCGGTGACGGGGACGCCGCGTCGCGCAGGCGAATGGTAGTGGATCGGGAACAGCACGAGCGCCGCACACGCCGCGACTGACCAGGGTTGCCGGCGGTGGTCTGCGGCAGTTGCAAACTGCCCCACGTGGAAAAAGGCGATGCTGGAGAGCATCGCCGGAGAAGAACGTACCCCGGATACATTGAGGACGCGATAATGACAGCCGTATGTGTAAGCCCTACCGCGACGTGGCGCGACTATCTGGAAATGTGCAAACCGCGGGTGGTGTTGCTCATGCTGCTGTGTGCCGTGGTGGGCATGTTCTTGGCCACCGATGGCATGGTAGGGCTCGACGTGCTCATTCTCGGCAGCCTGGGCATCGGGTTGATGGCTGGTTCGGCGGCGGCGGTCAATCACTTGGCGGATGCGGAAGTGGATGCTCGCATGGCGCGTACACAAACCCGGCCTGTCGCCATGGAACGTGTGGGACTGGTCCAGGGTATCGCGTTCGCTGCTGTAACGGGCGTGGTCGGATTCACGGTGCTCTATGCATGGATCAACCCGCTCACCGCGTGGCTCAATGTCGCGAGCTGGGTTGGATACGGCTTCATCTACACGCTGTATCTGAAACGGGCCACGCCCCAGAACATCGTGATCGGGGGATTGTTCGGAGCAGCCCCGCCGTTGTTCGGATGGACCGCGGTTGCCGGTGCGGTGGAGCCAGGAGGGTTGTTGCTGATGCTGATTATATTCGCCTGGACGCCGCCACATTTCTGGGCTCTGGCGCTGATGCGCAAGGACGAATACGCGGAAGTGAACATTCCCATGCTGCCTGTCACACACGGTGAGCGGTTTACGCGGCTGCACATTTTCTTCTACACGATCATTCTGCTGGTTTCGAGTCTGCTGCCATGCGCGGTCCGGATGAGCGGGCTGGTATATCTGATCGGAGCGCTGATACTGGGTGCGGGGTTCGTTTATTGGGCGGTGGCGCTATTGCGCGATCGTGATCCGTCCGCTCCCATCCAGACCTTCAGGTATTCGATCCTCTACCTTGGTGCGCTGTTTATCGTGCTGTTGGTGGATCACTACTTCTACATCGGTCTCGTAGCCTGAGTTAGAGCCACCTGATCGCCGCGCTGTCTCACACGGCGGTGTTGCGGGTGGCAATATCGTAGTGATCTAGTCGCGGGGCCATTACCATGGCCTTATCGAGAAGTCGGTTAGCAGCCGCGAACACGCAGCCTATCCTTCACATCGATAAAGGAGAGCGGAACAAGGGATAGTCAATGGCCGCTACCAGCAGACGGAGAGAGGGTGGCAGCAGGGGTGTCGGGCATACGGGTCCAGGGCGGCGAGCGGATCTATTGAGGGATCAGTGCCGCCCTATCCGCGCACAGAGCGCAGCGCTGTGCCAGCCGCTGGCGATCGAGGACTTCGGCGTACAGCCAATGACCGACGCCAGCCCACCGAAGTGGCACCCGGCGCGCACCACGTGGTTTTTCGAAACCTTTCTGCTCAAGCCTCGTCACAAAGACTACACCCTGTTTCACGACGCATTCGAGCACCTATTCAATTCGTATTACAACGGCGTAGGCAAGCCCTATCCCCGCCCGACGCGGGGCTTGCTGTCACGACCGACCGTGGCAGAGGTCGCGGCGTATCGCGCACATGTGGATGTGCGTGCAGGGTCTTCCGTCGTGCGCCTCAGCGCTTACCAGACGGATGCGTATGCACGGCGGAAAGACTGTCGGCTGCCCACTGAATTCGAGTGGGAGGCGGCCGCAGCGGACGAATCGGTCGAGGGAAACTTCGTCGAGAGCGATATGTTACACCCCCGGCCTGCGGCGCCGGTAGCGAATCAGCTGTTCGAAGACGTGTCGGAATGGACTTGCAGCAGCTATGGTGCGTATCCAGAATACCGACCGCTGGCAGCTCTCCGTGTTGAGGCTCGCGCACGATGAGTGATGGCGCGGCTTTCGAGTTCTATGATCTTAAACCCTCGGATTCGGCGGTGCTGGAGGATGTGCTCGCCGGGCTGACCGCGACGCCAAAACGGGTGTCACCGAAATTCTTCTACGATGAACGCGGCTCGAAACTGTTCGAGGCCATCACGGAGCTTCCAGAGTATTACCCCACGCGCACGGAGCTTGCCGTTCTCGGTGCCTGTCTTCCGGCGATGCGGGAAATGCTTGGCAGTGGATGGGGCCTGGTGGAGGACGGCGCTGGTACCGCGCGGAAGGTGCGA
>DCWG01000051.1 GCA_002327525.1 Gammaproteobacteria bacterium UBA2168 | reverse complement strand
AGCGCGCAACCGGCAACAGCGCTTATGCCGATGGGTATGAGCCCGGTGGCGGCCACCAGCACAACCGCGGCGAGGATAGTCAACGCCATGGGTGCCTTGCTGCTCCTGGGCAGATCGAGGGTTGCATCGAGCACCAGGAAGTCGGTGCTGCGCTTGAGCGTGGCGATCTCGTCCTTGGGCCCCTGAACCAGCATGATATCGCCGGGTTGGAGGATGACGTCCTCAATGTCTTCCCTGGGCCGCCAGATTTCCTTGCCCGCGCGGTGCAGGGCGATCACGATGAGCTGGTAGCGTCTCAGGAATCGCGCAAATCTGAGATTGGCCTTGTCCAGGCTCGAACCGCGCACCACCGCCACTTCAGCCAGCATCTGGTTGTCCGCCGACAGCGGGTGCTCGTCGTCGACCTCGTGGTGTTCGGAGTACAGGCGCGCGTGGAGAATATCTTCCAGTTCCTTGAGGCGCGAGGGCGTATCCGTTACGCGCAGACGATCGCCGGCACGCAGCACCACGTCCGGTAGCGGCATGATCAGGTTGTCCCGGCGGCGGATACGTGTGACACGCAGATCACCATCGGCCAGCGCAATGGTCTCTCCGAGAGTCTTACCGACCGCCAGCGAGTTTTGCGGCAGGTGCAGGCGCGCCTCGAACAGCCGTGGTGAGGTGTCTGCCAGTTCGATTTCACGATCCGGGAGCAGGCGCGGCGCGATCAGCCATAAATACACGAACGCGACCGAAGCGGCGATGGTCGCGGGGAGCAGAAAATCGAACATGCCCATACGCGGAAGCCCGAGATCTGCGGCCACGCTCACTACCAGCAGGTTGGTGGAGGTGCCGATAGTGGTTGCCATGCCGCCGATTAGGGTAGCGAAGCCGACGGGCATGAGGATACGGGTTGGAGAGGTATTGGTTCGAAGACACACACTCACCAGAATCGGCAACATCAGCACCACGATGGGCGTGTTGTTGATGAAGGCCGACAGTACGGCGGTGACGATCATGGTCGCAGCGAAGGATAGAAAAGGCATGCTTCCCCACGCCCGGCTCAACACCCGCCCGACCGGTTCCAGCGCTCCGGTCGCCACAAGTCCCTGGCCCAACACCATGAGTGCGCAGACCGCGATCAGTGCCTCGTGGCCAAATCCTGCAAAGAACTCGGTGGGATTGAGGTTCTCATAGGGCAGCAGCGTGAAGCCGACCGTGAGCACGGTAACGATGCCAAGACTCGATACTTCCAGAGGAAGCCGGTCGCGGCTGAATAGATACAGCGCGATTACCGTGAGCGCCATCGCAGCCACGGCGTGAGCGTTGGGTATTTCGGGCATTTTCTTGTCCGTTCCGGCCGGCTTTTTGCCCGGCTTTTTGCCCCCCGTGGATTGTATCCACTGCCCGTCTCTGTGATTCGGGCTACCTCACTGACCGCCGACACCGGAGCGCGCCGGTCACTCGCGGGACACTTTAGAACAAGTGTGCCACTACATCATCGAAGTTTGCGACAAAATGTACCGTGATGCCGGTCAGAATATGTTCGGGTAGCTCATCGACATCGCGTCGGTTCGCCTCCGGCAGAAGCACCTGGCGGAACTTCTGCCTCTTAGCGGCGATGAGCTTCTCGCGGATGCCGCCGACCGGATAGACTTTGCCCGTGAGCGTCAATTCACCTGTCATAGTAAACCCGCGTCGCGGCGGTTTGTCCACGGCTAGTGACAACAGGGCGGCAGCCATGGTGATACCCGCACTTGGCCCGTCCTTGGGTGTCGCACCGGCGGGGACGTGGAGGTGCAGATTGGCCTGGGAGAAAAAATCTGAATCTGCTGCGTGGCGAGTGGCATTACCTGCGACGTAGCTGTAGGCGATGTTGGCCGATTCCTTCATGACGCTACCGAGCTGGCCGGTCAGTTTCATTCCGGGATTGCGGTCGTGTACTTTGGTGGCCTCCACCGGAAGCGTGGTGCCGCCGAGAGTGGTCCAGGCGAGTCCCGTGACGACGCCGATGCCCGTCTGCAAGGGTTCCTTTACGTAGGGAGGCGGCCCCAGATACTCCGGAATGTCCTCGGGAGTCACCTTCACCGGGGTGTCTGCACCTTTGAGAATCTGCAGGGCGGCCTTGCGCACCAGTGTCGCGAGGGCGTTGTCGAGGCGTCTGACACCTACTTCGCGTGAGTAACCTTCTACGACGTTGCGCAGGGCTTTCGCATTCAGCCTGAGGCTGTTGCGAGTCAGACCGGCGCGCTTCAGCTGGCGGGGTAGCAGGTGTTTCCTGGCGATTGCGATCTTTTCACGGTCGAGATAGCCACCCAGCCGGATGAGCTCCATGCGATCCAGCAGTGGGGCTGGGATGGTGTCGAGCTGGTTGGCCGTACAGATGAACAACACCCTGGATAAATCGACATTCGTATCCAGATAATGATCGTGAAAGGCGCTGTTCTGCTCCGGGTCGAGAACCTCGAGGAGGGCCGAAGCCGGGTCTCCCTGATAAGAGGCACCGATCTTGTCCACCTCGTCGAGCATAATCACCGGATTGGAAACCCCGGTATCCTTCAGCGCCTGGATGAGTTTGCCGGGGAGAGCGCCTATGTAGGTTCGCCGGTGCCCCTTGATCTCCGCTTCGTCGCGCATCCCGCCTACGGAAAAGCGGTAGAACTGCCGGCCGAGTGCCTCGGCCACGGATCGCCCCAACGAGGTCTTGCCAACGCCGGGAGGGCCCACGAGACAGACGATAGAACCGGCAACGTCGCCTTTCATTATGCCGAGGCCGATGAACTCGATGATGCGTTCTTTGACTTCATCCAGGCCCTCGTGGTGCGTGTCCAGCACCTTCGCGGCTGCCTCGATGTCGGTGCAATCCACGCTGGTAACGCCCCAGGGCAGGGTGGTGAGCCAGTCGAGATAGTTGCGGGTCACGCCGTATTCCGGTGATCCGAGTTCGAGTAGTCGCAGCTTGTTCAGCTCCTCGTCGATTTTCGCCTGTGCGGTTGCCGGGACCTTTTTTCCTTCGAGCCGGGCGCTGAATTCGTCGGCTTCGGCCGTTTTGTCATCCTTGGTGATGCCGAGCTCTTTCTGAATGAACTTCAGTTGCTCGCGCAGAAACGCTTCGCGTTGATGGGTCTGGATTTCCGCCTCGACATGCTCCCGGATGTCCATCTGCGCCTTCGCGATCTGCACTTCGCGGTGCAGCAGTTCCAGCACCTTCTCCATGCGCGAAAGCAGCGGGAGGGTTTCCAGCACCTCTTGCAGGGATTCCTTGGATGCGGTCGTGAGGGCCGCCGCGAAGTCGGCCAGCAGCGACGGCTCGTTCGGGTTGGAGCGGGCGAGGAAGATCTTGAGTTCTTCACCGAACAGGGGATTGAGGGGAATGAGTTCCTTGATGGTGTTGATGATCGCGACGGCGTATGCCTTCTCTTCGGACGCATCCGTCGGCGCGGGCTGATGCAGGTAGCGAACGCCGGCGTGCAGGGGCATTTCCGCCGAGATCCAGCGTCGCACGCGAAAGCGCTGCAGGCCTTCCAGCAGTATCTGAATCTGCCCTTCGGCCTGATTGACTCGGTGTATGCGACAAGCCGTGCCGATGTCATAGAGGTCATCGGCGTTGGGCATGTCCTGCGGTCTGTCGCGCGCGGCGATCAGGCCGACGACATTGTTGTCACGTTCCTTGACAGCCTGCAGGGTTGGCAGCCAGGCATCTGCGCTCATCAGCAAGGGGATGGCCTGTCCGGGAAAGAATGGTCGGCTCTCCTGAGGCAGTATGTGCAGGTTGGCGGGCAACACCTCTGAGGGCAGAACGACACTCCTGCCAGGCGAGCCATCGGGCAGAATGATCTCTCCTTCCTGATCGATATCCACGCAACCCCCGAAACAAACAACGCTCCGAGGATGATGGGGGCGATTGAGTCGATTTCAACGCGCGGCAGTGACGTTAGCCGTGACCAGGGTGTGTGTCCTACGCAGAACCCTCCCGAGGAGCGCTAGTCAATACCCAGCTTGAGTGTGTCGATCAGGCTCTGCAAAGTCGCCAGGTGGTGAGTTCGCCACATCGCTTCAGCCTGTGGTGTGTCTTCGCCGTTCTGCTCCAGCTGATCGAGTTCCACTCGCAATGCGTCCCGCTGGGCACGCAGGTCGGCGAGGCGAGCAACCAGGTCGGCCTTGTCGAACATGATGCGTTCAAGGTCCGCCGGGTCATCCTGCGCGGTTGCGGACGCCTCCGGGATAAAGCTCACATCCGTTGGTATCTGACGCTGATTCATGAATGCCGGAGAGACGATCTCGACTCCGGCCTTGTGGAGGGCGTCGAGTACACGGCCCCGCAGCTGGGTGCGCTTACTCACCAGATTTCGCACGTCCTCGAGGAATCCGGACACACGATAGCCGACAGACGTATCCCCGAGTTCGGTGATCTGAACGAACGGATCACCCAGCTCGCAGGAAGCGGCTGCCCGTTTCAGCGCTTGCGTGGCACGGGTCCGGTTTACGTCGTATCCAAGAGAAACGTCGGCTGAGACGATCGTGCCTGAGCTGCGCACTACCTTCACGGGTTGCGCCATCAAATAGAGATTCGGCAGCGTGACCAGGTCGCGGTCCTCGCTCTGGATTTCCGTGTGCAGCAGCGCTTTCTCGGTGACGCGGCCGAAGTGTTCGCCGACACGGATGAAGTCGCCATGGGCGAAGCTCGATACGGCACGCAGCATCAGCCCGGCCATCACGTTGCTCACGAAGGTCGTGGAGGCGAGAGCGATCACGGCGGTGATGACGAGCCCGAACAGGGATATCAGCTGTCCGGTAAGTTCGCTCGGCAGAGGCAGCGCTACTACTAGGACGATCATCGCGATGAGAATGGTCATCACGATGGCGAGCTGGCGGTAGATGCTGGCATTGGGTGTGTTGGCGAAGGTGCGGGTGAGAATCCATACCAGCAGCGTGGCACCGAGCAGCGTTATCACCGCGGGGGCACCCCACTGGAGCAGTGAGTCGAGGGATATCATGGCCCAAGTGTAGGTCAAAACGGCATCAAACTCTGTCAGTTGTGAGAAACAATACGCTGGCGCGCCCAACCTCCCTTCGACTATCATTGCGCACCATGAATTCGAGCCACGCCCTTCAGACGATGACGACCACTACTACCGGAACCACTGGTAGGCGGGTCGTCTGAGCGTTTGAAAAGCGCGTGAGCAATAAGGGTGGCCTGAGACGGTCGCCCGGGCACGAAACCCCGACGACCGTTCGGGGTTTTTTGTTTTCGAGCCAACAAAAGAGGCTCATGGTGGAAAAGAAGATGGCACACTCAGAACACAGCAGCGAAGTGGAGGGCTCGAACGAGCTCTACCGTATCCGACATTCACTTGCGCATGTGCTCGCACAGGCGGTGATGGAGTTGAGGCCTGGGTCCACCCTCGGTTTCGGTCCGCCGATTGCCGACGGTTTTTACTACGACTTCATCCTCTCGGAGCCGCTCACGGAAGACGATTTTCCGGAGCTCGAGCGACGCATGAAGAAGATCCTCAAGAAAGGGCAGAAGTTCTACCGGGAAGATCTCGACACCGCGGACGCGATGGCGCGGCTCGAAGAGATGGGCGAGCCCTACAAGCGGGAGTACGGGGAAGAACTGGTCGCGAAACACGAACTCGAAGGCCTGTCGTTCTACCGCAATGGCCCGTTTCTCGACATGTGCGAGGGTCCGCACGTCGAAACGACCAAGGACATCCCGCGCGATGCATTCAAACTGCGCAGCGTAGCTGGTGCCTATTGGCGCGGAGACTCCGACAACGTGATGATGACCCGCATATACGCGTGGGCGTTTTCTAGCCGGGAAACTTTCGAAGAGCATATTGCCCGCTGGGAGGACGCGCAGGCACGGGACCACAAGAAACTCGGGCGCGAGCTGGGTATCTACGCCATCGACAGCGACATCGGTCGAGGGCTGCCGTTGTGGTTGCCAAACGGTACGGTGATCCGGGACGAACTCGAAAACCTGGCGAAGGAGCTCGAGTTCAAAGCCGGCTATCAGCGTGTCGCGACACCGCACCTCGCGAAAGAGGACTTCTATTACATGACGGGCCACCTGCCGTATTACGCGGATGACATGTATCCGTCGCTGGAAGTCGTGGAAAGCGGTGAGGGCGGCGCCGGACAGGAGGTTGGGGTGGTCAAGGAAGCCTATCGGTTGCGTCCGATGAACTGCCCCCACCATCACAAGGTGTTCGCGGCGCAGCCGCGAAGCTACCGCGATCTTCCGCTGCGCCTGGCCGAATATGGCCAGGTGTACAGATGGGAAGACTCGGGCGGCGTCAGCGGCCTGCTGCGTGTGCGCGGCATGTGCATGAACGATGCGCACATCTACTGTACGGAGGAGCAGATCAAGGACGAGTTCAAGGCCGTGATGGGCATGTATCGCGATGCCTATAGTATTCTGGGCCTCAACGACTACAGTGTACGCCTGTCCCGGTGGGACCCGGAAGACCCGAAGGGTAAGGACAAGTACGTTGATAATCCGCAGGCCTGGGCGCACTCGGAACGCATCCTCACCGAGGTACTCGACGAACTCGGCATGGACTATGTAGACGGTTCGGGCGAAGCGGCGTTCTACGGCCCGAAGATCGACTTCCAGTTCATGACGGTCACCGGGCGTGAGGAGTCAGTCTCCACGGTGCAACTCGACTTTGCACAACCCGACCGCGTCGGACTCGCCTACGTCGGCGCCGATGGACAGGAGCACGTACCTTTCTGCATCCACCGGGCGCCGTTGAGTACGCACGAGCGCATGGTCGCATTTCTCATAGAGCATTTCGCAGGTGCGTTTCCCACCTGGCTTGCTCCCTTGCAGGTGCAGCTGATCACGGTATCTGAGCACTTTGACGACTATGCGCAGGAAATCGTCGAACGTTTGCGCAGCGGTTTCGTGCGTGCTGAGCTCGCACCGTCAAACGACACGGTGCCGAAGAAGATACGTCAGGGTACGACCCAGAAGATTCCTAACCTGGTCATCGTCGGTGAGCGTGAAAAGGCCGATCGAACCGTTACCTTGCGGCGCTACGGTCACGCCAAGCAACATACGATGCCGCTCGCCGTTTTCGAAGAGACGCTCGCGCGTACGATTATCGATCGCTCACTAACCTTCTATCTGCCCGAGGAATTGTCCGAGTAGCGTCCGGGGTTTCTACTGAACCACTGTCCCCGAGTTCAACACGCCCTCCACGGCGGCAAACTGGCGGGACAGTGTGATGTAGTCGATGAGGATCTGACCGGTCTCCTCGATCATGGCGTCTTCATCGGCCACGGCGTCGTCTTCTTCCTCCTCGGCGGCAACCTCGTGATCGAGATCGTCCAGGCTTTCCAGGGGTTGCTCGCCCTTGGCGCTGCGCAGAGCGTTTTCCAAGGCCAGTCGCCAGGCATCCTCGGCCGCCTTCTCCTGGTTGCGAACCTCCTCTGACAACGACAGGTGCGTCTTCAAGCTGTTCTCTTTGCTCTTCTGTGACAACGCACGCATGTAGATGAAGTCGGGGTTGTCGACCACCCGCTGTTCGTGCAGTCGCGTGAGATCGCCCAGAACGTTGTGTATGTCATTTGAGCGTGGGTACACCGCGGATGTGATGACGTCCCAGGGCAGCGCATCATCCAGGCTGCTCTCGCCGATGCGATCGATGTCGTACAGTTCCGGAAAGGTGATGTCCGGCAGGATGCCCTGGTGCTGAGTGGACTGACCCGACACCCGGTAGAACTTGGCGGCAGTAATCTTCAGCTGTCCGCGATTGAGCGGTATGAGCGTTTGTACGGTGCCCTTGCCGAAAGTCTGGCTGCCGATGATGATGCCGCGTTCGTAGTCCTGAATCGCACCGGCGAAGATCTCGGAAGCCGATGCTGACAGGCGATTGACCATCACCGCCAGGGGACCATCCCAGGCCACGCTGTCGTCGGTATCGGCATAGATGTTGGGCCGCCGGCGTGTGGATTTCACCTGAACGGTAGGGCCGGATTCGATGAACAGCCCAGTGAGTGAGTCGGCTTCCTGCAATGAACCGCCACCGTTGTTGCGCAAATCCATCACCAGCGCGTCCACACCTTCGGTCTTCAGTTCGTCAATCAGTTTCCGCACGTCGCGGGTAGTGCTCTTGTAGTTAGGATTGCCCTTTTGCACCGCCTTGAAATCGACGTAGAAAGTAGGTATGTCGATGACACCGATCTTGTACTCGTTGCCCCCGCGGTTGAACGTGAGCAGCTTCTTCTGGGCCGCCTGCTCTTCCAACTGCACCGTATTGCGCTCGATCTGCACGATACGTATGGACTGGTCTTCGGATTCGGGTGAGGAGATCTCCAGACGCACGACAGAACCCTTCGGGCCGCGGATCAACTCCACGACATCGTCCAGACGCCAGCCGACCACGTCGATCAGAGGACCGTTCTCTCCCTGGCCGACGCCCGTAATGCGGTCGGCCGGTTTCACCAATCCTGACTTGTCAGCGGGTCCCGCGGGTACGAGGCGCACAACGGATGTGTACTCGGCTTCGCTGCGCAGCACCGCACCTATGCCCTCCAGGGAGAGCGACATGTTTATGTTGAAGTTCTGGGAGGTGCGCGGCGAGAAGTACTGGGTATGCGGGTCGTAGGTACTCGCGAAGGCATTCACGTACAGTTGAAACGCATCCTCGCTCTTGGTTTGCCGCGACTGCTTCAGACGATTGGTGTAGCGCTTGGTCAGTAGTTTGTTGATTTCAGAGATTTCCTTACCGTTCAGCTTCATGCTGAGTGCTGCTGCCTTCAGACGCTTGCGCCAGAGGTTGTCGTGCTCCTCTTCGGTCTTGGGCCAGGCGGCGTTTTCGCGCGTAATCTCGATGTCTTCTTCAATCGTGAAATCGTAGCTCGCGAGTCCCTCGCCAAGCTCCGCGAGCAGATACTCGAAACGACCAATCAGGCGTTCCTGGTAGGTGTTGAAGATAGTGAAGGCCGGATCGAGATTGCCGCGCTTGAGCGCATCATCGAGCGTGTATCGGTAGTCTTCGAACCGGGCCACGTCGCTCGCCAGAAAGTAGACTCGCGCACCATCCAGCAGTTCCAGGTACTTTTCGAACACCTGGCTGGAGACGTCGTCATCGAGGTCTTTGCGCAGATAGTGGCTGTGACGCAACTGTTCGACAATGTTGAGACTGGTGCGTGCGTGCACGTCGAGCGGAGCCAGATTACTCCAATCGACGGCATTCTCCGTGCTGGCGATTGTGACGTTCTGAATGGCGCTGGGGTGGGCATTCGGTTGGGGGTCAGCGGACGCCGTCGCGCAGATCACGAGCGCCGCGCAGAGACCCACCCTGCTTACGTTCTGAACGATATTCACCATGCCTAACCCTTGCCCTTTCGTTTGCCGCTTTTTACCGCTGGATGCCCTGATTGCCGTCCGGTCGGTCGAGTTTGCGTTTCAGTCCATGGTTCAATCCCGCTAAATCCGGATCCTCGGTCCCGAATCCGAATTCCGACGCCGGATCGGTCCGGCTGCTTTATTATCTGTATTATCTGTCAGTCCTGCCCTTTTAGGGGGTCAGACACGTAAAATGCGCGCCGGTTCGCGAGGTTCCCTCGAACCTGCGACTGAGATTAGCCAATACCAGCTGGTGGTATGTTCCGAGAATGTAACCCGGTGTTCGGGTTTTGAGCAACCTTGTACCTGTTTTGGAGAAACTGATGCCAACAACCCGACACCTGGGCCTGCTGGTGTGTTCCATCTTACTTTTTACCGCCTGCCAGCAGCCGGAAGAGGCGAGTGCCGCAGCTTCTGAAGGAGCGTCTGGCGCCAAATATGAAGGGGACGTTGCGAAGGCGAGCTACGGGCTGGGCTACGGCCTCGGCCAGCGCCTGCGACAACAGTTCGGCGAAAATATCGATCTGGACATGCTGCTCCAGGGTATTCGCCATGCGTCTTCCGGTAGCGAAGCGTTGGTGGCCAGGGACGATTCGACGGCCAGCCTCGAGCGCATCACGACGCAGATGCAGGAAGAGAGTGCGGCCGCGAATACGGTAACCGGTAAGGCTTTCATGGCCGAAAACGCAACGCGCGAGGACGTGATCTCTCTGCCGTCTGGATTGCAGTACGAAGTGATCACGATGGGTGATGGCGAGAAGCCCGGCCCAACCGATCGCGTGACCACGCACTACAAAGGAACGCTTATCAACGGCGAAGTGTTCGACAGCTCAGTGGCGCGCGGGCAGCCGGCTACGTTTCTGCTCAATGGTGTGATCGCCGGTTGGACGGAAGCGCTGCAGCTGATGCCCGTCGGTTCGAAGTGGCGCCTGTTCATACCGCCTGATCTCGCCTATGGCGACCGCAACATGGGCTCCATTACGCCCGGTTCGACGCTCATCTTCGAGGTGGAGTTGCTGGAGATAGGCAACTAATCTGCTAACTGTTGCCCTCTCCATGGTGTGCGTCGGCTGCAGTCCCGCTATACGTCGACGATGGCGCCCAGGATCTCGACCAGCAGCAGAGCCTGATCCGGGGTGATGTGAACGCCGCGCAGGTCGATCTCACGGGGATCGAGGTTGTTGAACACCGCCCCGCGCAGATCCGCGCCACATAAAGACAGACCGTGGCCATGCAGGTTGGAGATATCCGATCCGCTTAGGTTGGCAGCATCCAGGCGGGTGTTGTGGGCCGTCATTTCGATCATGCGGTTATTCGTGAGGGTACATTCGGTGAGCACCGTGTTGCTCAGGTTACCGTAAGAGAAATTGCAGTGCTCCATTGTAAAGGTGGCCAAATCCTTGTTGGATCGTATGGGCAGACGAAAGTCGGCCTCGCCGAAATCAGCGCCCTGCAGCTGGCAGTGTGACAGGGTGAGGTCGTAGGCACTGACGTGATTGAAGCTGGCGGTGGTCAGATCGCAGTGTTCGAAGGATGCCTCCCTGAGAATGGCGAAATCGAATTGCACCCCGCCATCATCGCCGTCATCCGGATGGAAGAATACACAGCGCTCAAAATGGGTGCCCTCGAGGTTGGCGGCGCGAAATCCACACCTGGGAAAACGGCAGTTGACGAAAACTGCGCCTGCGAGGTCGGCGTCGTGGAAGTTGGTGTTCGAAAAATCCTCGTCTGCGAAACGAGATCCGGCGTATTGCAACGGTGTTTCCTCTCGGTTTGGCGGGGCAGCGGTTACTGCCTTTAGAATGACAGCTATGAACGCGGACGAAAACTCGGTCGACACCGGGACGAAAGAATCGACGGCTGCCGATGATGCGGCCGCGCTGCGTGCGGACAAGGCGCGGCGAGCGGCACAATTGAGTGCCCAGGCGCCGGTGACGCATGGGCGTGTGGATCAGCGTCGTCTGACGCGCACCATCGTCCTCGGCAGCATCGCGGTGATCGTCGCGGTCGGCTGGCTGGCCCGTGAATTCGGCATCGAGGCGAACGAGCTGATTGGCTTTCTGGCAACCAGCCTGCTGCTCGTCGGTTCGTTGATTGCACTCGGACTGGTCGGCGCGTTGGTGCTGCGGATAATCAAGCGGACGCGCGCAGCGCGCAGATAAAGTCCGTGACTACAGGGATTTGAAGAATCGATCCATGCGCGGTGCGTAGTAGTTGTCGTAGTCCAGCGAAAATGCTATGGCCTCCGCGCGGCCGAGAATACGCTCTCCGTTGACGAATCCGATGACCCGGTAATCGCTGGAATTATCGCGATTGTCACCGAGCATCATGTAGTGAGCGGGCGGGACGACGACCTCGGCGAAATCGTCTGCGTACGCAGGGTGGCGGGCGCGGTGATGCATGACGATGCGCGTATCACCGAGGATGTGTTCTTGAAGGTAGCGAAAGCGGCGCTGATCTGCGGCGGGCACGGTGCGTAGTTCATCGTGGCTCAGCGTCTTGTACTGCGCGCGTTCGCCGTTGATGATGAGCACGTTGTCGCGTAGTTCCACCCGGTCACCCGGAATGCCCACGATGCGCTTGACGAGCAGTAGTTCGTCGCGCGGGGAGGGAAAGGTAACCACGTCGCCCCGCTGTGGTGCTTCCCAACGCGCCAGGCGATGCAGTGTGAAAGGCACTCGAAGATCGTAGGCCAGCTTGTCCACTACGATGCGATCGCCGATCAGGATCGATGGCAGCATGGAGCCTGAAGGAACCTGATTCCAGTCGGCGATGGCCGAGCGGAACAGGAGCATTACCGCGACGAACAGCAGGAAACCGCGCCAGTCGCGCCAGAGTTTTGCGAAAGTCGACCCGTTGCTCATGATGCTCAATTCTGCTGACGTGTCTCGAAGGCGGCCTTTTGCGCTGGCGTCGCTTTGCCCTGATAGCGGGATTTCCACTCGTCGTACGGCATGCCGTAGACGCGCTCACGGGCGTCCTCGTAGTCTAAATGGTGGCCGGCGTCTTCGGCGGCTGCGACGTACCACTTGGACAGACAGTTGCGGCAGAAGCCGGCCAGATTCATGAGATCGATGTTCTGCACGTCTTTATGTTCGTCGAGATGCTGCAGCAAGCGACGAAAAACGGCCGCTTCGAGCTGGGTTTGCTGTTCGCTCATCCGCAATTTCCTGGGTGATATTCTCGCCTGAATGTGCCGGATTCTACCGGGCGGATTCCGCTCCCGGAAGGACGTGCTTCAATCGCCGGCGATTTCCTCATATTGGCTCACACATGGAAGTATTGCTGAATCCAGAGGTCTGGGCCGCATTTCTCACGTTGACCGCCCTGAAAATTGTCGTCGGAATTGACAACATAATTTTCATATCTATCCTGACGGGACGATTGGTGGGAAGAAAAGCAGGCGAGCGCGCGCTACTTTGGCCTGGGACTTGCGATGATCATGCACATCGTGCTGTCACTGGCCTGGATCATGCAGTTGGCCACCGATCTCTTCACCGTGCTGGGCGAAGGGATCTCGGGGCGCGACCTGATTTTGCTCCTGGGCGGCGGTTTCCTCATGTGGAGGGCTGTGCACGAGGTGCACAATACGCTCGAAGGGGTGGCGGAGGATGAGCATGGCGGCAAGACGGCGACGTATGCATCGGTCCTAGCGCAGATCGCGCTGGTGGACTTCCATACTCCCAAGGGCTACATCTACTTCGCCATGGCCTTCGCCGTGGGCGTGGAAATCCTGAACCTGAAAGCCGGCGAGCGCTCAGTCTCGGGTAAACACCCAGTCATCTCCCTGCGATCGCTCCTCACAGAACTCATAGCCGTTCCAGTCGAATGCCTTGAGTTTCTTGAGCGTCGAGACCCGTTCCCGCACGAAATAGCTGGTCATCAATCCACGCGCTTTCTTAGCGGTGAATGAAACGAACATGTAGCGGCCGTTCTTTTTCTCCAGAAACCTCGGCGTAACGATGCGGGCGTCGATCCCGGTCGGATCCACTACATTGAAATACTCGTTCGATGCGAGGTTGATCAATATCGGACGTTGCGATTCGGCAAGACACATATTGAGCTCGTTGGTCACCTTGTCACCCCAGAACTCGTATAGATCACTGCCCCTGCGCGTGATCAGCCGCGTACCCATCTCCAGGCGGTAAGGCTGCATGAGGTCCAGGGGTTTGAGGACGCCATGTAGGCCCGAGAGGATGCGCAAGTGATTCTGCGCCCAGGTGAAATCCCGTTCACCGAAGGTGGATGCTTCCAGCCCGACATACACATCCCCATTGAATGCGAGCACCGCGGGACGTGCGTTCTTGGTGTCGAAAGGCGTGTGCCATGTGTGATAGCGGTCCACATTCAGGTGAGCAAGGTTGTCACTGATCCCCATCAGTGATGCGAGATCCTGGGGCGCTTTCTTTTTCAATTCCGAGATCAGTTGCTTTGACTCGTTCATGAAAACTGGCAGGCTATGTTTGCGCGTGGATAGCGGAGTCTCGAAATCCAGGCGTTTGGCGGGGGAAATGATGGCCAGCATCGGCGACCTCGTCGGCTGCTGAGTGAGCATTCTAGCGAGTTGGGTCTGTATTTCGTAGCAACGGGGGATAAGGGGCAGATGAGGGCGGTGCATTTCGAATATCGCATCGACATCGGATGCGTGCGTCAGAACAACGAGGATGCCGTCGCCTGCGATGCGACACGGGCCGTGGCGGTGCTCGCGGACGGCATGGGAGGACTCGACGCCGGGGAGATCGCGGCGCACGTCGCGGTGCACACGGTGCTTGAGAGGATAAGTGCCGAGACGCTGCGTGAAGCGGATACTTTGCGTATTGCCGTGGAGGCAGCGAACGGGGAAATACACGCGCTCAACGAGGTGCGCTCAGGCGGCGGTTCCCGTGGTCGAATGGGCACCACCGTGGTGGTGTGGGCCGCGCTCGGCGGTGATCGGTGTGCGGTGGCGCACGTGGGTGACTCTCGCGCATATCTGTGGCGCGAAGATCACCTCACTCGCCTCACGAGCGACCACAGTATGGTTCAGCAGTTAGCGGATGCCGGCATGATGACGGAAGCCCAGGCAGCGCGCGCTCCCAATCGCAACGTCATCACCCGTGCGCTCGGGCTCGATGAGAGGGTGGAGGTAGAGATCGCGGAACACGAGTGGCGGCCGGGCGATAGATACCTGCTGTGCAGCGATGGACTCACCGATCTGGTCAGCAACGCCGAAATCGCACGGCGTTTCCGGGACAATCCGGAACCGAGCCGCCTTCTCACGGCGCTGATTGATGTCGCCAAAGAATTGGGTGGCACCGACAATATCGCGGTGGTGTTGATCGCCTGATACTGCGCACCGGCGATGCTCTTTCTCTTTGGAGGAAATCCCGATAGTCTCGCGCCCGCAATCGAATTCGGACAGCGTTATGAGCGGCAACACTTCAATGACACAGCGCATCGAAGATAAGCTTGCAAGCGGGATCGCCCTCGATCATCTGGAAGTGATCAATGAAAGTGGTGGCCACAACGTTCCCGCGGACTCCCAGACGCACTTCAAAGTGGTGCTGGTTTCCGATGAATTCGTCGACAAGCGACTGCTGGCCAGGCACCGACAGGTGAACGAGTTGCTGGCCGCCGAATTGGCACAGGGCGTGCACGCGCTTGCCATACACACCTATACGCCGCACGAGTGGCGCGAACGCTTCGGTGCAGCTCCGTTATCTCCGCCCTGTCAGGGTGTGCGGGAGAAGAATCCCGAAGACTGAGATGCGCGGGTGCGGCTGTTCAGTCGGAGTAGCCGAGAACAGCGTTCAGCGAGCCGGTGTGGCGATCGAAGTAGGTGCGGTCCTCTGCGCTCAGATCCGTCTTCCAGCGTTCGTCCAATCTGAGTTCCTGGCGGGGCTTCAGGCGCATGTCGTTACCATTCACGGGATGCTGCTTACCAGGGGTTACTTCCAGCATCGATTCGACGAAGTCGATTTTCAGGAAAGCGCACAGGCTGCGCATCACGCCCGGTGGATCGGCCATGAGATCCTCGTAGCGCATCCGAAACAGATGTTCGTCGGGCAGGTTACGCGTCAGCAGCGACTGCGCGCGCCGGTTGTAGCGAAACCAGGCGCGAGCCGATTCGCGGGCACTGAAACCGCTGCTGTGACGGGAGTGGAAAACGCCGCGGCCATCGCGTGTGAGAAAGATGATGCGCACGTCCGACGGATTCGCCTCGTGCACGGCCAGGGCCTTGTGCACGTTCTTTGAAGAGTCCACCAGAAAGCGTTTGTCCCATTGACGCATGACGGTTTCGTAGAGATAGAGGGTGTTGTCCACACCCTGGGCGAGCGTCGGTGCCAGGGGCAGGCGCAGCATGCTGTGGGGGGGTGCCGAGAAGCGCAGGTCACACGCGGCGCTGTGCAGCTTGGTCCTCAAACGATACCAGCGTGTCTGATGGTCATGATCGATCACTACACTCGCTACCGCATCCCATTGTTGTAGGGCATAGGGTGTGGTCCGCAGATCCGTGCCACGGTCGCTGGCGACGTCCGCCAGCACCGCCTGCCAGTTCCGGCAGGCGGAGATGGGCTCACCGCAAGAGCAGGGTTGGTCGAGTGAGATGGCCTTGCCGAGAAAGGAAAACTCGCCGAGAGATGCGCCTTGTGGATGCGATCCGATCAGTACATCGAGCAGCGTCGATCCGGAGCGGCCTATGGAACAGATCAGACAAATCATTCCGGCACTCTAACAACGTGTGTATTCAATCGCCGGACACGGTGCCGGAAATGAGAGGTGCGACACGCTGCCAGAAGGTCTCGAGCAGCAATGGCTGAGCGTCGGCTGTGGGATGTATTCCATCGCGCTGCATTAGGCCTGGTTCCAGCGCCACGTTCTCGAGCAGAAAAGGCACCAGCAGTGCGTCGTGCTCGTCGGCTACCTGCTCGAATACCCGCGTGAATGCCTCCGTGTAGCGTGGGCCGTAGTTTGGAGGGATCTGCATACCGACCACGACCACGTCTCGCTCACCCGTGTAGGCCAGCTTGATCATACGGCTCAGATTATCACGAATCGTTCGTACCGGATAACCGCGCAGCGCGTCGTTCCCGCCTAGTTCGATCACCACGACATCGGGATCGTGAGTTGCCAGCATGCCAGGCAGGCGCGCAAGGCCCCCGCCGGTGGTTTCGCCGCTCACGCTCGCGTTGATCACCGCAGCACCCGGAACCTGGCGTGTGAGTCGTTCCGAAAACAGCGCCACCCAGCCCTGTTCACGTTGAATACCGTAAGCGGCACTGATACTGTCGCCCATCACCAATACTGTCGGAGCAGCAACGATACGGCCGCCCGGGCTCAAGAGGGCTGCGGTCACGGCAGCCACGATGGTCAAGCGGTCTCTGAACTTCATCTTTTAACTTTCGATCAGTATTCAACCAATGACCAGGAATACAGTCATTCGGGCGGTGGACA
Source organism: Gammaproteobacteria bacterium UBA2168 (assembly GCA_002327525.1). GTDB lineage: Bacteria > Pseudomonadota > Gammaproteobacteria > Pseudomonadales > Azotimanducaceae > JASLQO01. Next base: position 11,341 of record DCWG01000051.1, on the reverse strand, counting down.
TCGGCAAGGTTGTCCCCACAGCAGAGGGCAACCTGTCCATCTTGGCGGGGGTAGGGCTCGAAATCAATACAGGTGAGAGTGTCGCCATCGTGGGTGCGTCGGGCTCCGGAAAAACCACACTGCTTGGCATTCTCGCCGGACTCGATCTGCCCAGCAGTGGGACGGTGGAGCTCGCCCGTGAAGAGATTACAGCACTTGATGAGGAAGCGCGTGCACGCATTCGCGGCGAGCACGTCGGCTTTGTCTTCCAGACGTTTCAACTGCTTGCCAGCCTCACCGCGTTGGAAAACGTGATGCTACCTGCGGAGCTGCGAGGCGATCCGGGTGCCGAACCGGAAGCGCTGAAACTGCTCGAAAAGGTCGGCCTTTCGGAAAGGGCGGGCCACTATCCGCGCCAGCTGTCCGGGGGTGAACAGCAACGTGTGGCCATCGCACGCGCATTCGCATCCCGTCCGACAGTTCTGTTTGCCGACGAGCCCACGGGGAACCTCGATACCAGTACGGGGCAGAAGATCATCGAGCTGTTGTTCGATCTGAACACCGAATTCAACACAACACTGGTGCTGGTGACCCACGACAGCCGTCTCGCTCAGCGATGTGGGCGGGTGGTGGAAATCGAGCAGGGGCGGCTGCGCACGTGAACGCGTCCATCGTCTTTCGAATGGCGTGGCGTGACTGGCGCGCGGGTGAGCTCGCGCTGCTGCTGGTCGCCCTGCTAGTGGCTGTCGGTACCGTCACGGCGATCAGCCTGTTCGTCGACCGCCTGCACCAGGCATTGCTGCTCGAGTCGGCAAACTTCCTGGCGGCAGATCGCTACATCGGCGGATCAAACCCCATACCCGAACCCTATCGGAAGGCTGTCGCGGCACGAAATCTCGACCTGGTGGACACGATGGTCTTCCCGTCGATGATTTTCGCGGGCGTGGACCGCAGCCAGCTGGTGGCCGTCAAGGCGGTGGAGGAGGGCTATCCGCTGCGCGGTGTGCTGCGTACGGCGTTGGAGCCATTCACGCGTGGCGAGGAGGGCACTGACATCCCTCCCCCCGGCGAGGTGTGGTTGGATTCGCGTCTTTTCCCGGCGATGTCCGTGAAACTGGGCGATGAGGTGGAGGTGGGACTTGCGCGGCTGAAGGTGACCCGTGTACTGATCGCGGAACCGGATCGAGGCGGTAGCTTTTTTGATCTCGGCCCGAGGCTACTGATGAACCTCGCCGATGTGCCCTCCACGGAAGTCGTTCAACCGGGTAGCCGGATTGGCTATCGGCTGCTGCTGCGCGGCGAGGATGATGAGCTGGATGCCCTGGAAGCAGAGCTGGGTTTCGAGGATAGCTCCGGTTACCGTTGGGTCGACGTACGCGAGGCCAGTCCGCGAATTGGTTCTGCACTAGATCGCGCCGAGAGCTTTCTACTGCTCGGTGGTCTGCTGGCGGTGTTGCTGGCCGGGGTGGCGGTGGCGCTCTCGGCGCACCGTTATGCGAGGCGTCACTATGACCATGTCGGCATTTTCAAGACGCTGGGTGCGACCCCCGATCAGGTCATGTGGAGTTACGTGGCCGTGCTCGCGCTGGTGGGCGCCGCGGCGGTGATCCTCGGCTCCATCATCGGTGGGCTGTTGCACCTTGGTATCGTCGAGGTGCTCAAAGAACTGATTCCCATCGAGCTGCCGGCGCCGAGCCTGCGCCCATTCTGGCTCGGAGCTACAACCGGATTCATTTGTGCGCTGGCCTTCGCCCTGCCACCGCTCATCCATCTGCGCAACGTCTCGCCGATGCGGGTCATCCGCCGTGATCTCGGCAGCGCACCTGCTTCACAGTGGCTGAGTTACTCGGCGGCCGCCACCGGTAGCCTGTTCTTGCTGATCTGGTACAGCGAAAGCCTGTTTCTCACCTTCTGGACGCTCGTGGGTGCCGCGGCCGTGCTGGTGCTGTTCGGCACGCTGGCGCTACTGCTGTTGCGCGGTGGGCGCGTGGTGGGCATGCAGGCTGGCAGCGGCTGGCGGCTGGCATTGTCGGGTTTGCAGCGCCGGCACCGGGAGAACACCGCGCAGATTCTGATTTTCGGACTCGCCATCATGCTGTTGCTGGTGCTGGTCCTGTTGCGCACCGCACTCATCGACGAGTGGCGTAGCCAGCTCCCGGACGATGTACCGAATCACTTCCTGATGAACATTACCCCGGAGCAGGTGGCGGGCGTTCGCGAGCTGCTGCGAAAGACCCGCCGGCAAGGTCCGATCTATCCCATGATTCGCGGCCGGGTGGTGGAGGTGAATGGTATCGATGCCAAGCAATGGGACGCTCGGCATCGGCACCCAGACGATCCGGGCACGCGCGTGGGATCTGAACGTAACCTGACCTGGGCGGCGCACGTGCCCAAGGACAACGAGGTGGTCCTCGGAGAATGGTGGCCGAGCAACGAGGAACGCTCTCTGGTCTCGCTCGAGGACGAGTACGCGCGTGAACTGTATCTGAAACTCGGCGATCGGCTCACGTTCGACGTCGCGGGAGTGCGCGTGGATGCGGAAGTGGCGAGTCTCAGGCGCCTTGACTGGGAGAGTATGCAGCCGAACTTCTTCATCATTTTCTCACCCGCGGCGCTCAAAGACAGTGCGGCCACCTACATGACTAGCTTTCACCTGGAGCGGGAGGAGAAAATTTTCCTGAACCGGTTGCTGTCCGCCTATCCGACGGTCACCGTGATCGAGGTGGACGCCATCATTGCGCAGGTCCAGATCATCGTCGATCAGGTTACCCAGGCGGTGGAACTCATACTGGCGCTGGTCGTTGTCTCCGGTTGTCTGGTGTTGATTGCGAGTATCCAGGCCGGGCGGGATGCCCGTGTGCGTGAGCACGCGTTGGTGCGCACACTCGGTGGCACGACACGGCTGATCACGGGTGCGCTCGCTGTTGAGTTTGCCGTGCTCGGTACCTTTGCGGGAATCATCGCGGTGGTAGGAGCCGAGGTGACGGTGGCGCTGCTGCAGAACCAGGTGTTCGAGTTGCCGGTGCAGGCCCATCCGTGGTTGTGGCTGATCGGTCCAACAGTCGGGGGGATTCTGATCCTGGTGGTGGGGTTGTGGGGAACGCGCGGCGTGGTGTCCAGTCCACCGATGACCGTACTGAGAGGGGCCGATGACTGACACACGATACGAGAAGAACAAGATCGCGAAGAAGTTGCGCCGCCTCGCCGGGCAGGCGATCGCCGACTACGGGATGATCGAACAAGGCGACCGCGTCATGGTGTGCCTGTCCGGCGGCAAAGACTCCTACACCATGCTCGATGTGCTGATGAGTCTCAGGTACAAGGCACCGGTGGATTTCGAGCTGATTGCGGTGAATCTCGACCAGAAGCAACCCGGCTTTCCGGAGCACGTGCTGCCTGAGTATCTGTCCGGGCTCGGTATTGAACACCACGTGGTCGAACAGGACACCTACTCCGTCGTGCGCGAGCTCACACCCGAAGGGAAGATCACCTGTCCGGTATGCTCGCGGTTACGGCGCGGCATCCTCTATACGTTCGCCAAGCGAATCGGTGCAAGCAAGATAGCGCTCGGGCACCATCTCGACGATGTGGTTGAGACACTGTTCCTCAATCTCTTCTATGGCGGCAGGCTCAAGGCCATGCCGCCGAAGCTGGTGAGTGAGGACGGGCAAAACGTGATTATCCGGCCTCTGTACTACGTTCGTGAACGCCTCATCGAACGCTGGGCGGAAGCAGCGAATTATCCGATCATTGCATGCGAGCTGTGTGGTTCGCAGCCAAACCTGCAGCGCCAGGTCATCAAAGGCATGTTGCGGGAATGGGATCGGGACGTCCCGGGGCGGGTGGAGAACATCGCGCGGAGCCTACGCAACGTATCGGCCTCACACCTGGGTGATCGGGCTCTGTTCGACTTTGCCGGGCTGGAGGCGACCAGTCTGGGGCTGCCGGTGACCAATATCGCCGATCTGGCACGGGATGCCGGATGACAACCGTGGCCGTTCTCGCCGTTGGTGGAAAGTGGCGCTAGCGCAACAAGCAACGACGTCGTCAACTTCACCCAACATTCGATTCGGCCTCTGGCTACTAACAACGGACCAGACCCAAGTATCCGGCCGCGCTCTACGAAGACCTGCTCTCGGCGATGAGGTTGGTGCCAGAGGTGAGCTTGCTGGAGGTCGGTTGCAGAACCGGTATTGCCACGTTGCCGCTAGCTGACCGGTCATTTGCCATAACGTGTATCGAGTTGGGGGCTTCACTGACCGCGGCGGTGAAGGAAAATCTGTCGCCGTTTGCCAACGTGAGAATCTAGAACGCCTCGTTCGAGCAGTGGCAGAGCGACCGGCCGTTCGACCTCGTGTATGCCGCCACCGCCTGGCGCTGGATTGATCCAGAACTTCGATACGAACTCGCGGCTCGTGCTTTGCGAAGAACCGGTTTTCTGGCCTTCTGGAGTGCCGCGCGCGTATTTCCGGTAGGCGAAGATCCGTTTTTTACCGGACTACAGGCAATCTACGATGAAATCGGTGAAGGACGACTGGCATATGCGCAGTGGCCTCGGCCCGGGCAACTACTGGATCATTCAGCGGAAATTCGAAGCAGTGGTTTGTTCGAGCCGGTGTTCGTTTGCCACTACGACCGGGAAGTCGTGTATGACGCGGAGGGCTATATCGAGCTTCTGAATACTTTCTCTGGCCACATCGCGATGAAATCCTGGCAACGCGAGCGTGTCTTTAGTGCGATTCGCAACAGGGTGAGCCGGCGCAGGCCTTTCATGGTAAGCAGACACTGGGGTTGCGTGCTGCATGTGGCGCAACGCACCGAATGATGACGGCCCGCACGATGAACCATGAATGGTGAGGGAGAAGAGATCAGGCGTCTGGAAAGTCAGATGCGCGCAGGCGGACCTCATTGGCAGCCAGCGCCTCCGCCGACTCCAGCACCTCGGTGAGCGCGATCTCGAAACTGCGCACAAGACCCAGAATCGTAGGTTCGTTGCCGTCGGGCGTGGCCGCGGCGAGCGCCAGTTCGAGAGTCTTGGAGGCATCCTTCAATCGCTGTGCGCCGAAGCTGCCTGCCACACCATGCAGGTTGTGGGCCAGGCGTTCGGCGTCCTCGAACTGACCGTTTGCGACGAACTCCCGCATGCGTGTCCCGGCGTCGCCGTAGTATCCCCCGAAATCGCCCATCAGCTTGATCATCAGCCGCACATTGCCATTGTGCCCGCGGATGGCCTCACCGATGTCGATACCAGGAACCCGCCGTAATTCCAGTTGCGCCATTTCCGCGGGTTCATCGCCCGGATCCGTGGCACGCCGGTTACGCGATTCGGCATCCGGTTCTTCGTATGGCAGGTGCAGCGCGAGTTCACCGAGCAGCACGTCGAAGTCGATGGGCTTGGTGACATAGCCGTTGCAGCCGGCCTCGGTTGCGGTAGCCTTACGTTCCGCCAGTGCATCGGCAGACACGGCGATGATGGGTACTTCCAGTCCCTGGTCCCGCAGCGTGCGAGCTGCCTCCAGGCCATCGATCTGGGGCATGTGGATATCCATCAATACGGCGTCGTAATCCCGTTCGGTGGCACGAGCGATGGCCTGGCGCCCGGTTTCTGCGATGTCGACCTGGGCACCCGCCCGGTGTAGGAACTCGAGCGCGAGCTGCTGATTGATGGGATTGTCCTCGGCGACCAGAATACGCCGCCCCCGCAATAGTCCCGACGAGCGTTGATGCCCTTGTTGGCGTCGCGGCACGGGGGCTTCCTCAGTCGGCTTGCCCAGCGCGCATGTGAACGTAAAGCGGCTGCCTTCGCCCAGCGTCGATTGTACCTGTAATTCTCCGCCCATGGCTTCCGCGAGGCGTTTGCTGATTGTGAGTCCAAGCCCCGTGCCCCCGTAGCGGCGGGTGGTGGATGTCTCTGCTTGTTCGAACGACTCGAACAAGCGTGTCTGTTGTTCCTCACTGATGCCGATGCCTGTATCGATAACTGAGATTTCGAGCAGCACGCTGGTACCATCTTCGCCTGCGGACGGGTTGCGTACGCTCACCTCCAGGCATATTTCGCCGGTCTCGGTGAACTTGAGCGCGTTGCCAACCAGATTGACCAGTACCTGCTGCAGGCGAAAAGGATCGCCGAGGAGGACGCCGTTCTCCGGAAATCCTGCCTGGCCATTGGTTCTGTCATCGAGGCGTAGGGCCAGGCCCTTCTTGCGCATCTCGGTGCGGAACAAGCGCTGAATGTCGGCGAGCGTATCGGAAAGCTTGAAGGGACTGTTCTCGATTTCCAGTTTTCCGGCTTCGATCTTGGAGAAATCGAGAACGTCGCTCACCAGTTCCAGCAGACTTTCGGCGGCGTTGTCGATGGTAGTGACGTACGCGTGCTGCTTGCGATCGAGGTTCGTATCCAGCGCCAGCTTGGAAAACCCGACGATGGCGTTCATTGGTGTGCGAATTTCGTGGCTCATGTTGGCGAGGAACTCGCTCTTAGCCTTCGTCGCGGCCTCGGCGATTTGCCGCTGCTTGTCTGCCTGCTCACGCTCTATGCGCTCGGAGATGTCGATCAATGATCCATCGATGTAGTCGCCGTGTTCGGGGTCGCTGGTGAGTCGTGCCGTGAGTGCCATCCAGAAATGGCGACCGTCACGCGCCACACCTTGCGCCTCGAAGGCGTTGACCAGCTGCTGATCCTCCAGTCTGGATAGAAACTCCTGTGCGTCGGTGTTGGACAGGAATACGTGGTCGATGAGATCGCGGTATTCGATGAGCAGCGCCTCGATGTTCTCGAATCCGAGAATGCGCGCACAGGTGGGGTTGGCCGACAGCAGCAACCCTTCCGCATTGATGCGAAAGAGCCCCTCGATTGCGTTGTCGTACAGCGCCCGGTACTCGTCCCGCGCGGATTGCAGGTCGGCGTAGAGTCGGGCGTTTTCGATGGAGATCGCTGCCTGGGAGGATAGCAGGCTCAGAACTTCCACACGCTGGGAGGTGAAAACCCCGGTCAGCCAACGATGTTCGACGTACAGAACGCCTGTGAGCGTATTGCGGTGAATGATCGGCAGACACAGGATCGACAGCGGCTGCAGGTTTTTAATGTACGGATCCTGGGTGAAGACATCCTCGGCTGTGGCATCGGCCAGCACCAGCGCCTTGCGTGTGCGTGCGACGAACTGAATCACGCTGATGGGTACGTCCTCGGATGCGTCTAGCGGCACAGGTGGATTCACACGCTGGGTAGGGCCGCCGTCGACCGCGGCGACGGCCTCCAGGAACAGACGCCGGGCGTTCGTCGCGGTGTCCTCATTGTCCGCCGACAGCAGCATGCAGGCTTTCTGTGCGCCCGCATGCTCCAGCGCCAGGCGTAGCAGTTTGGTGAGTACGCGATCCAGCATGATCTCACCGGAGATGGTTTGCGCGGCGCGCAGCACTGTGGTGGTGTCCACCAGGTGGTCACTGAATTCTGAACTCTCGAGGGTGCTGTCCGAGTTGAAGTCACGTACGGTCAGATCCACGAGATCGCCCACGCGGAGGTTTGTATTGGCCGGCATCGCATGGCCGAGCAGCACCTGAAAGTCACGTTCGAGCTGATTGGCTTTGGCGGTGGCACCCCAGCGGAGATAGGCTTGATATGCATTGCGGGCAAACAGCCGTGCGAAATCGGCTCTGCCGCCGGTATCGCAGTTACGGGCCGCGAGTTCGTAAGCGAGCGCCTCGTCGTTTGCCAGGCCCAGGCGCCTGGCGCGATCGGCAGCCTCCTCGAACAGCTCCAGCGCCCGGGTGGTCGCACCATGGGCCCACTCGGTTTCCGCTTCGAGGATCAGCGTTTTGGGCTCCGCGAAAGACGCACCCTGCTCGTGCCAGGTGCGCAGCATCGCAATGTTGGCGGCAGCGGTCCTTCGCCCCGTCTTGGCGCCGGTTCTTATCTCGATCAGGGCTTCGGTGAAACGAAACAACACGAGCAGCGGCGAACCGCTGAGAGCCGGAGCGAAGGCTCGGGCTGAATCCAGGATATTGCCCGTGCCACGGAAATCCTGGAACAGCACCGCGTAGTACAAGCGCAGAATGTACACATAGGCATGGGCAGCACGATCGTCGGCATTCTTGATTGACGGAGCGTATGCGCTTGTTGCTGCGGAATCGGTCTGTACGAGAAGGCTCGAGACGATCTGTGCCACGAAGGCCGCGATGTTGATTCCGGTTATCTGGTCGAACACGCTCAGCTCGTTGAGGTGTTCGGTGAGTTCGCGTTTCAGAGAACCGAGTTCTGCGCCGCGCAGCAGGGCGTTGGTTGCATACAACGCGCTGGCCGTGGCCGCGAACTCGTAGTCCTGCTGGGCCATGCTGGTGGCGAGACTGGTATTCAGCGCGTGCAGAGTCTGGTCCAGCGAGCCGTTCCACGGGTCGACCAGACCGTTGAGCAGGATGACGGTGCGGGTGGCGAACATTTTCTGGGGATGCCGTTCGGCGAGTCTGCGCGCGTCCAGGGCGAAGTCGCGGGCCCGCGAACGCTCACCGTCGCCGATGGCGGCAACCGCGCGGGCTGCCAGTGCGAAAGCGACGGCGTCACTGTGACCCTTGTCCTCAGCCAGTGTCAGCACCTGGCTCGCAATGCCGTCCAGATTGTCCTCACCCAGATGGTACCCGGCGTGCAGCAATAGACACATGAAGCGGAGAATCTGATTGAGACGCGGATCCTCGAGAGCCGGTTGGCTGCTGCGCCGATGTCGGCCGGTGCCCAGTTTGAGCCATTCACCGAGATGCCCGCGTAATCGGGAAACGGGTCCTGTGCGGCGATTCGAGACAGGAGCGCCGAGCGCCTCGAGTGCCTCCAGCGTGAGTCTTCGGGCACGGGCGAGATCGTTGGCGACGATGGCTGCCCTGATCTGGATTTCGCGAAGTGCGCTGGTTCGTTTGGTCGCTCCCAGCAGTATCCGTTCGAGCTGGTCGAAGTCGCCGCACGAAAAAGCCGCCAGTGCTGCGCACTCCGCCAGATCGAGCACCATGGCCTCATACGAGGATTCGTCGTTCAGCAGGGTCAGGCCGCTTCGACAGTACTTGTACGCGGGTTGAAACAGCGATTGCGAAAGTGCGGCACGCGCGGCGAGCAGGTTGAAGTGCGCGATTTCCATGCGCCGTGTTTTGCTGAGCTCCATGGGGTTGGTGGCCGCGTTCAGATGATCAGCGATGGCCGAAGTGTTATTGGCGGCATTACCGTTGCGCTTCAGATGGTCGGCGATGGAGAAATGGATTCTGGATTTTTCGTCGTCGTCGAGGCGCGCATAGGTCACTGCGCGGATGCTGGGATGCGCGAACTGGTACGAACCCTTGGCGACGTTGGTGATGAGGCCGACGTTGATCGCGGGGCGAAGCGCGGTCGCGGCTTCGCCATCGCCCTCGTATGTTGCGATCAATGTGTCCTGATCGAAGCGTTCGCCGAGACAGGCGCCGAGAATGAGCATGTTCCGGGTAGCTTCCGGCAGGGCTTCGAACTGGGCCTCGGTGCGTTTGGTCGTGTTGTGGCTGAAGTAGTGCGCACGCACGACCTCGATATCCCAGCCCCATACTTCCTTGTAGGTGTCGTATCGAATGGCGCCTGTGCGGTGCAATTCGAAGATCAGCTCCAGCACGAGGGCGGGGATGCCGTCGGTCTTAGCATGCAGTTCAGCCGCCAGTTCGCGGGTGCGGGCTTCTGAGTGGGATAGCATGTCAGCCAGCAGGCTGCGGATATGGGCCCTCTCGAGTTCGGACAGCGCGACGTGCTCGGTACGGGTCGCGAGCCGGGCATCTCCCTGCTGTATGGGAGCAAGTTCCATCTCGGATTCGGACGTCAGTACGATGAACATGTTGGGATAGTTGACGGCAGTGTGGGTCAGGGCGCGCAGACTCTCGGGTGACAGATGATCAGCGTTCTCCACCATGAAGCAGACCGGTTGCGGGCGCAGAGCCGCCAACACCTCCTCGATACCCCGGCCCGGTAGGCCGGCACCGTCGTCGGTGACATCGACGATACTCGCCAGCTCCGGAAGGTGGGCGCACAGCGCGGAGACGTTGCGGGAATCCAGGCGGGCGAGGCGCTGTATCAGTGTGTGGCTGTCGGTCATGGAAAGGGTCTGACGCAGAAGCAGCCTCAGCAGTTCTATCCAGAGGGAACCCATATCGAGAATTTCCAACCCGTGTACATCCACGCGTGCGGCGAGAATATTGAGCTCCCGTGCCTGAGTGTCGATCACATCGCACAGGGATGCTTTGCCGAATCCGGTACCAGCCGTGATCTGGAGAAACAGCGTTTCACCCTGACCAATGCGCTCGAGAAGCTCGCGAGAGTGCCTCATCGTCTCATCGCGACCGTAGAGACGCTTCGGTAGAGACAGTTGACCTGGCGTATCGGTACGGCCGAGGCGGAACGGCGTGATGTTGCTCTGATCCTGGCCTTCAGTAAGGTCGTCGTGAACCGCTGCCGCGCTCTGATAGCGCTGTTCGGCTTGTTTCGCGAGCAACTTGTCCACGATATCGGACAACCAGGTGGGAACGGTGTCGTCGAGTGTCTTGAGCGACTTGGGACGTGCCGCGATGTGTGCGTGGATCAGCTCCAGCGGATCGGTGTTCGGAAATGGCGGGTGCCCGCTCAGGAGCTCGTAGAAGGTTGCGCCCAGACTGTAGAGATCGGTCCGGTAGTCTACCACCCGATTCACTCGTCCCGTCTGCTCCGGAGAAATGTAGGGCAGAGTGCCTGTCAATTGTGCCGCCGGGACTTCGCGTGGATACTCACGCGGCGTCAGGGTGGCGAGACCGAAATCGATGATCCAGATACGGTCGATGTCATTGGATACGACGACGTTGGCTGGATTCAGATCGCGGTGTATGACCCCTTCGTCATGGACGCATTGCAGGGCTCGCGCCAGTTGAGTGGCGATGCCAATCCGGTCGTTCAGATCCAGATCCCGGGATTTGATGACTTCCCGGAGTGAAACGCCGCCCACGTCCTCGAAGAGAATCCGGTGGTTGGCGTCATCGAAGGCAAGTGCCCGACAGACGTGCTCGCAGGTCAGGGTCTGATTGATGTTGAATTCGTGGTGGTAGCGCGCAAGCGCCTGAGGTGAGTGGGATGCAGGCTTCAGAGCCTTGGCTACCACGCCCTGACCATTCCAGCTGGTGCGCAACACAAGGGTCGATGCGCTGTCGTAGATTTTTTTGTCCACGGAAATACTTCTGGTCAACTCTGCAACGGACGTTCAGGGACTCGCTTCCCTGGCCCGAGTGTGGTGATGTTAGACGACTTCGGGGGTAAACAAATACCCGGTGCCGTGAATCGTCGCGATGATCTTTGCGTTCGCCGCCCGCTCGCCGAGTTTTTTTCGCAGCTGTCCGACTA
>DCWG01000071.1:1188-25420 GCA_002327525.1 Gammaproteobacteria bacterium UBA2168 | reverse complement strand
ACAAGATGCAGGGGAAAGGTCAATCGCTTTGCGGCACGCCGTCATCGATTTCGTAGTAGTCCCCTTTGTCACCCATGAAGGTGTGTTTCACCAGTCGGGTACCTGTGGAGGAATCGAACACACCCATCGCAACCGCGGTCCACTCGTACCCTTCCATGAGCCCACTCCAAAACAGAGAAGACCCGCATCTGGCACGGAACCCTCGCCGGACCCGATCGGATGACTGAAATCAAGTTACGCTTTCCGAACCCCGAACCGTGAGCGCAGTGAGCCGCACGTTCACGGCCCCACAAAGGCACCTTCCCTTCAGTACGCCACGACAATCCCGTCGTTGGAACAAACCGGAACCTCACCGCATTCGAGAGACCACTGAACTCACTGACGCGATCGTCCTTGCTCTGGTCCGGTAGACGTTTCGCTCCTGCAGATCGTCCGCAGCCCATCGACAAGCGTTGTCGTGATCACGTGCAGTACCGCATACCTCGGAACGGAAAGCATAGCGCGTTCGAAATACTCATCGCGTTTCGACGCGTAGCTGTCCGAGAAGTAGTCGATGACAGCTTTCTGAGGCCTTGTGAGCACCACCTCCGTACCGAGTTTCCTCCGCGAAGACTCCTTGCGCAGCGCGATGAGGCTATGGCCGTACGGGTCTCGCCTCAACGTCTCCATGCTTATACCGCGGCAGAGGAGGAAGGCTTTGAGAGAAAGCTCGATGGAATGGCCCAGAAGATAGTAGGCGACACCGCTGTACTTCAGATCGGCGATCTCCCTGGCCGTCGCAGGTAGGGGATAGATCTCGGTAGCGGCGGCCAGAAACTCCCTGGCGTCGCACCACAGCCCGAACGGTGAAACCGGGTTCGGGTTGGTCAGACCTGGCCGTGGCATACCAGACTGCCTTCGTTTGTTCTCTGGGATCTGACCTTGAAGAGGTAAATCATGGCTCCGATTCTCCCGGCCGGCTCGTTTTCCTTCGGCTTTCAGGGGGAAAATACTATGCTAACTCCATCCACGCGTCTTGTTCATGTCTTCTTTGGTTCGAAATGCGGCCTCCAGGTCGATGTCGTATCGATTCGCAATCGCGCACAGGTAAATCAGAATGTCCGCCAGCTCGGACCCTATATTACTGCCAGGCACATCCACCTTCAGCCTCTCCCGCGTTCGAACCGCCTTGAAGAGCTCTCCGACTTCCTCGCCGAGAAGCAGACACCTCAACACCGCGCTCTGGTCGGCGAAGCCCCGGATCAGAGACTTCCGGGCGGTAATGAACGAGACCAATCCACACGTACTGCTATACTCGCCCGACGCAGAAAATCAGACGCAGGAGAGAGTCGACGACATGTCACACGTGAGCGGCCTGATTCAAGTCTCGCGTATGTTCACTTTGATCGCCGCGGTCGTCGCGTGCGCGTACGCCGAAGCAAATGGCGACTGGACCGGCGACCTCCGAGCGATACGAGCAGAACATTGGAATGAGCGCGAAGCACGCCACCTGCTCGATCGGGCTGGATTCGGGGGGACACCGGAAGAGATAGGTGAAATCACCAGACTCGGTCCCGAGCATGCGGTCCGGCGCATGGTGTACGCCGCCGGCCTGCCCGATCAGCACCTGCCAGCATTCGAACACTCGGGTGTATGGGACGAAGGCCTGCTCGACTTTCCGCCCTCGCGCCCGGCAACGACACAGCGCGCAATGGCAAGCGGTGCGGCGCTGGGTGTTTCGGTCAAACCCGCCGGCAATCGCCCTGTACAGCCAGTGGTCAATCGCTTCTTTTATTGGTTGCGCGCCAGCCGCCTGGAAACGAACCGGGTCGCCTATTGGTGGGCCCAGCGCATGGTAGCGAGCAACTACCCACTGCAAGAGAAGCTGGCGCTGTTCTGGCACGGTCACTTCGCCACCAATGAAGACAAGGTTCGGGACTACCGGAAGATGCTGAAGCAGTTGAAGATCTTCCGGGAGCAGGGGCTCGGCGATTTCCACGCACTGCTGCTGGCGGTGGCAAAGGATCCGGCCATGCTCGCATTCCTCGATGCCGGCGTGAACGTCAAAGGCGCGCCCAATGAGAATTTCGCGCGAGAGATCATGGAACTGTTCACGCTTGGCGTTGGTCAGTACTCGGAACGCGACATTCGAGAGGCGGCACGCGCATTCACCGGATGGAACTTCGACAACCTGGATTTCGCTTTCAACCCCTCGCAGCACGACGATGGCATGAAGGAATTTCTGGGCGAGCGGGGACGATTCTCAGGAGAGGACGTCATCGACATCATCCTGCGCCAGGATGCCGCCGCGGAGTTCCTCGCCACGCGCCTCTATCAGTTCTTCGTACGGCAATCAGTCAGTCCGGCACTCACACGCGCTCTGGGCGACATCCTGCGCGGCAGTGGCTACGACATCTCCGCCTATCTGCAAACGCTGTTTTTATCGCGAGACTTCTACTCGTGCGCGAGTGTCGCCACCCACATCAAGAGCCCGGTGGAACTGGTGGTCTCCACCTATCGAAAACTGGGGCTCACGTCCGCGCCGGGCGTGCCGGACTTCAACGTCGTCACAGGCACCCTCGGGCAACGCCTCATGCATCCACCCACCGTTGCCGGATGGTCCGAGGGACGGGCCTGGATCACGCCCGGGCTCTTCTTCGAACGCGGTAATTTCATTCTGGATCTCATGTTTCCCGATATCTCCTTCATACCGCTCGATCGCTATCCGAGTTACGCAGGAGGCGAACAGATCCTGGCGGTGCACCGCCGCATACGCGGCGGTGCAGACATGACCAGCGCCACGCGCCCGGCCAACGATGCAATCGATGCTGATCGCATGGCCATGTCCAACGCCATGGCCGATCGCGACGAGGCGTTCAATACACGCTATGGCAGCTACCGCGGGTGGCAGATGGCAATCGAGCGGGTAAAGCCCATCGTCAGAGACTCTGCCCGCATCAATCTCAGTGAAATGATCACACGGGAAAAACTAGGTACCTGCCAGGAGGCGGTCGACTATCTGGCCAGACGTTTTCTCTCGGTCGAGCTCGATGTGCGCACACGCGTGGGGCTCGCCGAGTTTCTGAGCGAAGAACTCGGCACCGCGGACATCGCGGCCGCCTCTTCCTACATGGAGGATTCCTTGCGCGTCCTGCTGCACCTGCTGCTCAGTCTTCCCGAATATCAGCTGGGATGAGACCATGACGCCCGCCTCTAATACGCTGAGCCGCCGTCGATTGATACAGGCAGGATTCACGCTGCCAATCGGCTGGTCCTCACGCGCGCTGGCCGCAAACGAAGATCCAAAGAGCCGTATCCTGGTCATCGTGGAACTCTCCGGCGGCAATGACGGGCTCAACACAGTGGTGCCGTATTCGGACGACACCTACTACCGGCTACGCCCCAACCTCGCCATCCGGCCGCAAGAGGTGTTGCGTATCGATGATCACTTCGGATTCAACCCGGGGCTCGCTGGGTTACAACGTCTCTGGCAGCAGGGCGATCTCGCCATCGTGCACGGTTGTGGATACGCAAACCCGTCATTCTCGCACTTCACTTCGATGGCTTACTGGCACACGGCCGCTCCCAACAGCGGCGACGAGTTCGGCTGGGTCGGCCGACTTGCGGATACCGCACTGCCGGTGCCCAGCCCAAACGCGCTCATCAATATTGGCGCCAGCCAGTCTCTGGCGGTGAACTCACGCCGACACAATCCGGTCGTGTTCGACGACCCAGCTCGATTCAAACGCAATGCATTCGCTGCGACCAACGAGATGCTCCAGGCTCCATCGACACCCATTCCCCACAACCCCGCCGCCGACTATCTGCGATCCGTGGCCACCGCCGCGCACGAAGCCTCCGGGTTGATACGCGCCGCCTGGTCCCGTTACCGCACCAATGTCGACTACGGCATCGCACCACTGGATCTCGACAAAGTTGCTGCCTGTATCGCCGCGGATCTGCCCACACGCATCTACTATGTCTCGTTTCGCAACAACGCCTTCGACACTCACGTGCAGCAGCCGGCATTGCACAGACGGCTGCTGACATACGCTGCGGATGCCATCAGCGCCTTTCTCATGGACATCGAGCACATGGGTGCGGCTGACCGTGTAGTGATGATGGCGTTTTCCGAATTCGGGCGGCGCGTACCGGAGAATACGAGCCTTGGGACCGATCACGGCGCGGCTGGCCCCATGTTCATGGCCGGGCGGCCCGTGCGCGGCGGGCACTACGGAAAAATCCCATCGCTATCCGCACTGGATACCGGCGACAATCTGGCATACACGACTGATTTCAGGCGCGTGTACGCAACCGCCATAGATCAGTGGATCGCGCCCGGCGCCTCAAAGCGGGTGCTCAATGGCGCATTCGAAACGCTGCCCATCATCGCGGGTTGACCGAATCACTCGTTCGTCAAGCGTTCCTTCGCACGACCTATGAACTGCTCCATCACTTCCGGCAGTTGCGCCCCCGGCAGCGTGAACTTGCCAGCGAGCAGGTAACAGGGCACGCCCGAGATTCCGGCTTCGCTCGCGGCGCTCAGATGCGCACGCACGTTCCGTACTCCCTCCCGGCTGGTCAAGTATGCGAACGCCTTTCCGCCATCCAGGCCTGCCTGTGCTGCCGCCTCGGCCAACGTCGCAACATCCCCCACGTCGCGCCCTTCCTCGAAGTGAAAGCGAAATAAAACCTCCGACAGCTCGTGTTGAATCTCGGCGGAACCGGCCGCGTGGGCGTAGTCGAGCAGTCGATGTGCTTGGAAGGTGTTGGGCATGCGCTCAATGGCGGCAAAATCGAAATTCAACCCCACGTCCTCGGCCTCCGTGCGGATCCGTTCCGGAATACGCGAGCGATCGGCACGATCACCGTAGCGCGCGGTGAGAAACTCAGTGCGATTCATGCCTTCGATCGGCATGTTGGGGTACAACTGGTATGGCCGCCAGGTGAGAGTCACGCCCTCCCCTACCGGTCCGGCCAGCACCTGATCGAGACGCTTCTTGCCGATGTAACACCAGGGGCAAACCACGTCGGAGTATATGTCTATCTGCATGGGCCTCACTTCTATCCTGGTTCCCGCGGAGACCTCGTTGCATGTTCGCGGTCCAATTGTGGCACATTATAGGTAAATCTATCTGGGCCAGCGAAGGAGGCGTGCGTGAGCGTACTGGAAGTCACCACCGTCAATCAGCAGGAACACAGGCTACCTCATGAGTGAAAATCGTCCGGCGGCGCTCTATTCAGTGACAGGTATCGTCGTATCAGCGGTGTTGGTGTCGCTGGGTTCTGCCTGCGTGCTGATCGTGCTGAACTACATCGCGCTCGGCTCACCGACGCTTGCCAGAAAGGCAGCCTGGGGAGCTCTGGCGGCTTTCGTTTTGAGTGCCATAGGCGTGGCCGTGCTGCCCATCCGGTGGTTCATCGTGATTGCTCCACTAGTACAAGGCCTGGCTGCCTGGTTTCTCACAAATACCCTCCAGGGAGATGCAATTCGCTATCACATCGAACGCGGCGCTCCCATGCACAGCAGCTTCTTCGCTCTGGGCGTAGCGCTGCTGGTGGCGTTCGCGGTGATGTTTATCATGCTCGTGTCGATCGCGATCCTTGGCAGTCTCGGACGCATTGCCTGATACAAACGTCGCATCAGGGACGCTCACCCCGATGCAGGGCCCGCAACTGTCGGCTGCGATCTCGCTCCTGGCGCAACTCGACTTTCAGCTTACGGACCTCCTCCCGGCACGCGTTGATCTGTTCCAGGTACACACGCTGCTGCGCGTCCAGTTCCTGTCGAAAGCGCCGGTTTGCGGCCGCGAGACGCTCATTGTGCTGACGCACGAATTGGCTCGCGTTCATGTCTTTCAGGCTGATTCCTCCAGAATGTCTGCCGCGACTGCGGCAGCGCCGTCGAGCCCGGGCGTGGCGACCTGGATGGAGTTGGCGCCGGCTTCGTAGAGAGTACCCACGGGCTGGACCACCACCTCTTCCTTGTTTGCCGATAGCCGTCCGCCACACCCGATCCCGTTGTCTGAAGACGGCTCACGGCATCCGGACTCTTCCCAGAACAGTCCCGCACCTGGACCGTTCATGATCAGTGGTTCGCCGACTCCCTGTCGACGTAGCGGGCGACATCCGGGTATCTGAACACCGCGCGGGCCAATCTCGGCGCCCTGCCCGCATCAAGATCGGATTCGGCGTAGATCACCAGTTCGCCGCCGACGTGACGCACATCGACGATCTCATAGTGTCCCTCATCGAGGGTGAGTGTGTGTCCTACCAGTTCATGCATGTTGGCACCGCTTCGTAGCAATACGCATACCTTAATAGCGTCAGGGGATCGGCTATCGCTCTCCATGTAAGGAGTTTGCAGCGAAAATTTAGTGAATCCCGCCACCTCTTGACTAAGATTTCCGATTTTTTGTTTTGAAATCAACGTCTTAGTATCCGGCACAACTATTGCTTGAAGTATTCTCGTAGTTGTCGCAATTCCAGGAGGTCAAATGATTCTGCGTCGAACCATGTACGGTGTTCTCGGCTGTGTGTGCCTGCTGCTGGCGGTGATCGGGTTCCTGATTCCGGTATTGCCCGGATTTCTCTTCCTGATTTTCGCCGTGGTCTGCTTCTCGGCCGTTTCCTCGCGTTTTGCCCGGTTCCTGGAACGCCACCCCGCAGCCACCGCGTGGCGCCGACGCTGGCATCGCGGTACGCACCTGCCACTTCGGCAGCGCATAAAACTAATGCTCTGGCTGACGGCCGACTCAGCGATGGGCCGTAAACACCGCCAAATCTGACCTCACGAGCTGGCGCGGGCAGCCACCCGGCATGATAGCCTGCACCTATGTCGCCCATCCTCGTAATTGGTACTCTTGCATACGATCTACTCGCCACTCACGACGATTTCGGGCCAGGTGAGCGACGCAACATCAAACTGCAAAGCATCACCCAGACCCTTGGCGGATGCGCCGGCAACATCGCGTATAACCTGCGCCATCTGGGCAGCGAGCCCATCCCGGTAGCTACGGTCGGCCTCGATGACTACCACGGCTACCGTGAACACCTGCGCGATCTGGACATCAACGAAGCGGGTGTGCTCACCGTTCCCGACGCAACCTGTCCGCGAGGATTCATCTTCACCGCACCGGATCAGAGCCAGCTCACCGCCTTCTATCCCGGACCTGTCGGGAATCCTGCAGCGGTTTCGCGGCGCATGCACGCATTGCTTTCACAATATGAACCCGCGGCGGTGATCATCGCCCCTGAGCAGAGCATCGTTGTGCAAGCGGCCGCCAACGCCCTGCGCGGTCACGACACCATCCCGATGATCTGGAGCCCTGGACAGTATTCGGCCCATCTTCCCGCCGATCTCGCCGGGGCGCTGGCGGAACTGGCAGACGTGATCATTGTAAATCGCGCCGAAATGGCAGAGCTGGAGACCGTGATGCCCGCCGCTGCGAGCGGCACGGCCAATTGCACGTTCATCATCACCGACGGTTCGGGTGATGTGACCGCGCGGGGGCGGGGAATCTCGGCGCGCATTCCGGTTGCACCGAGGCAGAGCGTCGATCCCACCGGGTGCGGCGATGCCTTCACCGCCGCGTTCGCACACGCCTGGCTAGCGGGTCATCCCATCGAGTGGTGCGCGCGCCGGGGTATCGATCTGGCTGCGGCCTGCCTCGCCGAGACTGGCGCGCAGTGTCACTTCAGGCAGCGGGTTTGACGAACAGCGCCTCGCATCCGGTCCCGTCCAGCAAGTGGTCCACAAACGACCGATCGTCACCGTCCAGACGAACGTATTCCTGACGAAGCCACTGCAGGCACTTGGCTTGATACGGGAACGGCTCTTGCAGCCAGGTGCGCCCGTCGATTTCCGTTCGTACTTCGGCCGCGCCCTCGTCCACGGCCCGGGCGTTGGCGAGCAGCGCAGGTACGTGGACTCTACCCACTTCCGCCAGTAGCGGCCTCAGCGTATCCGGCAGGTCATCCCGGTCGAACCAGCTGGCATCGTCGGGCACACCGGTCGTGTCCTCCATGTACATGACCCAGGCAAACACCTGCGGCGAGCGCAACAGGGTCTCCGCCATCGGCGTCGGATCGAAGGCAGTAAGCTGGGTGAGTTGGCCGAAGAAGGCGAAATCACTCGCGGATGGCCGCTGGCCGAGAACGAAGGGACCGTTTCTTATGTGCACATCGAAACAATCGAGAAAGCGTTTGTAGCTGTCTTCGATGACAGGCGCGGTGGTGTCGTTACTGCCCACCACGTAAAGGCGTCCAATTTGCCTGTCGCGAATGTAATCCTTCATCGGCGCAATCTGCTCTTCGGGCGCGGTCAGCATCCCCCAGCGCGGCAGAATCTCCCCAGCGCGGTGGATGTCGTCGCCGTAGTACCACCGATAGTGAAACATCGCCTTCGTGAGCCACTCATCGGCGTAGTCCTCCAGCAGGTAGTCGATGAACGCGAGCGCAGCATCCGACGGTATGACCGAGCGGCCGAACGCCATGTCTTCCAGCTGGCGGATGATGGGTGTCGAGTCCACCACCGCTTCCAGTTCGCCGTGGGCATCCGGAAAATAGAACGTCGGTGCAAGCTGCACCTTGGCTTTCGGAAGGTCACTTGAGTCGTTTCGGAAAGAGCGAATGATCAGCTCGTAAGGAATGTGCCGGTAGCGCAGCAGGGCTAACATTTTGCGCGTGTACGGTGAACCCGGCGCCCCACTCAGCTTGATTCGGTCCATTGAGCTTCCTCCGTCGACCGACGAGCTTACCGCTTTCCGCAAACCCACGGTACTGCCACAATGCAGGAATGGATGTACCCTCCGAGAAAAACCGCTCGTTGGAGCCGAATGCGGCAGCAATCGCCCGCACGTTAGAGCGGGTCACCCAACGCATCGTCGAAGCCCACAGTAACGCCGCGCGGCCGTCGGCTCGCCGACCAACGTCGATATGGAACTCATCGAGGCGCTGATCGAACCGTTACCCGAATCCGGTAGCGATCTCGGCTCATTGCTCGACGAAATGTTCGACGAGGGTCCGCATGGCAGCGTGAACGCCGCTCTCCCACCTTCATGGCCTATATCCCCGGCGGCGTTCTGGGCGATGCAGCAATTGCCAAACTCATCGCCTCGATGCTCAATCATTATGTCGGCATGCCAGCGAGCGCACCAGTACTCGCCTAGTTCAAGGCCAATGTCCTGCACTGGTTTGCCGAGATAGTGGGATACCCGGCAGGCGCCGGTGGATTTCTAACCTCGGGAGGATCGCTTGCCACGCTCACCGCCGTCATCACGGCGCGCTATACGAGACTCGGCGAGCAGTTCCTCGACGCTGTTCTCTACGTCAGCGAACAGTCGCATTTGTGCGTGTGCAAAGTAGCACGCCTTGCCGGTATCCCGGACGAGAAACTCGATCTCGCCACCTATCCGCACGAGCGCCTCAGCACAATCGATGCGTTGTCCATCCTCGCTCCGCCTGAACTCACCGCGCTCACATTCGCCTGCCGCGGCGATGTCGATCTGGAGGAGAGCAACGCTCGATCAAAGCGCCTGCTCTAACGTATCAACACGCTGAATCGGGTGACCCTGTCAGGTACGATACTGGGAAAGCGCTACGCCATACGTGTGGCCATCGTGTCCTACCGCACACACCGTGAACATCTAAGCATGCTGCTGGAGGATATCAACACTGCTCTGGAGGAAGATGAATGACCGACCTTGAAGAACTGACCAGCTGGACCGACCAGAACTGCCCGGTCTCTATTCGGGGTAAGGCCATCAAATATGCCGGCGGCAGCAAGGCCATGACCATCGCCGGCGGCAGTTCCGAGGTGCAGCTCAACATCATCTCGAAACGCGTGCTGGGATTGCCGGACTAGCGACTTTCGGGACAGGAAGCAGCTATGAATCCACAGCAGCTATCAGACTGGCTCGAGCAGTATCCGAGAATACGACTCGCCCACTTGCCCACCGCACTGGAACCGCTCGACCGACTCAGCACCGAACTCGGCGGCCCGCGCATCTGGTTCAAGCGCGATGACTGCACGGGGCTCGCCACTGGCGGCAACAAGACCCGTAAACTCGAGTATCTCATGGCCGATGCAAAGGCTGCGCAAGCGACAACCGTGGTGACCTATGGCGCGGTACAGTCCAACCACGCGCGCCAGACCGCGGCCGCCTGCGCGCGCCTGGGGCTGTCCTGTCACCTCGTCTTGAGCCGTGTCGTACCCTGGCGACATCCGGATTACGAGAGCAATGCCAACGTGCTCCTCGACAACCTCCTGGGCGCTAGCGTTCATCGCGTTGACTTCGCCGATACCCCGGGTTATGCGAAGGATCTCATCAAGACTCTGGGCGAGCAGGATCAGCAGCCCTACGTGATTCCGCCCGGGGGCTCCAACGCTATCGGCGCGCGTGGCTATGTTCGTTGCGCACTGGAACTGGTCGAGCAGAGTCCGGGCAACCTGGAACTCACCGATGTCGCGCATGCAACCTCGAGCACCGGCACCCAGGCGGGCCTACTGATCGGCTTCGCACTCGCTGACGCCGACGTACGCGTGCACGGCATCAATGTATCCGCCTCCGACCGTGAGGAGATAGTCACGAATCTGAGGGGCGTCATCCATGCATCGGGCGAGACGCCGGAGATTGGTGAGGAGCGTGTGCACGTGGATCACCGCTATATAGGTGAGGGCTACGGGCTGCCAACGCCGGAAACCCTCGCCGCCATCCGCATGGTCGCGGAGCTCGAGGGTATCGTGCTCGATCCTGTGTACACGGGCAAAGCGATGTCGGGCCTGATCGATCGCGTCGCCATCGGCGAATTCGATCACGCAAACGACGTGGTGTTCATCCACACGGGTGGCACGGCGACGCTTCCGGTTTACGACACGGCCTTCGCCCAGGGGCCACTAGGTAAATAAGGTAACTTGAGGGTATCTGGCCCGTTCCAGGACAAGGCGAGGTCAGCCTCCCCATACGGGCAAGGGCTTCAACGCAGGATTGGAACGGGCCAATGGTGTGCTGTCCCCCTCCGGCATACTGTGAAGGAAAGCTTCGGTGATAGCGGTTCTGCGATTAGACTACGCTATTGCTCAGGAACTTCGGACACTCACACGTGCCACAACATCATTCTCTCATCGTTCTCGGCTCGGGTCCGGCCGGTTACACGGCCGCACTCTACGGCGCGCGAGCAAATCTGAAACCCGCACTCATCACCGGCATCGAGGTAGGCGGTCAGCTCACCACCACCACCGAAGTAGAAAACTGGCCCGGTGGTCATGCTGCATTGCAGGGTCCCGAGCTGATGATGCAGATGGCCGAACATGTGGAGCGTTTCGATGCAAGCATCGTAAACGACCATATCCATACCGTGGCCCTGGCGGACCGGCCGATCCGCCTCGATGGTGACTCCGAAACTTATACGTGTGACGCCCTCATCATCGCAACCGGCGCATCCGCCCGTTATCTTGGGCTGGCCTCCGAAGAAGCATTCAAGGGTCGGGGCGTGAGCGCCTGCGCAACCTGTGACGGCTTCTTCTACCGCGACCAGGATGTCGCCGTCATCGGCGGCGGTAACACGGCAGCCGAGGAAGCCCTGTACTTGTCGAACATCTGTGAGCGCGTGTACCTCGTCCACCGCCGTGACGAACTGCGCGCAGAAAAGATCCTGCAGCAGCGCATCTTCGCCCGCGAAAATATCGAACCGCTGTGGAAACACACTCTCGCCGAGGTGCTCGGAGACGACTCGGGTGTCACTGGCATGCGCATATGCAGCACCGACGGCGTGGAGCGCGATGTCGAACTCGCAGGCGTGTTCATCGCCATCGGACACACCCCCAACACTGAAATCTTCGAGGGTCAGCTCGACATGCAGGGCGGATACATCTGTACCCGCAGCGGACTCGATGGCAACGCCGCGGCTACCAGCGTACCGGGTGTGTTCGCCGCGGGAGACGTCGCCGATCACGTTTACCGGCAGGCCATCACGTCAGCTGGTTTCGGCTGCATGGCCGCGCTCGATGCGGAGAAGTATCTCGACTCCCTCGTCTAGCCGAAGCAGTGCGCCGCTACCGAATTCAAGGTGTTGCCGAGACGAACGGAATCTCCCACCGCAAGCTCGTCACACGTCACAGCAACCCGAATTCCGTCAGATCACGAACAAACCAAGGCGTATAGCACGACGGGTGAGCGGTCACGTCGCCGGCAAGGTCCTCAATGCTCACGAACTCGATCTGCGCCACCTCGACCGGATCCGGCTCGAACGGACCGTCGTGGACACAGCGAAATGCCTGCTGTTCTTCTGCGTCTATCGCGCCCTGTGCCGTCTCGAAGCGAAAGCGCCTGACGGTACCGATCTCCGTCAACGCAACACCGGCTACGCCTAGTTCTTCCCGCAGACCGCGAAGTGCACCCGCTTCGAACGTCTCACCCGGCTGCAGGTGCTCACCCACCGCGTAGTCCCAGAGCCCCGCATATAGATCCTTGTCCTGCGAGCGTTTCTGAATGAGCATCTCTGCGCTGGTATTGTAGAGAAACACGTGGGCTGAGCGGTGCCACAGGCCCAGCCGATGCACCTCCGAGCGCGCGACCAATCCCACCAGAGCACCGGCCTCATCAAAAACCTCGAACTGCTCTTCGCCCACGGTGTCACACCAACCCGGTCACCGGCACCAGCGCGCCGTGAACATCGCTGGCCGACTCGGAGGCCAGAAAGCACACCACGTTGGCCAGCTTCTCCGGGCTCACCCACTTCGAATAGTCGGCATCGGGCATGTCCGCGCGGTTGCGCGGTGTGTCGATGAGGCTCGGCAGCACCGCGTTGACGTTAATTCCTTGCCCGCGCACCTCCTCGGACAGCGCTTCGGTCAATCGCATGACCACGGACTTGGCCACCGTGTAGGCACCCATATTCACCTGTCCGTGGAGTGCCCCAAGAGCGCCCACATTGACGATACTACCTCGTCCACGTTCGATGAGTACCGGGACCGCTGTGGCCAGCACATTACGCAGCGTACGCACGTTGATGTCGAACATGCCATCCCACATCGCATCATCGATCTGGTAGACGGGTGGGCCCATGTCGAACCCTCCCGCGATGTTGCACACCGCATCGAGGGCGCCGACCGACGAGAGGCATGCCGAGGTCGCCGCTTTGTCCAGCAGGTCCACCGAGTGCGTGGGACCGAGACCGGACTCGAACCCCTCTACCACATCCACGAGCACCACTTTGGCACCGCACTGCACGGCCTTACGCGCCACGGCATCCCCCAATACTCCGGCGGCACCCGTCACAGCTACCGTTTTTCCTTCGAGATTCATCACAACCCGGTCCACGCCTTATCGAGGTGACATCATACCCAGTCACGCTGCCGGTGTTGTCCTCCCGGCACCACGACGGGATAATCGCTCGCTTCGTCAGCGGGATTTTGATCGGATGGAAACCAAGCATACCTATTGTCGTATATGCGAACCGGGCTGTGCACTCATCGCCGAGACGTATGGTGACACCGTTACCCTCAGACCCGACAAGGAACACCCCGTCCACAGGGGCTTCATCTGCCACAAGGGCCTGAATTTCACCGAAATGCACTTCGATCCCGACCGGCTCGATTTCCCGATGCGGCGAACAAACGCGAAATCTCCTACGTCACGGGCAGAGTTCGAACGCATCGGTTGGAGCGATGCCATCGATGAAATCGCCGCGCGCCTGCAAAGCGTTCGTGAAAAGTGGGGGGATGACGTCATCGGCATGTACGTCGGCAACCCATCCGCTTTCAATTCCACGGCACGCGACGCTGCGCGTCAGTTCGCCCGGGCGGTCGGTGTCAGTTACTCATTCGGGTCCGGCACCCAGGACTGCAGCAACAAGTTCGCGGGCGCGGAGGCAATGTTCGGAACCGCCAACCTGCATCCCATTCCCGACTTCACGCATACCGAATACCTGCTGAGTGTCGGAGCCAACCCGCGTATCTCGCATATGAGTTTCGTACACACGACGGATCCAATGGGCGCGTTGCGCGACATGGTGCGACGCGGCGGCAAGGTGCGCCACATCAACCCCCGGCGCATCGAGTCCGCTACACCGGCCACGGGCGAGGTTACGCTCATCAAGCCAGACACGGATCTCTACTTTCTCGCCGCGCTCATCGAGAGTATCCAGCGCTCTGGCTGTATCGATGAGGACTACATTTCAGCCCATGGCGTAAACTCGCAGGGCTTGTTCGATTTCGTCGCGCGCTATCCCGCCGAACGCGTGACCGATGTCGTCGGCATCAGCGCGGAGATGATTCACCAGATCGCCGCCGAGTTCGCGGGCGCCGCATCGGCAAGCGTACACATGTCCACCGGGGCGAACATGGGACGTCAGGGTACGCTCGCGTATTGGCTGCTCAACATGTTGAGCCTGACAACCGGCAATCTGGGCAGGCGCGGCGGCAACCTGTACTCGCCGGGGTATTTCCCCGCCGCCACCGTGGGGAAACCGCGTACCGACGATCCTTTCTTCGACACCGAATTCGGCGAACTGCGCACCATCCTCGGCAATCTGCCCGCAAACCTCATGCCGGAGTACATCGAGAGCGGCGCGTTGAAGGCGCTGGTCGTCATGTCGGGTAATCCGCTCCTGTCCGTGGGCGGTGAAGCGCGCCTGCGCGAGACGTTCGCCGCCCTCGAGCTGCTCGTGGTGATCGACATCTACCCGAGCGCCACCGCCGAGTTTGCCGACTACGCGTTACCGGCCACCGATTGGTTGGAACGTGCCGATATAAATGCCGTTGCGCTCGGCTATCAGCCGCAGCCCTACGTGCAGGTCACTGACGCGGTGGTAGAACCCAGATTCGAGCGCAAAGCTGAATGGTGGATCTTTTCACGCCTGCTGCAGGCTCTGCACCAACCATCGCCGCTAGACGACCCCAACTTCGATCCGATGGCACGTCACGATCGTCAGTTGGGCGGAGCCGATTTATCCCTCGAAAAAATCGAGGCGGCGCCTTCCCGGACCGTGCGTCTACAGGATCCGGATCCGGCCTGGCTTTTCGAGATTGCCGTTCAGAAAGATGACGGCAAGGTGGACTGCTGCCCCACGCTGTTCACCCGGGCGTTCGATACCGCCGAGACGCAGTTCTGCGAGCTGCTCGCGGAGCCCGCCGATCAGCTCAAACTCATCAGCCTGCGCACCAACTACATGGTAAATAGCTGGTTCCACAATCTCCCTTCGCTCAAGCGGGAGCAGGCTCTCGACAATCCGCTGCACATCCACCCTCGAGACGCCGAACGTCATGGGCTCACCGAGGGAGCGGAGGTATCGGTGGAATCGTCGGCCGGCCGGTTGGTCGCCACAATAAAACGCGATGACAGCCTGCGAGACGGGGTTGTCGCCATGACACACGGCTGGGGTCATGCCGCGAGTCCGGAGCTCTCACTGGCGCACAATTATCCGGGTGTCAATGTAAATGCCCTACTGCCGCACGGACCCGATAGTTACGAGAAACTCAGCAATATGTCCCACATGACGGGCATCGCGGTGACGCTGACCGCGATCTGATCAGACACCGGCGTCTCCAGGCTGACCCTGTTCCGCAAGCGCGAGTGCGTTCGCGAATCCGGAGTACTTCGGTTGATCGATGGCGACCTGATTGACGACACTCTGACGCAGGTGCTCGGCGAGCCCGTCGAGATCGAGCGTGATGGACCCGTCCCGCAGTCCGCGCGTGAGGCGCCAGCGTAGCGCCTGCAGATCCTCGTCACTGTGCAGCAGCGCTTGCAGCCGCTCTCGCTCCTGCCGGCGGGCTTTCGCGCCGACGGCTTCCTCCCGCAACACGATGTCCAGCGAATTGCTCGCCACACGCGCCATGAATTGTGCACGCCCGCTGGTTTCCTTCATGACGTCGTTTCGCAGAAAGTCGCGCACACTCACCAGCAGTTCGTCCACTCTCGGCATGTCTCCGGCGGTGTCCGGATCCGGATCCGGGCGCAGCACGTCAACCGGGCCGGGAATGAGATGATTCACGCAATCCACCTGGCACTCCGAGGACCTACGCCCGATGGCCGGCCGTTCCACGGTCTGGTCGGGGCCAATACGGTAGTGTTCAGCCATGCCGAGGCAACCTATTGCCCACCAGAAAGAACCGAACACCTCCCAGAACTTGACCCGATCCGGCTCAACGGCTTCCCCGGATACGGATTCATAACCATCGAATAGGTCTTGGTATTCGCCGAACCCACCCACGGGCAGGTCGCTGCGGCCGAATCGCCACGAGTTGGTACAAATCCAGCCCAGATCCCGCATCGGATCGCCGATGTGCGCAACTTCCCAGTCGAGCACCGCGATCACACCATGGCGCGACACCATCACATTCCCGTTGCGAAAATCATTGTGGACCAGCTTCATCGGTGCATCGGCAGGCAGGTGATCGAGCAACCACCGACCGGCGTAGTCGATCATCGGGTGTGCAGTATCCCACGCTTTGTACCGGTCCCAAGTCTGGTGAACGTACTGCTCCGGAGTCATCCGGGAGAGCACATCGTCAAGGCCCGTAACAGCGGTGTCTATGGCATGGATCCGGGCCAGTATCTCACCGCACTGATAGGCGAGACCCGGCCGCACCTCGTCGAGATCCGGCGAACGTGCGATGCGTGCGCCGAGCGTCTCTCCTTCCAACCATTCCATGACGAATCCGTCACCGAGCCCGTCGGCTTCCTGAAGCACATAGTGAACCTCGGGCTCCGGCACACCGGTCGCCGCCGCAGAACGCATCAGCAGCGCTTCTACAGCAAGTCCGGGATGTCCTGAGCTCGCCTCCACATGCAATCCCCCGGGCGCGCGGCGCATGGCAAACGGCTTATTTCCGGCACTGGTGCGCACGACGAGGCGGTAGGTCTCCTGACTGGCCCCGCCAGAGAGGCGGTCGGCCGAGACTAGCGCCTCGACTCCACTCACCTCGCGGGTGAGGACATCCTCGAGCAGGCGCTCGAACTCCATCACACCTCCTTCACACCCTTGGGCGCGCGCTGTTTCATGTAACCGAACATATAGCCGGCCACGCGGCGCATCTGGATCTCCTCGGCACCTTCCGTGATGCGGTATCTGCGGTGGTGGCGATAAATGTGTTCGAAGGGCTTGTGCCTGGAATAACCGAGACCACCATGCACCTGCATGGCGCGGTCGGCGGCATCACAGCAGAGCCGGTTCGACCAGTAGTTACACATCGACACCTTGTCTGACTGCGAGAATGCGCCGTATTTATCCATCATCCACGCCGTCTTGTGGATCAACGCGCGCAGCATCTCGCACTGGGTCTGGAGTTCCACCAGCGGAAACTGGATCGCCTGATTGGTGGACAACGCCTTGCCGAACGGCTTGCGCTCCGTCGCGTAGCGTACCGACTCATTCACGCAGAACTGCGCAGCTCCGAGACTCGACGCCGCCTGGCGGATACGGTTTTCGTTGAAGAAGTGCTGTACCACCTGAAGGCCTTTTCCTTCGCCGCCGAAGATAGAATCGTGCCCCACGCGAACGTCCTTCAGCGAGATGTGACCGTGATCCGTGGGCATGTTGAAGGTCCACAACATCTCCTCGATCTTGAACCCTTGTGCATCCGTCGGGGTCAGAAACGCGGTGATGCCATCCCCGTCACCCGCATTGCCGCTGGTGCGCGCCATGATCAGGTCGTATTTGGCTTTGTGAATTCCGGTGTTCCAGGTCTTCTCACCATTGATGACCCATTCGTCACCGTCGCGCACGGCGGATGTCTCCATGTGAGTTGCGTCCGAACCATGCTGCGGTTCGGTGATACCGAAGGCGAAACCCCGCCGCCCTTCGGCGAGATCATCGATCCAGTCCTTTTTCTGCTCCTCGGTGCCGTACTGAATCATCAACAACAAGCCGACGTTGTTGCCGACGATGGAGTGTTCGTTCTGGAGATCATTGTGAAGCCCCAGGCCCTTGGCAGCTAGGTGCTCGCGGATGATGGCCATGCCGAGGTTGGTACCATCCTGGCCGCCGTACTCCTTCGGCATGGGGTAGCGGTAGAAACCGGCTTCGTCGGCGAGGCGCTTGGCCTTGTGCAGCAACTGTTCCCACTCCTCATTGGGCAGCCCGCCGCGCTCCCAATCGGTGCGTGCATCCTCACGGCGATAATCGAAGAATCGGTTGTTGTCGTCCTGCTCCTGAAGTGGTGTGATCACCTGTTCGATGAATTCATCGATCTCCTTCAGATAGGCCTTCATATCCTCCGGTATGTCGAAATCCATACTGTTCTCCTTAGCGATTGCTCAATTGTTTTTGCGTGTCATCGGACAGCGGCGTGTGCGCGTCTTCGCGCAGGTGGCCTTTACCCGGTACGAAATTGACTTCCAGACGTGTGCCGCCCGGATCCTCAAACAACACCGAGTAGTAGCCGGGTGCCCAGCCGTCCTCCTGCGGTTCATGAACGATACTCCCACCGAGATCGCGCACCACGCCGGCGCAGATGTCGACGTCTTCCCTGGAACGGGCACGGAAGCACAGGTGATGCAGCCCGGCATTGTACTGATCGTAGGCCACCCTGGCGTTGCCCTGGCGCACGCCAAGGCCCGTGCGCGCGCCAATCGCGTAGTAGAGTTCATCCGTCTCAACGAGAGGCATCATGCCAAAACTATCCGTCAGGCCTTTGTAGAATTCGAGCACCCGCTCCAGATTCTGCACAGTGATGTAGATGTGGGCGATGCCGTTGATGGCGACGCTCATGCCTCCCCCCGAGGCCAGTCCCTTGTTGGATACCTTATGTCGGAATGCTGCAAGGCACCAGCGCGAGCGCTCTATTCGGACAATACCGCCTCGAAGGTTTCGAGATCGGGATGCCCCAGGTAGGTGCCCGGCGGGGCGCTCTCCTGCCTGTGCGCCCGCCGGAACTGCTCCGATTCGGCCCACCCGATAAAGGCATCTTCCGACTCCCACACGGTGTGCGAGGCGTACAGCACATACTCGTCCGTTTGCAAACCGCGCAGCAGGTGAAACGAGACGAAACCCGGCACCTGCGCAAGGTGGGTGTCGCGCTCCCGCCACACCTTTTCGAAACCATCTTCAAAACCAGGTGCGATTTTAAAGCGGTTCATGGCCAGGTACATGAGCACCTCCTCAGATAGTGTCTGTCCGGCAAGCCACCGCGTAGATGACCTCAGAATATATTTATATATTTCAATATATTACGGGTGTTTCCGGAAGAATAACACCAACTTCATCGGCGTATGCTTCCCAGAGTTCGATCAGCTCCGAACGCAGGTCCGGCAGTTCTGCCGACAGGTCGCTCTGTTCACCGGTATCGACGCGCAGATCATACAGCTGCCAGTCTCCGGTGCCGAACGGAGGTTCCATCAACAGCGCCTTGTAGCGTCCCCGCTGCACCGCACGGCGACCGTACACTTCAAAGGCAATGACGTCCTCCTCGTCGTAGACCGGTGCGCTCCCACCCCGCCAACGCGACAGCAGACTGCGGCCGCGATGCTGTTTCCGTGGTTCGCCTCCGGCAATTTCGACGAACGTCGGCGCCAGGTCCATCACCGTCATGTACGCATCGTCAATACTGCCACGCACCTCGCCCGGCAGGTGCACGAAGGCGGGTACACGAATGCCACCCTCCGAAACACGAGCTTTCGACAATCTGAACGGCGCGGCCGTGGCCCGAGCCCAACCCTCGCCAATCGTAACGTAAGAACGGCGTGTACCGATGCTCGCGGGCGTGTTGTCAAAGGTCTGCTCTACCCACCCGGCAAGGCTCGGCAGGTATTCCATCGCGTGCCCCTCTGCACCATTATCGGACATGAACACCACCACGGTGTTGGCGAGATGATCCGATTCTTCGAGGTAGGTGAGCAGACGGCCGACGTTTTGATCAATACTGTCCACCATGGCGGCGTAGGCTCCCATGCGCGCCACGAATCCGGCCTTCTCGTCTTCCGACAGGGACACCCAGACCGGTACGCCCTCGGTGTGCCTGACCGGTTGCGCGGCCGGTGCCACCACCCCGGCCGCGGCCGCACCGCGCATGCGCGCTTCCAACAACTCGTCGTAGCCCATGGAATATGCGCCGCGGTACTTCTCAAGTAATGCATCAGGTGCCTGGATCGGCCAGTGGGGTGCGGTATAAGCCAGATAGGCGAAGAATGGGGCGCGGGTATCCTGTTCGCCGCCGTCGGCCACGAATCGCATCATCCAGTCGGTGAGATCAGTGGTGGAGTAGAACGACTCCGGCAACGTGAACGGCGCATCGTCCAGTCTCCAGTCGGCGCTCTGCAGGGCTTCGACCAGCGGCGTGTGGTCAAAGTGCCCGGCTCCGCCGGGCATCAGCGCTAGCGAACGATCGAAACCCCGCGCATTGGGCAGATACCCCTCGTCGCTGCCAAGATGCCATTTTCCGGTCATGTAGGTTCGATAACCCAGGGAGCCAAGCACCGCCGCGAGAGAATCCACATCGGCGCTCAAGCGATTCTGGTAGGCGGGGGAATCAGCCTGTCCGGGAGTCCTCAGAGATCCCTGCGTTCCCATCCCCGCCAGATGATTGTCTGTACCCGACATCAGCATGGCGCGGGTCGGTGCGCAGCTCGCGGAACTGTGGAAATTGGTCAGCCGAACTCCGCTACGCGCCAACCCATCGAGATTGGGTGTGGCAATCTCACCGCCGAAGCTGCCGAGATCCGTGTAACCGAGATCGTCGACGACGATGAGCAACAGGTTCGGCCGCTCGTCCTCGACCACGTCTTGCCCCTGTCGTGCCGGCTCGGAGCACGCCGATAGCGCGGCGGCGATGACCAACGTCCCGCCTATCCTCAGAACGACATTCACGAGACCTCCTCGATCGCAGACTCCGTCACGGGTGTGTAGATCGAGGGTGCCACCCCGCCTTCGGCGTACCGCCGCAGAGCCTGTTCCGGTGTTTCGAGCGCAGCCGCCCGGGCAACGGCATCCTTGTGATTGACCGGCACCGGATCCTGAGCGTCGGGCGCAGGCATTTCGTTCGCATGATAATAGCCGACGGGCGATTTCTGCTGGCGGACCGAAGCCTCCGGATCGATGTCGCGTTCGTTGGTGGCGCGAGGTTCGACCACCTGCTCCCCTACCACTTCGAGATCCAGCCACCAGCGCTTGACGGCATTGCGTTTTCCGAACCCCAACCAGTCGTCCAGCTTCACCACCATGGGAATGATTACCGCTTTCAGCCAGTGGGCATTGATGCCCAGCCAGTTGGCCACACGGTGCAACACCACCCCGTCAGCCGAAACGACTTTGTTGAGCGGGTATGTCTTCATGCACCGTCCGCACGCGGATCCTTTCTGATTGGTGACACGGTAGCGTGTGCAACGCTCCACGTCCGGCTTCCACATCTCATAACCGTTGAACATCACTTTCGGACCGAACGGAATCGCACTCACGGGGCATTCGCGTGCGCATTTTCTGCAGTGATTACAGAAATACTGCAAACCGAAATCCACTGCATCGTCCGCTATAAGTGGCAGGTCCGTGGTCAACACCACGGATTTGAAGCGCGGACCGACGAAGGGATTCAGCACCAACTCACCGATACGCGCCAGTTCGCCCAAACCGGCCAGCAACACGAGGGGCATCTGCAGCACGTCACTATCAGCGTTGGTTTGCGGGCGTGCCGATACGCCGCGACCACGCAGGTATTCGGCCATCAGACCGGCGATTTCTGCACCCCGCAGATAACCGCGCATGGACTGACAGCCCGAAATCCAATCGTCGCCACTGGCCCCTTCCATGGTCTCGAATCCCTGGTCGATGAGCATAACGACCGCATGAGAGTGGTATGGTTCGATGGGATCACCGTTAAGGTGATGTGAGTACCACGCATACTCCGGTACTTCACAGATCCCCACCAGATCCGCCCCGAGGTGATAGGCGAGTGAACGGATCGAGCGCGAGTTTGCCCAGGCGTCCAGCAACGCGGGATCGATGCCATCCACCTTTTCACCGTCCTGGTGGGGCACGAGTGCACGCAGCGGATGCATCATACCCGCTGTAAGGGGGTGTTTGTAGGCAAAACGCTTCACCTCGCGCTGTGCGCGCGGACCGAGGTCGCCGAACGCGGCGCGTGTGAAGAAGGCGGCCCTTTTGGGTACGCGCGGTATTTCACCCTGCAAGATCGCGGTGGTGGGTTCGCTGACGCGTTTCACTCGCTCCATCGGATAGCGGCTCAGGTGCGAAGCGCGCCCTTGCTGGCGCCGACGCTCCCGACCACTGACCGCACCGCCCGTACCCCACCAGTCCTTCCAGACACTGACGCGAACATCCGCCGCCAGGGGATCGTCGCAAGCCAGTTCGTAGTCCGTGGTGATGGCGGCGATGGCATGACAGTTGCCGAAAAAAGGACTGTGCACTGCGCCGGAGCGTCGTTGCGCGATACCGCACATAACGGCCAGTCGATCCAGATCCACATGGGCATTACCCTGCAGGTGGGCTCGGGCCGCGAACCCGAGCTGCCGCAGATAACCCGCGATACAGACCGCGATTTCGCAGGAGCGCATACGCGCGATCTCGCCCTGTGCCTTGATCAGCCAGGGCTGTGCCGGATTGTCGGGTTCAGGCTCGCGCCCGTACTCCACCATCAGGACGATGGCATGGTCGTGTGCCAACACATCGGCATTGATGAGCCAGGCATTGTCGGGAATCCGGCAGATACCGGCGTGAGCCGCATCCAGGTAGTAAAGCGCACCCTTTATGTCACGAGAGCGCACCGCGAGGTCGCCCGGCACCGGCGCGACGGCTGACGCCACCTTCCCATCCAGGAAGGGTTCGTAGATATCGGCGTAGCGACGGGCGCAGGCGGCGAGTCCCGCTGTCGGTGTTTCCAGCTGCACGCCGGCCACCGGGTTGAGCGCACTCTCCGAGGCAATGAGACCGCTGTCCCGGGCGAGTGTTTCCAGCGGGTAACGACCGGTCTCGACACCCCGGCGGCGCCCTGGTTCGAATATGAGCAAATCGAACCCTACTTCGGTGGGAGGTCGAAGTCCTTGATGGCCCTCAGCAGTTGGCGGCAGGTCAGTTGCCCTACCATCTCGCCGTGGTCGTTCAGTATCGGACGACGGCGATGCTTGTGATCGAGCATGGATTCGGCCACCTCGAAAACATCCTCACTATCCTGGATACACTCCACACCCTCCGTCATGTGGTCTTTGACCAGGTGAGTGCCAATTTCCTCCTGATGGTAACTCTCCTTCACTATGGCCCGCAGGCAATCGAGTTCGGATAGCATACCCACAGGATGGTGACGCTCATTGATCACGGTCACACCCGAAATCTTGTACACAAGTATCTGCTCAATGGCCCGAAACAGCTCCGTGTCCGGTGTGACCACTACCGGCCGCTTCAGCATGTACTTGCTTACGTTGACTGATCTCATATTCGATCCCCTGCATTATGTCTCAACCGGCGTGATGGCATCCCGCTGCCACGCCTTTGCATGCACCCCTCAACCAGGAGTCAACCCACCAGTGATCGAACCGCATCGATCAACCCCGTGGGATAGGTGCCCAATGCGATGATGGTAATACCGAGAAATATCGCAGTCACGGCACCAATCATCCCCCCATTTGGTTCATCATGATCCATTGCCTGCCGCAGTTCTCGCCGGCTGAGCGCAAAGACCACCTTCAGGTAGTAGTAAATACCAATGGCACTGCCCAGGATCATCGCCCATACCAGGTTCCACAATGCCCCATCCGCACCCACCGCAAACAGGTAGAACTTGGCGATAAATCCGGCTGTGAGCGGAATACCCGCGAGTGAGAGGAGCGCCGCCGCCAGAACGAATCCGAGCACGGGCGAGCGCCACAGCAGACCGTCGACTATCTCGATAGGACATTGACCTTCGCCACGAACATCCAGCAGCCCCAGAACAGTAAACGCCGCCAGGGTCATCACCGCATAGCCAGCCACAAACACAAGCGCGGCTTCCGCGGCGAACCTGTCGTCCTCGAGCACGGCCACCGCCAACAGTGCGATGATCAGATAACCGATGTGCGCGATGGATGAATAAGCCAGCAAGCGTTTCAGGTCATCCTGTAGCAGCGCAAGCACATTACCCACCACCATCGAAACCACGGCGATGACCGAAAGCAACTGAAACAGCGAGGCATCCGACAGCATGCCCGATTGCATGACCAGGCGTAACAGGACGGCAAACACGGCAGCCTTGGATACCGTGGCGAGAAAGCCGGTCACCACCGTCGGCGCACCTTGATAAACATCCGGCGTCCACATGTGGAAGGGC
>DCWG01000071.1:0-874 GCA_002327525.1 Gammaproteobacteria bacterium UBA2168 | reverse complement strand
CGGCGTCCACATGTGGAAGGGCACCAGAGACAGCTTGAATGCCATTCCGGCGAGGAAGAACACCGCCCCCATCCTGTACCACCAGTCAGCTTCCTCTACAGCTGCCGGTGAGATTTCCATGAATTGCAGCGAACCGGTGGCGTTGTAGATCAGCGCCATGCCGAACAGCGCGGTGGTAGAACCAACACCCGAAAGCACCAGATACTTCAGCGCCGCTTCCAGCGGTGGATGACCCTCCTCGGGATAGGCGATGAGCGTATAGAGCGAGATGGACAGGATCTCGAGGCCCAGCAGAAGCGAGGCAAAGTGCTGTGCGCTCGCCAGAACCATGGCACCGAGTGTGGCGGTAGCGAGCAGGATATAGAACTCCGATACATCCCGTCCGCGAACGTTGAGATACAGATAGCCGTTCACCGCCGTGACT
This sequence comes from Gammaproteobacteria bacterium UBA2168, assembly GCA_002327525.1. Taxonomy (GTDB): domain Bacteria; phylum Pseudomonadota; class Gammaproteobacteria; order Pseudomonadales; family Azotimanducaceae; genus JASLQO01. The sequence continues at coordinate 450 of DCWG01000071.1, read as the reverse complement.
ATGGCAAGTACCAGAAACAGTGCGTTGAAAAACGCTGCATGACCATCCAGCATCAGCAGGGCGTCCACCTCCATGCCGCTCCCGCCCCCACTGTCGACGCTCGACAGTGCAACTATGAATCCGGCAATGAACAATACAGCCATGCCGGTGTGCGACCGCCAGAACGATGCGACGAGCACCAGTGCCAGTATGACGCCGGTGACGATCAGATAAGGCATGAGAGCCTGTAGTTCGATGGCGCTCATGCCGCGACTCCCATCGCCCGTATCACCGGCTCGGACAAGCTCAGCAACGACTGCGGATACACGCCGAGCCAAACGAGCGCGACCATCAGGGCAATCATCACACTCATCTCACGAGCTCCGAAATCGGTCATGACCGAGATGTTCGGATTGGGTTCCCCCTGAAAGGCCCGCTGCATCAGCGAGAGTGCATACACGGCGGCAATAA
>DCWG01000028.1 GCA_002327525.1 Gammaproteobacteria bacterium UBA2168 | reverse complement strand
AAAGAAATAGTTGACGCTGACCAACCGCCCTTGATCGAGGCGATCAGCTCCGCCTCGGTGTTGCCAAGCAGGTCGAAGCCGCCTTCGCCATCGAGTGGTGCTGCCCACGTCAATGGTTGTTTCAGCCAGTTCATCAACCGCTGGCTGTCCACGCTATGCAGTTGGGGGCGCAATCGCCAGCGCAAAGGGGGACGCCGTGCATCCAGATCGAAGCTGGTGGTAGCGCTGCCACCCAGAAAACGCGGCATCTCAATGTCGCCAGTAACCCGGTCGTCAGCGGCCCGCAGCGTAAGGTGAACGTCCGGGAAGGACTCTGCCTGCAGTTCCAGCTGATCGAGGGTGCATTTAATGCTGGCGTCCCACGCGTACAGCAAATCGAGCGGAATGAGGTCGTCGGACTTCGGAGCGATGGGTGAGTCGGGGCTGGTCACTGGTTCGGCGTCCACATCACAAACGCCCTTTGTTTCCGTGGTGGAGAACATCGTGTTGGCAAGGTGCATGCTGCCGTGCGACCCCAGCACGAGGAGTCCGTTCGCGTCGATGGGGCGTGGTATTGCACCGGGTGTTTCGTATAGCAAACTGGTTGCGAAGGGCGTAGGTCTGTTCAGGGCGAAATCGACGAGGCTCAGTGAATGGATAGTAATGCGGTCAAGCGCGCTGTGTACTTCGGCATCGGTGATGGTGATGGAACGAACTTCCCAGGTTTCTATGGCTCTGAGTTCGCGCAGCAGGCTCAATACATCGATGACCATGGCGAGTTGGCCAATGACGGCTTCATCCCCGCCGTAGTCGATCGAGACACGCTCGGCAGTCAGTGAAATCGGCGCTACCAACCCCCAACTGAGGTCGCCCTCGATCGTTACCGCAGCGCCGGTTTGTGCGTGCAGGAATGCCTCTAGGCGGGGTTTCAATCGATTGGCATCCTGAATCCACCACCAGGCGGCCGTGGTTCCGATGAGAAGTGTGGCGAGGAGAGCCAGCAGTACTTTGCGCAAAGACGTTCACTCCGACGACGGATTCGTCAGCGACGACGGTTTCGTCAGTATAGAGGGGATACCTGAGGGCTTGTTGAACGCAGGTCAGGAATGGCGAGGTGTGGAGCGGCGCATCGTCTTGAAAGGATGCCATCTGCGCGGCCAGGTGAAACGCGCCCCGGCGATCCGTTGCTGGCAGCGTGCGACGTGACGCTCGAGTGCAGCTTCTGCCTCATCGTAGGATTGGAATGGACCGCCGCGCTGATTGCCGCGGATCGCGAAGTACCAGTGTTCGCCTTGGTCCCTGTAGATTCGATTGTTCATCCGATAGATGGCTTGTGGCTATTCCTTGCCGCGCCATTTCATCATGCCCTGATGCACCGATTGTACGCTTAATGTAACGATTTTTGTCACTGTAGTTGACTTGCTTGATGCCTGAGCCTCGGAGAGCGTGTATATCGGCACGTTGAGATAGTGTGTGTCCCGAAATATTTGTATATCGGCACGTTGAGATAGTGTGTGTCCCGAAATATTCGCCGAAATATTCGAAATATTTCCAATATCTAAGATAGTGTGTGTCCCGAAATATTCAAATATTCCAAGATAGTGTGTGTCCCGAAATATTCCCGAAATATTTGGATATTTTAAATATTTGAGGAATATCCGGGATATTGGGCGAACCGCAGTGCAGAAAACTGGGCAGGTGTGATGAGTATCGGTACTTGGGATCCGAAGCGGCCGTCGGGGTTGGATGATGAGGTGCTTGCCGAGTTGCGAGTGGCAGCGCAGCGGCTGGATGAGCCCGATTTTGGTCTGAACGCGGACCAGATCGGGCGCCTGGCGGCGTTTGCGCGAGTGGAGGGGAATGAATGGGGGGCAGCGATCGGTGTTCTTGACGATGATCTGCTGGTGGGGCTGGTGCGGCTTCTGGTGCTGGCGGAAGGACGGTTCCCGTCATGGGAGGGTGGTGCGAAGTCGCCGGTGATCCTCATGGCGAGAGAGCTCAGGCAAAGGGACGCCTATCCCGACGACCTTACCGCCTGGATCAGAGTCAATAGCGACAACCGCTTCCTGCCGCATGGCAGTCTGCTGGATCGTTTGTAGCTATAATCGCGCCTCGTTTTTTCACAACATCCCCCAGGAGCGCGACATGACCGAGCGCACGGCCTATGTCAGCCGCGATACGGCAGAGACGAAGATCAGCATCGAGCTGAATCTCGACGGTAGTGGCAAGGTGGAGTTCGACACCGGGCTTGCCTTTTTCGAGCACATGCTCACGCAAATCGCACGCCATGGGCTGATCGATCTAGAGGTCCGGGCAGAAGGCGATCTCCAGGTCGATGCGCACCACACGGTCGAGGATGTTGGCATCGTGTTCGGGCAGGCGCTGAAGGTGGCGCTCGGCGACAGGAAGGGGCTGGTGCGCTATGGTCACGCCTACGTGCCGCTCGACGAAGCGCTGTCGCGTGTGGTCATCGATCTCTCCGGCCGCCCGGGGCTCAAGTTTCACGTGCCTTACACTCGCGCGCGGGTCGGTGATTTCGATGCGGACCTGTTGCGTGAGTTCTTTCAGGGCTTCGTCAACCACGCTCTGGTAACGTTGCACGTGGATAATCTGCGCGGAGAGAACGCCCACCATCAGGCGGAAACGGTGTTCAAGGCGTTCGGTCGTGCTTTGCGCATGGCTATCTCGACGGATGACCGTATGGCGGGGCAGGTGCCCTCCACCAAGGGCTCTCTGTAGATGCTGCTGATCCCGGCTATCGATCTCAAGGACGGCAAGTGCGTACGCCTCAAACAAGGTCGCATGGATGATGCGGATGTCTTTTCAGACGATCCGGTTTCCATGGCCAGACACTGGGTGGATGTGGGCTGCCGGCGTCTGCATATCGTAGATCTGGACGGGGCATTCGCGGGAAGGCCGCGCAATCAGGCGCTGATTGCCGCCATGGTCTCGGCCATGGCGGGTGTGCCGGTGCAAGTAGGCGGCGGTATACGCTCGTCGGAGATCGTCGAAGGCTATCTCGGGGCCGGGGTGGCCAGCGTCATCATCGGTACCAAGGCGGTGGAAGATCCGGACTTTCTGGAACAGATGGCCGCGAGGCACCCGCAACGAATCATTCTGGGCCTCGATGCTCGGGACGGGCGGGTCGCCACCGAGGGCTGGGACGTCACCTCGACCCGTACCGCGGTCAACCTCGCACGCTGGGCGGGCCAGTTGCCGCTGGAGGCAATCGTGTATACCGACATCGAGCGCGACGGCATGTTGACGGGCGTCAACATCCCGGCGACGCTCGATGTGGCGGTTTCGTCCGGGCTCCCCGTCATCGCTTCCGGCGGAGTTGCGAGTCTCGACGACGTACGCCGGCTGCACGTGGCCGACCGAGAGCATCCGGGTCTTCTATATGGTGCCATCACCGGGCGGGCCATCTATGAGGGCACGCTGGAGTTGGCTGAGGGACAGCTCGTCTTCGATAGGTGACCGTTCGTCGTAAATCCTGGTGCGGGAACCCTCGCGGCGGTTGCCATCCTTACCCGCAGGCCCAAACTAGGCGTGCCGAGTTACCGTGACAGGATGCTGGTATGAGACGGCTGCGCGGGACGTAATGAGCTAAGCGGCTCCACGATTACCATCACGAGTCTCGGCAGGATGGGTGGTGTGGTTATAACACCCGTGATCAACGTACTGGAAGTCTCGATCTTTGGCGTCAACAAGGCGGTCAAGTGCGCGGTGGTGGTGGACGATCAGATTGTGGTGCGAACGATGATGAACCTGTCGTCTTCCTTCGATCACCGCTTCGTGGATGGCTTTGATGCCGCCAGTCTCATTCAGAGGTTGAAAGAGATGCTGGAAGAACCAGCACTACTGTTCATCGACGATTGAGAAAGTGGCCCGACTCACTCCATAGCGGCGTTGACGGCCACGGTCATCGTGCTGTGATCTATCAACTCACTAACCAGACGAAGGCGTGTGCCAGACGGTAGATTGCTCAGGCGCGATTCGAGAAAACGTAGCGTAACAACGTGGGGATGGCCTACCACCACCACATGGCCTCGTAGGTGCATGATTCGCAAGGCGCGGGCAAATTGCTGGTGCACGTGTTCGATGGTTGGTTTGTGATCCAGGAATACATCCCTGGCGATGGTCGGGACGTCCAGCGTACGCGCCACTCGATGGGCCACTGTGTGCGAACTGGTTCGACTGTCCAGAAAGTAAAGACCCGTTTCCGTCAAACTGGACATCAACCGGCGCATTGACGCTTCGTCGGCGGTGAGCAGGCTGCCGGTGTGATTGGAGACACCCCGAATGCGGGGTATGGCTTTCACGGATGCAGCGAGCAGTGCTTCGAATTCCGAATCGAGCATGGCGCGTTTCAGCGTGCCGATTTCTTCGCGCGCCTCGCGCAAGCGTTCAGGCTCCATGGGCTGGTGCAGGATGACTTCGTGTCCCGCCGCGTGGGCCGCGTGTGCGATGGAGACACTCGCGGGCGCAAATGGCAGCAATCCCAGTGTGAACCTGCCGGGTAGATCGATCACACGTTGCGCACGTGCCAGGTTGTGGCCGAGGTCATCGATCACTATGGCGAGTTCACCGGCATTGGCGTAAGTGGCGGATACCACAGTCACACAAAGACACAGGGTACTCAGCTGCTTCAGGATGTGGGCTCCGTTGCCTCGTGGTTGTCCTTCACGAAGAGCACCTCGAGCGCTGTGTCGAGCAGCGCCGTGTCGCTAACATCGCTCATTGTCACGTCGGGTTCAATACCCTGTTCGTGGATCGATGCCCCGAGGGGCGTGTAGTAGTAGGCGCTGGTCAGTTTCAGAGCATGGCCGTCGGAGAGCGGAATTACCGATTGTACGGAGCCCTTGCCGTAGCTGCGGGTGCCGACGATGGTCGCGCGTCCGTGATCGCGAAGCGCTCCAGCCACCACCTCGGAGGCGGAAGCAGATCCTCCATTTATCAGCACCACTATGGGCGCACCGTCGATCAGGTCATTGCCGGATGCGCGATATTTGACATGACTGCTCGGTAGGCGTCCCTCGGTGTAGACGATGAGACCATCGGCGAGCAGCGCATCGGCAACACTAACCGAGGTCTGCAGCAGGCCGCCGGGGTTGTCGCGCAGATCTAGCACCAGTCCCTGAATGTCTCCCTGCATACGCAACGCCTGCAGCGTGGTGGAGAAGTGCTCGCCGGTGAGGCTGCGAAACTGTGCTATGCGCACATAGGCGATGCCCGGGCGTAGCCAGCGGCTGGTGACACTTTCCGACTCGATGTGCGCGCGTTGCAGGCTGACGTCGAATGCCGGGTTGTCACCTCGTTTGACCTTGAGATGCACCGTACTACCCGCCGCTCCCCGCATTCTTCGCACCGCCTGATTCAGCCGCTGGCCTTTGAGAGAGGTGTTGTCGACCTCCAGAAGACGGTCGCCGGAGCGAATGCCGGCGGCGCTTGCCGGTGAGCCGTCGATAGGGGCGATGACGGTGAAATAGCCGTTTACCAGACCCAACTCAATGCCGATACCCACGAAGTGTCCGGCGGTGTCGTGCCGCAGGCGCTCGTACGCGTGGCGGTTCAGGAGGTTGGTGTGGGGATCGAGCCCGGAGAGCATGCCGCTGATGGCATCAATCATCAGTTGTCTTTCCGATACGTCCTCGACGTAGTTAGCGCTGACGTGCCGGAGCACTTCATCGATGCGCGCGCCGTGACCGACGCCGTCTTCTTGCAGGTGGTGGTAGGTAAGCACGCCAAGGGCAACACCCGTGACCATGCTGAAGGTCGTACCGATCAATGTCAGGGGCCGCAGGGTCATCCCGGTATGAGGCGCTCAATGGAAGTGGCTTGTCAACCGGTTACCCACGTGTGAGCCACGAATGAGGATTTTGCGTCTCACCGTCAAGACGAATCTCGAAATAGACGCCGGGTGAGCTCTGACCGCCGCTCTGGCCGGCGCTGGCGATTACCTCACCGCTTTCCACCCAGTCGCCAACGCGTTTGGTTAGCGTGTCCGAGTGGCCGTACAGGGTCATGTAACCGCTGCCGTGGTCGAGGATGGTGAGCAGGCCAAAGCCGCGTAGCCAGTCTGCGAATACCACGCGTCCGCTTGAGACGGCGCTGACCGGCGTGCCGGATGGCGCCTGGAATACGGTACCGGACCATTGCAGGCGCCCGCCAGCGCGGCTCGAACCGAATCGATGCAACACAGTGCCCCGCACGGGCCAGGACAGTTTCCCTTTGCGGGTGATGAAAACGGAACCGTCCAGCTCGCGCGAGCGGCGTTCCAGTTCGCGTACCAGGCTCGATAAGCGTTTTTCATCGGCGATCAGCCTGGTTCTCTCGGCTGATTTGCTCTCGGCTTCGGAATCGAGCGCGGCGATCAGGGTTTTGCGTTGCGCGCGTTCTTCCTCCAGTACAGCTTCGCGCCTGGCGAGAAGGACGCGCTCTCGCTCCTGATCCGTTAGGCGTTTGTGTAGCAGATCGGCATTGGCGGACAGCTTTGTCAGCGTTTGCTGGTAGGACTCGAGGGCTTGCATGCGGGCATCGCTGAAGTAGCGGTGATATCGCATCATGCGGTCGACGGTATCGGGCGAGCCCTGGTTGAAGATCAGTTTCACGAAGTCCTGACCTGACAGCCTGTAGGATGCCGCCAGGTGTTCAGTGATGCGCCGCGCCTGTTCCAGGCGGCGGGCCTCCAGCTCGACTTGCTGGCTATTGAGGATCGCCAGCTCATCACCGAGCTGCTCTAGGCGAGTTTCCACTTCGTTCACACCCAGATGCACCTGAGCGATCTCCTGGTCTTTCTCCTGCAAATCGGTAAGCCAGCGAACGCGGCGTTTTTCGGCCTCGGAGAGCCATGCATCGAGAGCGTTGAGAGTTCGTGTCACTTGCTTGAGCGCGGTGGCAGCTTCTCGCGCGTCGGTTGTGGCGTTCGCTGCAAATACGAAGGGTGTTGCAAGCAGGCTGGCCATGAGCAGGACAGTGATGCGGGTACGAAAGTTTCTGGTCAGGATCAGGCGCTCTGGCGTTGACGGATACGCACGAGCGAGCGACCGGTCATCTCGGCGGGTTTGTCCAGTGACATCAGTTCGAGCAGCGTGGGTGCGACATCGGACAGCGTGCCACCGCTCTGGAACTCGAGATCCTGCGGCCCGATGTAGAGCAGAGGCACGAGCTCACAGGTGTGGGCCGTGTGTGGCTGACCGGTGTTGCCGTTCGCCATGCATTCCACATTGCCGTGATCGGCTGTGACGAGCATCTGGCCGCCGACCTTCTCGAGCGCTTCGACGATGCGGCCGATACAGGTGTCGAGCATCTGTACAGCCTTGACGGCGGCATCGAAGACGCCGGTGTGGCCGACCATGTCGCCGTTGGCGTA
>DCWG01000144.1:14299-28299 GCA_002327525.1 Gammaproteobacteria bacterium UBA2168 | reverse complement strand
TACGGGTTGGATCAGCTACGATGCGGCGGCAATGGCCGGACCGCCCGAGCTGCCATATGCGGAGGACTTCAACACCGGCTTGGCGCCCGGCTGGACGGTCGTCGACGATTCTGGAACCACTTCGTTCTGGAGCGCGGCGGGCAATGATTATGAACAGAGCAACTTCGTCGGCTTCCATCACGCTGCGATGCAAGGGGGCTACAACAAAGGCACCTACGCCTATCTCACGTCCGGCTTCAATTTGACCGACTATGCGTTCAGCGTTTCAGCCACACCGCTGGCTGAGTCTGGCCTCGACATCGGTGTGATGGTGCGTCTCAGCCGCGTGCTCGAAGACTACCTGCGATTGTCATTCTCAACGGGTTCGGGCGCCGGTCGTCTGGAGAGTCGGGAGAACGGTGATTTCGTTACCCTGGCGAAGGATGCCCGGGGTCTGCCGAAAGACGTCTCGGCCAGTCTGAAAGTGGAAGTGCAGGGACCGGTGGTCCTGGCGAGCGTGAATGGTGAGAAACGCTTTGCGGCGTACGCCCCTGCTCATTCCTACGGCACCGTGGGTCTCTACTGCCGCGAACACTGTTCGTTCGACGACGTACTGATCGAGGAGAACACATCGCTTCCCAGGGTCGCGATCGTGACCCCCACGGCGTACTCGGTGCAGCCAGGGACGACGTTTGAAGTTCGGGCCGTGGTACTCAACCGGCTCCCGGGCAGCAGTGTCCAGTTTTCGATCGACGGGGTCACCAACGCCTGTACGGCGGCCACAGAGCCCAATGTCGGCCTGTTTGTCGCATCCTGCACAGTGCCGGGAATGGACAGCTACGACTTGGTGGCTACTTTCGAGGACGTGTCCTCGGCGGTACTCGATACCGATACGAATGTGAGTGTTTCGGTAGGTACCAATGTCGCGACCGTTGGCGACAGTGTGACCAGTGGTTTGGACGACAATACCGCTACGGACGGCGTGTCTGCGGGCGGCAGAGTGGTTGCCTCGCAAGGCTATCAGCCCATTCTCACCGATCTGTTGAATGTTGGGCCGACACCCGCGATCGTCTTCAATAATGGCGTGCCGGGTGACAGCTCGGCCGGTCTGCTCAACAGCCGGATTGCGGACGTGCTAGAGCGGCATGCCGATGCAACGACAATAGTCGTACTCATTGGCGTGAACGATGCCGGTGGGGCTTCGTTTACGCCAAGCGGCCTCGGTTGCTCGGGAGCTGCGTGCAGCGGCACGTTCAAGGGAAATGTCCAGGCGATCGTCGATCAGGCCGTAGCCGCTGGAAAGATCCCATTGGTCGTTCTCACTCCGCCGCGTTTTGGTGATACACGTCAGCTCCCGTACACGAACCCGGTGACGCATGCTCGAAACCTGCTGATCCGCGACGAGTACAATGTCGTCATCGCGACGGAGCTGAGCGGGCATCAGGTAGGGCCGGACCTGTTCGACTTCTTTCTGGGTTCACAGAACCGATTTGACCTCTACGCGACCAATCTGCACCCGAATGCACTGGGCTACGCAGCGATCGCGCACCTGATCAGCAACCATTTCACGGGTGGTAGTACGCCGCCGAACGTGTCGGACAATGTGTGCGTACGTATCACGACAGGCGGAGCTTGTTTGACGGAATCGGCTTACAAGCAGAACCTGCTGGAAGTGGGTGACACGGTATTTGGTGACGAGGTCTACACGCTCACCAGTGTGCCGTCGGGTTTCGAGGATGCACGCTGGATAACCACAGTGAACGCAGATCGCGATCAGGCGAACGGCGACTACCTGAGCATGGAGCTGCCAGGCACATCGACGGTGTACGTGGCCTATGATGCCGCCGCGTCGAGTCTGCCGGCGTGGCTCGATACACCGAACTTCGTGGATAGTGGCATGCAGATCACGACCACCAACCCGGTAGCTGCGACTCTGAAGCTCTACGCGAAAAGCAATGCCAGCAGTACCGTGACTTTCGGTGGGGCGGCCGCGTCGGCAAACGGCGCTAACGCGAACTATCTGATCGCAGTGGTCAGTGACTAGAGAGGAATGCAGATGAAGCGCACAAGGAGAATGTTTCTGATTTTAACGCTCCTCCTCATTGGTGCGATTGGCCACGCCACGACCCGGGGAGCGGATGCAGATGCGCTCGATGCGGTGCAAGATTATCTGGGGGCGCTCGTGGCAGGTGATGTTGAGCGGGTGCGTTCGAATCTCGGCGCGGCGTTGAGCCAACAGCGCAGCGCGCTGTTGGCAAATCCAGATTATCCGGAGTCACTGCGACGGGCCTATGCGGATGCGCGTTTTCGAGTTACCCATTCCGAGCAGATCGCACCGGATCGGGCCAGAGTGGATGCGCAGTTGTTTCTTGGCGGCAACCAGATTCTCAATGTTCAGTTTGTTCTCGAGGCACAGGGCTTTGGCTACAAAATAGTGTACGAGAACTAGCAAGCCGGGTAGGGATGCGGTCAGGCGCAATATTGCGCACTCGACAACGTGACCGCGACTGATCGTGTTCCTGCCTGGCTATTTACCCACCGCGCGCGTAGCGCGCGCCGGGTAAACAGACTGTTGCGCACCCAATAACCCATCTGTATAGTTCGCCCTCCCGTTTTCGGGGGTTCTTTAACAGGAGAGGTGTTCGCGTCGGAGCGCGGAAGCGCTCGGGTACCGCGTGCGGAAAAGCGGATACCGATCAATGGGTTTGGAGTGACAGGTGCAGAACCAGCGCATCCGTATTCGCCTAAAGGCGTTCGACCACAAACTGATTGACGTATCGACTCAGGAAATAGTCGATACGGCAAAACGGACCGGTGCGCAGGTCAAGGGGCCCATTCCGCTTCCGACTCGTAAAGAGCGCTTTACGGTGCTCATTTCGCCGCATGTCAACAAAGATGCGCGCGACCAGTACGAGATCCGAACCCACAAACGTCTCCTGGACATCGTAGAGCCTACCGAGAAGACCGTGGATGCGCTCATGAAGCTCGATCTCGCGGCGGGTGTGGAAGTACAGATTAGTTTGAATTAAAAAAAACGCTGGGCCTGAGCCCGGCGTTTTTTTACGCGCCTGATCTGGCTGGGTATGCAGGTGCGCGACAGGATCCCGATAGGGGGTCGAGGAAGTAGAAGCCGTTTACCTGGCGCGACAGGCGCAGGGTGGGCGGTTTCCACTATCTGAAAAAGGCGGATTAAGTGATGGCCATTGGCATTGTTGGTAGAAAAAGCGGCATGACCCGCGTGTTCACGGAAGATGGTGCGTCGGTGCCCGTCACCGTGGTAGAGGTCGAGCCGAACCGCATCACGCAGATCAAGTCTGCGGAGACGGACGGCTATGCGGCGGTACAGATCACCACCGGTGAGATCCGTCAGAACCGTATTTCCAAGCCGCAGGCCGGGCACTTCGCTAAGGCCAATGTGGCCGCCGGGCGAGGCGTCTGGGAATTTCGCCTCGACGAAGCGGTGGAAGGTGAAAAAGAAGGTGAAAAAGAAGGCGAAAAAGAAGGTGAAAAAGATGCCGAACTGACCGTCGGCGGTGAACTGACCATTGCTCAGTTCGAAGAGGGCCAGAAGGTCGACGTGCGCGGCGTATCCAAAGGTAAGGGATACGCGGGTGTGATCAAGCGGTGGAACTTCAAGAGCCAGGATAACAGTCACGGCAACTCGATTTCGCACCGCGCGCCCGGTTCCATCGGACAGTGCCAAACCCCGGGTCGCGTCTTCAAAGGCAAGAAAATGGCAGGACATCTCGGCAATGCCAGGGTGACCACCCAGAACCTCACGATTGTGCGGGTGGATGAGGATCGCAATCTTCTGCTGATCAAGGGCGCGGTGCCCGGGCCGGCGGGAGGAGATGTGTACATTCGTCCGGCTGTGAAAGCCTGATATCTGGAGGATATGTAGGAAATGAATCTGAGCCTCGCAGCAGACGGTGGCACGGTAGAGCTTTCCGAGGAGGCATTTGCCCGGGAATTCAACGAGGCCCTAGTACACCAAGTGGTGGTAGCCCACATGGCGGGCGCACGGCAAGGTAGCCGTGCCCACAAGACACGTGCCGAGGTGCGTGGTGGTGGTCGCAAACCCTGGCGCCAAAAAGGCACCGGGCGGGCCCGTGCGGGCACCATCCGCAGTCCGATCTGGCGAGGTGGGGGACGCACGTTCGCCGCCCGCCCACAGGATCATTCGCAGAAGGTGAATCGCAAGATGTATCGCGGGGCGTTGCGTTGCATCTTGTCCGAGCTCATTCGTCAGGATCGGCTGGTGGCCACAGAATCCTTTTGCGTGGATAGCCCCAAGACCAAATCCCTCCTCTCCCAGCTCAAATCTCTCGACCTCACCAACGTCCTCATCATCGCCGAGGACATCGACGAAAACCTCTACCTCGCAGCCCGCAATCTCAAATATGTGGACGTTCGTGACGTGGCGGGCATCGATCCGGTGAGCCTCATCGCGCACGAGAAAGTGCTGATGACAGTCGGTGCGTTGAAAAGGCTCGAGGAGGCGCTGGCATGAATCAGGAACGGATCTATACCGTGCTGCTTGAGCCACACATCTCTGAAAAGGTGTCCATCCTCGGAGACGAGAGCAACCAGTACGGTTTCAAGGTGGCCAAAGACGCGACCAAGGCTGAGATCAAAGAGGCAGTGGAAACACTGTTTGGTGTCGATGTCACGGGCGTTTCCACGCTCAATGTCAAAGGCAAGGTCAAGCGGTCCTGGCGGGGCGTCTCGAGGCGCAAGAGCTGGAAAAAAGCATACGTACGAGTCACTGACGGACAGGAACTCGACTTCATGGTGTCTGATTGATCATGGCTGTAGTCAAAGCAAAACCAACATCACCGGGCCGTCGGTTCGTCGTCAAGGTCGTCAACAAGGACCTTCACAAGGGCAAGCCGCACAAGGCGTTGCTCGAGATGAAATCCAAGAGCGGTGGACGTAATAACGCCGGGCGCATCACCACACGGCATCGCGGTGGTGGCCATAAGCAGCATTACCGTGTCATCGACTTCAAGCGGACGAAGGATGGTGTGCCCGCGGTCATAGAGCGGCTGGAATACGACCCCAATCGCACGGCTGACATAGCGCTTCTGAAGTACGCGGACGGCGAACGCCGTTACATCGTGGCGCCCAGAGGCGTGAAAGCGGGCGATCCCATCATGAGCGGTACCAGTGCGCCCATCAGGGCGGGCAACGCGATGCCGCTCAGGAACATCCCGGTGGGCAGTGTGGTGCATTGCATAGAATTGAAGCCCGGCAAAGGCGCTCAGATAGCCCGCAGCGCGGGAAGTTCCGCGCAGTTGGTCGCGCGCGAGGGCGCTTATGCAACGCTCAGACTTCGCTCGGGAGAAATGCGCCGCGTGCTGGCTGAGTGCAGAGCGTCCATCGGCGAGGTTGGCAAGAGTGAGCACAACCTGGGGAGCCTGGGCAAGGCAGGGGCAAAACGCTGGCGTGGTGTTCGTCCCACGGTTCGTGGTGTGGCCATGAATCCGGTGGATCACCCGCACGGCGGTGGTGAGGGCAAGACTTCCGGCGGGCGCCATCCTGTCAGCCCCTGGGGTATGCCCACCAAGGGATACAAGACTCGAAAGAACAAGCGTACGGACAAGCTGATCGTTCGTCGCCGGGGTAGGAGATAGACGTGCCCAGATCGCTACGCAAAGGGCCTTTCGTGGATCTGCATCTGATGAAGAAGGTGGAGGTTGCGGTTGCCAACAACGAGAAGCGGCCCATCCAGACCTGGTCGCGACGTTCGATGATTCTGCCGGACATGGTTGGACTCACGATCGCCGTGCACAACGGTCGCCAGCATATACCGATCTTCATCAATGAAGACATGGTGGGCCACAAACTGGGCGAGTTTGCGCCGAGCCGCACGTATCGCGGCCATGCGGCGGACCGCAAGGCGCGGCGCTAGGAGCTTAAGAGATGCAAGTTAGTGCAACTGCAAAACGCCTGCGTGTGTCGCCTCAGAAGGCGCGGCTAGTAGCAGATCAGGTGCGTGGCAAGCCTGTGGCGAATGCCCTGGACATCCTCACGTTCAGCACCAAGAAAGGTGCCGTACTGGTGCGCAAGGTATTGGAATCGGCCATCGCCAACGCTGAAAACAACGAGGCCGCGGACGTGGACGAGCTAAAGATCTCGGAGATCTTCGTCAACCAAGGGCTAACCATGAAGCGCATCAAACCGCGCGCCAAGGGGCGAGCGGATCGAATTTTCAAACGCAGCTGTCACATCACCGTGACGGTCACGGACGAGTAGAGTATGGGTCAGAAAGTACATCCCACCGGCATTCGCCTAGGCATCGTCAAGGACCATACGTCCACCTGGTACGCGGACAAGAAGACTTATCCGGAGTACCTGCTCAATGACCTGGAGGTTCGCGACTACCTGCGCAAGCGCCTGGCGCAAGCCTCTGTCAGCCGTATCGAGATAGAGCGTCCGGCGCAGACGGCGCGCATCACCATTTACACGGCCCGACCCGGCGTGGTGATCGGTAAGAAGGGCGAGGACGTGGAGCGCCTGCGCCAGGAGCTGGCGGGGATCATGAACGTGCCGGTAAACGTCAACATAGAGGAGATTCGCAAACCCGAACTCGATGCACTGCTCGTGGCGCAGAACGTCGCACAACAGCTGGAACGCCGCGTGCAGTTTCGCCGCGCGATGCGCCGGGTGATCCAGAACGCGATGCGTCTGGGTGCGGAAGGTATCAAGGTGAGAGTAGCCGGGCGCCTGGGCGGAGCTGAGATAGCTCGCTCCGAGGTCTACCACGAAGGGCGCGTGCCGTTGCACACGCTGCGTGCGGACATCGATTACGCGACCTGGGAGGCGCAGACCACCTACGGTGTGCTGGGTATTAAGGTGTGGGTGTTCAAGGGCGAGATTATCGGCAACGAAGAGGTGGCAGAGGGATAAGCCATGCTGCAGCCAAAAAGAACCAAATTCAGAAAGCAGCAGAAAGGACGCAATCGCGGCCTGGCGCACCGGGGCAGCAAGGTCAGCTTCGGTGAGTACGGACTGAAGGCCGTTGGGCGTGGGCGTCTGACCGCGCGTCAGATCGAGTCCGGTCGTCGGGCCATCACGCGCCACGTCAAGCGGGGCGGCAAGATCTGGATACGGGTCTTTCCTGACAAACCGATCACGAAAAAGCCGCTGGAAGTACGCCAAGGTAAGGGTAAGGGCGGCGTCGAATACTGGATCGCGCAGATTCAGCCCGGCCGCGTGCTGTACGAGATGGAAGGTGTGACGGAAGAGACGGCGCGCGAGGCATTTATGCTGGCCGCGGCCAAGTTGCCGTTTGAGACCGCCTTCGTGAAACGGACGGTGATGTAGATGAAAGCGAGTGATTACCGGGATAAGAATCCCGAGGAGCTGAACGAAGAGCTCCTGAAGCTGCGAAAAGAGCAGTTTCACCTGCGCATGCAGAAAGCGAGCGGCCAGCTGGGCCAGACGCACCTGTTGGAAGAAACGCGCCGTGATATCGCGCGCATCAAAACTGTGATTCAGGAGGCCACCCGTGGCTGAGAACAGCGTGTCTGAAGACAGACGAGTCAATCGTCGCACCGCCACGGGCAGCGTGGTGAGCAACAAGATGGAAAAGAGCATCACCGTACTGGTGGAACGCCGTGTGCGTCACCCGGTTTACGGCAAGGTGGTACGCCGTTCCACCAAGTTGCACGCACACGATGAGAACAATGATTGCAATATCGGCGACACCGTCACCATCGAAGAGTGTCGGCCGATTTCGAAGATGAAGACGTGGACGCTGAAGAGCGTCGACGAACGCGCGACCATCATTGCGTAACGATTAAAGGAAACTGTAGGAGCGGCAGCCGGCCGAAGGACGGTCGGTCGTGATCAAGCGACTAGGTAGACAAAGAGATGATCCAAACAGAATCCATGCTGGACATCGCCGACAACAGCGGCGCGCGGCGGGTGCAGTGCATCAAGGTGCTGGGTGGCTCGCACCGCCGGTATGCCGGTATCGGTGACATCATCAAGGTGACGGTGAAAGAGGCCATCCCACGTGGCCGGGTCAAAAAGGGCCAGGTGATGAACGCGGTGGTCGTGCGTACGAAGAAGGGCGTGCGTCGTGCGGACGGATCACTCATCCGATTCGACCAGAATGCCGCGGTTTTACTCAATCAGCAGAACCAGCCGGTGGGAACGCGGATATTCGGGCCCGTCACGCGCGAGCTACGCAACGAGAACTTCATGCGCATTATATCGCTCGCGCCAGAAGTGCTGTGAAAGAAGCTTCAGCGGCAGATAGAGAAACCGGATGTTGAAGATTAAACAAGACGATGAAGTAATCGTGATCGCGGGCCGCGACAAGGGCAAGCGTGGCGAAGTGTTACGCGTACTCGATGGCGGGCGTCTGCTGGTGACGGGTGTGAACATGCTCAAGAAGCACACTCGCCCCGATCCCAACGCCGGTCAGCCGGGCGGCATCGTCGAACAGGAAGGTTCCATCGATGTATCCAACGTGGCGATCTGGAACCCGGATGCGGAAAAGGCCGACCGTGTGGGCTTTCGCGAGGAAGATGGCGAAAAGGTGCGTTTCTACAAGTCCACCAACGAGATCATTGACGAGTAAACACAGTGTCTAACCTGTACCAAGAATACGTGGAAGAGATCCGGCCGCAGCTGCAGCAGGAATTGGGTTACAAAAACCTGATGCAGGTGCCGAGGCTCAAGAAGATTACGCTGAACATGGGCGTGGGCGATGCTGTGGGTGATCGGAAGGTCATGAAGAACGCAGTTTCGGATATGACGCTGATCGCGGGCCAGAAGCCTATTGTGACCAACGCACGAAAGTCCGAGGCGGGTTTCAAGATTCGTGAGGGCTGGCCCATCGGTTGCAAGGTCACGCTGCGGCGCGGGCGCATGTACGAGTTTGTCGAGCGGCTGATCAGTATCGCGATTCCGCGTACGCGGGACTTTCGAGGCCTGAATCCCAAGTCCTTCGACGGGCGCGGTAACTTCTCGATGGGTATCGCGGAACAGATCGTGTTCGCGGAAATCGATTACGACAAGATCGACAAGATTCGCGGGTTGAACATCACGGTGACGACTACGGCACCAACGGACGAAGAGGCGCTGCAGCTGCTGCGCGGCTTCAACTTCCCCTTCCGCGGCCAGACAGCAGCATAGCGGTAGTAGAGGAGCAAGGAAAGGAATATGGCAAAAATGTCCATGATCGAGCGCGAAAAGAAGCGCGCCAAAACGGTAGCCAAGTACGCGGCCAAGCGTGAAGCACTGAAAAAGATCATCAACGATAGCCACGCGGCGGACGACGAGCGTTGGGAAGCTCAGCTTAAGTTACAGAAGTTGCCGCGCAACGCATCCCCCGTACGGCAGCAGCGACGTTGCGGCATAACCGGTCGCCCACACGCCGTGTACCGGAAGTTCGGGCTGGGCCGCAACAAGCTGCGTGAGGCAGCCATGCGCGGCGACGTGCCGGGCTTGGTCAAGGCGAGCTGGTAGGTTCCAAGGAGAAAGAACAGATGTCTATGCAGGATCCCATCGCAGACATGCTCACGCGCATACGCAATGCACAAAGCGCGAGTCACCCCGACGTCTCGATGCCCAGTTCTACCATCAAGTCCGCCATCTGCGCGGTACTGGAAAGTGAAGGCTACATCGAGGGTTACAGCGTCGAAGAAGGTGGTAAGCCGGAGCTGAGCGTAAAGCTCAAGTATCACGAAGGCACAGCGGTGATAGAAGAACTGGTGCGCGTCAGCCGACCGGGCCTGCGAGTGTACAAGCCCGCGGACAATCTGCCGCGCGTCCGCGATGGGCTGGGCGTGGCGATCGTGAGTACCAACAAAGGTGTCATGTCCGACCAGAATGCCCGTAACGAGGGTGTTGGCGGCGAGGTGCTTTGCACCGTCTTTTAAGACGCGTGTTCATAGCAGGGAATTCGATGTCACGAATAGCAAACAATCCAGTAGAAGTGCCAACCGGTGTCGAGGTGAAACTGGATGGACAGAGTGTCAGTGTAAAGGGTGCGAAGGGCGCGCTAGCGCACGAGGTGCATGGTTTGGTAGAGGTTTCGGAAAGCGAGGGAAAACTGACATTTGCAGCACGCGACAATGCAAAAACCTCGCGTGCTCTCGCGGGTACGACGCGCGCGCTGGTGAACAACATGGTCGTCGGTGTGACAGAGGGCTTCGAGCGCAGGCTCGAGCTGCAGGGTGTTGGATACAGGGCGCAGGCGCGGGGCAAGAAACTCAATCTGATCCTGGGATTTTCTCACCCGGTCCAGTACGCACTGCCGGAGGGTATCGAGGTTGAAACGCCTAGCCAGACCGAGATCGTGATCAAAGGCGCCAGTAAGCAGTTGGTTGGCCAGGTGGCAGCGGAGATCCGGAAATTGCGGCCTCCAGAGCCGTATAAGGGCAAGGGTGTGCGGTACGCGAACGAGCGCGTGCGGCGCAAAGAAGCCAAGAAGAAGTAGCAAACATGCAGGACAAGAAACAGTCGAGATTGCGACGTGCCAGAAAGACACGCATGCGTATGCGTGAAAAAGGTGATACGAGGCTCACGGTGCATCGCACGCCGAAGCACATCTACGCACAAATCATCTCTGCTGACGGCACGACAGTGCTCGCGCAGGCCTCAACGCTTGATGAGACTCTGCGCGGTAGCGGTACGGGCAATATAGATGCAGCAGCCAGGGTCGGAGCACTGGTTGGTGAGCGCGGCAAGGCGGCGGGCGTGACACAAGTTGCTTTCGACCGTTCCGGATACAAATATCACGGCCGGGTGAAAGCCTTGGCGGAAGCGGCTCGCGAAGCCGGTTTGGAGTTCTGATATGGCGTATACAGACGAAGTACGCGAAGAAGGCCTGGTGGAGAAGCTGGTTCAGGTGAACCGGGTGGCCAAGGTAGTTAAAGGTGGCCGGATCTTTGGCTTTACAGCACTCACCGTGGTTGGTGACGGACACGGCCGGGTGGGCTTTGGCCGCGGCAAAGCGCGCGAGGTGCCACTGGCAATACAGAAGGCCATGGAAGCGGCCCGCCGTGACATGGTGGACATCGACCTGAATGGGTCGACCATCTGGTACCCGCTCACCGCCCGGCATGGTGCCTCGAAGGTGTACATGCAACCGGCATCCGAGGGTACCGGCGTGATCGCGGGCGGTACGATGCGTGCCTTACTCGAGGCGGCGGGAATACACAACGTGCTTGCCAAGTGCTACGGCTCGACCAATCCGGTGAACGTGATACGCGCCACATTCAAGGCCCTGACTGAAATGCGCTCGCCGGAGCAGGTGGCCGAGAAACGAGGCAAGACGGTCGAGCAACTTGGGGTCTAACCGATGAGCGACAAGAAGATAGTTGTCACGCTCGTGAAGAGCACTTCGGGTTGCGTGAAGAAGCACCGGGCTTGTGTTGCGGGGCTGGGTTTGCGACGCATTGGCCACAGTGTCGAGGTGGAGGATACCCCCTCGGTGCGTGGCATGATCAATCGGGTCAGCTACATGGTCCGGGTGGAAGGAGAGCAGACATGAGGTTGAATGACCTCCACGCAGCAACAGGCGCTCGACGTGCGAAGCGCCGTGTGGGCCGGGGTTCGGGCGCGGGGCGGGGTAAGACCGCTGGCCGTGGCCAGAAGGGACAGAAGTCTCGTTCTGGTGGTGGCGTGCGCCCCGGATTCGAAGGCGGTCAGCTGCCGTTGCAGATGCGCATACCGAAATTCGGGTTCCGCTCTCGTATCGGTGCAGTGACGGCCGAGGTGCGCCTTGGCGAGCTTGCAAGAGTGGAAGGCGACGCGGTGAATCTGGAGACGCTCAAGGCGGCCAATGTCATACGTCGCGACAAGACCCGCGCGCGAATCATTCTCTCGGGTGGCATCGATCGTGCGGTGTCGGTGTCCGGCATCGCGGTAACCAGGGGCGCCAGGGAAGCCATCGAGGCGGCTGGCGGCAAGATAGAAGAGTAGATAGCAGGAGACGACATGCTGTGGGAGCGGCTAAGGGCATGAGGCCGGTCGGTTGCGATCCACAGGTAGAACAGTACAGGTAAATGGTATCCACCCCAGGACAATTAGCAGGCAACCAGGCCGGTATCGCGGAACTCCGCAGCCGTCTTCTGTTCGTGTTGTTTGCTTTGCTCGTCTACCGGATTGGAACGCACATTCCATTGCCGGGGATCAACCCTGACCGACTCGCGGCACTCTTCGACCAGCAGCAGGGAGGCATTCTCGATCTGTTTAACATGTTTTCCGGCGGTGCGATCGAGCGCATGAGCATCCTCGCGCTCGGTGTGGTCCCCTACATCACCTCCAGCATCATCATGAACCTGATGTCGATGATGTATCCGGCGCTGCAGCAGCTGCGCAAGGAAGGAGAGTCCGGAAGGCGCAAGATCACTCAGTACACGCGCTACGGAACCCTCGGCATCGCCCTCATCCAGGGCTTCTCGCTGACCGTCACGCTCGCCAATCAGGGCCTCGCATTCACCAGCGGTCCAGTTTTCTACTTCGTGTCCATCGTGACGCTGGTAACCGGTGCGCTGTTCATGATGTGGCTTGGTGAGCAGATCACCGAGCGCGGCGTAGGTAACGGTATTTCGCTGATCATTTTCTCAGGCATTGTGTCGGGTTTCCCGTCAGCCATCGGACAGTCGTTCGAGGCAGCACGCCAGGGTGATATCAACATTATCGCATTACTCGCTATCGGCCTGTTCGCGGTGGCCATAGTCGGTTTCGTGGTGTTTGTCGAACGTGGCCAGCGCCGCATCACGGTGAATTATGCCAAGCGTCAGCAAGGCCGCAGAATGTACCAGGGCCAGACCAGCCACTTGCCGTTGAAGATCAATATGGCTGGCGTCATTCCGGCGATTTTTGCCTCCTCACTGTTGCTGGCGCCAGCATCGATGGCGCAATGGTTCGGGCAGAGCCCGGGTCTTGGCTGGCTGCAGGAAGTAGCACTCGTGCTCTCGCCAGGCCAGCCGCTGTACATTCTGATGTTTGCCGCGGGCATTATTTTCTTCAGCTTTTTCTACACCGCCATCCAGTTCGACCCGAAAGACATGGCGGACAACCTGAAGCGGCAGGGCGCCTACGTGCCGGGTATCAGGCCAGGTCAACAGACCGCGCGTTATATAGACGACGTGGTTACCCGGCTCACGGTATTCGGCGGGCTGTACGTGACACTCGTCTGCCTGCTGCCGGAGTTCATGATCGTGGCGTTCAACATCACCTTTCAACTCGGCGGCACCGCCCTGCTGATCGTGGTGGTGGTAGCCATGGACTTCATGTCGCAGGTACAGGCGCATCTGATGTCCAGTCAGTACGCGAAGCTGATGGAAAAATCGAATCTCAAGGGCTACGGGCGCGGTCGGCGCTAGCGGGCCAGAGTTAGGAAGGCAGGTAAGCAATGAAAGTAAGAGCCTCGGTCAAGAAGATATGTCGTAACTGCAAGATCGTTCGGCGCCAGGGTGTGGTGCGCGTGATCTGCAGTGCGGAACCGCGTCACAAACAGCGCCAGGGTTGATTACAGGCGCAGATGCGGAAAAGGAAAACAACGGAGTAACTGATGGCACGTATTGCCGGAATCAACGTTCCAGACAACAAGCACGCTGGCATCTCGCTGACCTATATCTATGGCGTAGGCCGTACGACAGCAAAGAAGGTCTGCGAGGGCGCAGGGGTGGATCCGTCTGTGAGGGTTCAGGACCTTTCGGAAGCAGATCTCGACGCGATACGTAGTGAGATCGCGCGCCTTCCGGTCGAAGGCGATCTGCGGCGCGAGGTGTCGATGAATATCAAGCGCCTCATGGATCTCGGCTGCTACCGGGGCATACGCCATCGCCGTGGGTTGCCGGTAAATGGCCAGCGCACGCGCACCAACGCGCGTACGCGCAAAGGCCCGCGCCGGCCGATTCGCAAGTAAGCGTAGAAAAGACAGTGCATACAGAATACAGGTAAGAGAGAAAATGGCAGAACGCAAGAAAGCCAAGCGAGTAGTGACGGACGGTGTGGCACACATCCATGCCTCCTTCAACAACACGATCATCACC